>NZ_JBFAJK010000016.1:0-134396 GCF_040655175.1 Micromonospora sp. NPDC050495 | reverse complement strand
TCGCCTTCCCTGGGGGGGGCCGCCCCGGGGGGGGGGGCCCGCCCCGGGGGCGGCGGCCCCCCCCCCCGCCGCCCCCGGGGCCGGGCGTCAGGCGGCGGGCGCCTCCGCCGCCGCCAGGGCCACCGTCGCCTGGGCGCGGACGCCGTTGACGGTGACCGCGAGCAGCACCTGGGCGCCGGGCCGCAGCGCGGTCAGCCGCCCGGTGGCCGGGTCGAAGCGGGCCACGTGCCAGGGCTTCACCCCGCTGGCGTCGCCGATGTGCAGGTTCGGCGAGCCGGACCAGTCGGCGCTGACCGGCGCGGCCACCGGGACGGTCCGGCCGCTGGGCTGGGTGAGCGTCGCGGTGACCAGCGCCGGGACACCGACCGTGACCTCGGCCGGCGCGGCCAGGTCGAGCCGGTCCAGGTGGGCGTGGAACTCGGCCGCCACCCACTCCGGCCCCTCGGCCAGCGGGTCCCGCCGGGCCCGCTCGGCCTCCTGCGGGCTCACCGGGTCGACGCCGAACTCCGTCCAGCCGGTGAAGCCGCCCAGCTGGGCCGGGGTGGACGGGTCCTTGCCGGAGTTGCCGTTGATCACGTACGGCACGCCGTCCACCCGGTCGGCGTGGAAGGTGCCGACGTGCCCGTTCACCATCAGCGCGCCCTTGCCGGTGCGATGCTGGAAGTCGGCCAGCCACTGCTCCACCAGGGCCGCCTCCTTGCGGTCGAGGAGCTGACTGGCCTTGGCCGGGCTGGGGTCGCGGGGCGGGTGGTGGAAGAGCACCGCCACCGAGCCCACGGCCGGGTCGGCGGCCGCCGCGTCGAGCGTGGACCGGAGCAGTTCCACCTGGTCGAAGCCGCCACCGCGGAGCGAGCCGGTGGCCGTGCTCAGCGTGACGAACCGGGTGCCCCGGTGGTCGAAGACCCGGGAGGTGTCGCCGAAGACGGCCGCGAAGTTCCCGATCGGGGCACCCATGATCTCGTGGTTGCCCGGCACGTAGTAGTACGGCAGCTGCCCGCCCAGTTCCTCGTCGAGGATCCGCTTGGCCAGCGCGAAGTCCGCCGGGTAGGCGGTGTCCACGAAGTCCCCGTCGATCACCAGGAAGTCCGGCTTCGCCGCCTTGACCTCGCGGAGCGTACGGCGGGCCTGGGCGACCAGGTCGCTGTCCGGGTTCGCGGCCACGAACTGGGCGTCGGAGAGCACCGCGAAGCGCCACGGCGCGCCGTCCACCGTGCCGTCGCGGAGCACCACCCGGTCGGTGCGGTTCGCCTCATCCGGCGCCTGGAGGGTCGGCGGGACCCGGGCCACCAGGTCGTCGATGACCACCTCGCTGCGGTACTGCTTGGCCGGATCGGTCTCGGCCACGTAGAACCGGCGCACCCGCACCGGGTACTGCACCCCGGCCGGGACGGCGAACTCGACGTAGCGCCAGCCGGTCCAGGTGAGGTACGGGCCGCGGAGCACGAACTGGGTGTCCTGGGCGTCGTGCAGGTGCAGGCTGGGCCACTCCCCCGTGCCGTTACTCTTGATCCACATGCCGAACGCCTGCGGCTGGCCGGGCACGTCGATCCAGGCGGGCGGGTCGGCGTACGCGGCCCGGGTGCCGGTGGACTGGCTGAAGTCGTACGACATCTTCAGGCCGGTGCCGGTGTGGCCGGCCGCCGGGGCGACCGAGCCGGCGGCCCGGGCCTGGCTGAACCTCCAGGAGGCCGCGTCGTCGAAGCCGGCCACCGGCACGTCGGTCAGCCCGACGGTCACCGGCAGCACCGTGGTGGTCCCGCCCACGGTCACCGTGACCAGTGCGGAGCCGCTGTCGACGCGGGCCCGCACGTCGAGGTTGCCGTCCGGCCGCGGGGTGATCTCGAGCAGGTCGTGGTCGTACGCCAGGCGCAGGTCGGCCGGCTCGATCGGCGCGGTGTTGCCCTCGGCGTCGTAGCCGACCACGCCGAACAGGCCGCTGTCGCCTGCCTGGTTCAGGCCGAGCCGGTCCACCGTGGCGTCGATCCGCTCCAGCGGGCCGAGCACGGTCAGCTCGATGCTGCCGCGCGCCGTCCCCCGGGAGGCGGTGACGGTGGCGTGGCCGGGCCGGCCGGCCCGGAACACCCCCGCGTCGTCCACCCGGCCCTGGGCGGCCGGGGTGGCCCGCCAGTCCGGCGTGCCGGCGGCCGGACCGTACGTCTCGTCGTAGCCGGCGGCGGTGAGCCGGCGGGTGAGGCCGGGGAAGACCCGGTCGGGTCGGCCGCCGCGCACCGGGGCGACGCCCGGCGCGGCGGTCGGGTCGCTGGCGGTCTCCAGCCAGAAGCCGGTGAGCCGGCCGCTGCCCTGCGGCGCGTAGATGGCCAGGCCGTTCGGGACGGGGCGTTCGGTGCCGTCGGACGGGCTGTTCTCCACCTGGACCGTGGCCGCGCCGGGCTCCCGGGCCAGCAGGGTCGAGGAGCCGCCGCCGTCGAGGTTCAGCGCGTTCCACGCGCCGAGCTCGCGCATCATCCGGCCCATCTCGGTCTGGGTCACGCCCCGGCTGTCCACCTGCCGGCCGTCCATCGTCAGCATGATCATTTTGCGTCCGTCGGCGGTGAAGCCGACCGAGGTACGCGGCGCCAGGCTGGCGTCGGCGACGTCCTGCACGACCCCGTCGCGGACCAGCACGCTGCCGCCGCCGACCGCGGCGCGCGGGCTGCTGCCGTCGGCGGCCTTCGGCCGCCAGGTCAGGTCCACCGGGTCGCCGGGGCGCAGCGCGGCCAGGGCGTCCGCCCCCGCCTCCCGGCCGAGCAGCACCGTGCTGCCGGCCGGGATCGGCCCCGTTCCGGCCGTGGTGGCCACGGTCGCGACCTGCCCGCCGGTCACCGTCACCTCGACCACCCGGGCCGCGCCCTCCACCGCCCGCCCCCGGGAGTACGTCCCCCAGAGCGGCGTGAAGACGCCCACTCCGTCGCGCTGCACGATGTTGTTGAACTGGGTCAGCGGCACCGGCCCGGCCGGCAGGGCGGCGCTGCCCTCGAAGCCGACCTGGACGATCCGGCCCAGCCCTTCCGCGCTGATCGCGGCGGCGTTGGCATGCCCGGCGACCGGCGACTGGATCAGCTCGCCGGACTGGATACCGATGCCCTGCGCCGCCCCGGAGGCGTTGATGTCGAAGAAGTCGCCGTTGACCGCGGCGACCGCCCGGGAGCGGTCCACCGCCGCCCGCAGCGGCTCGTCCCGGGTGACCGCCCCGGAGTTGACGTAGTCGACGGTGACGCCCCCGGAGAGGTCGGCGGTGAGCGCGTCGGCGCGCAGCCAGCCGGCGGCGTCGTACCGGTCGAAGGAGGTCAGTTCGAGCCCGGGGGCGACCGGGCGGGTGGCCTTCGCGGTCTCCAGGCCACCGGCCGGTTCCAGGCCGCCGGTGGTGGCGGTGGCGGCCGGGCTGGCCAGGGTGACCGCGGTGTCGGGTCGGGAGGAGGCGGCCGGTGCGTCCTCGGCCGGCGTGGCGCTGGCGCTACCGACCGGAGGCGCGGCGACGCCGGCCGGTACGGGTCCGGCCAGCGTGAGCACCGGCGTCAGCAGCAGGACGCCGGCGAGACGGGCGGTTCGACTGCGGATACGCATGGACGACAGTCAACCGAGACTGAACAGAAGTTTCAATAGCTCTCGGCTTAACCGAAGAAAAACTTCACCCGTCGGCGGCGTCGGGCCGGCGACCATCCGGCAGCGTGAGGCCGGTGCGGCAGCTCGCTCGGCGGCGTCGCGCCCTGCCGTCGGCGGTCGTCCGGCGGCGATCCCGGGACGCGACGAGGGGCACGGCCCGCAGGCCGTGCCCCTCGCGTCGTTCCGTCAGCTCACTCGCCCGGGGTGGACTTCGCGATCTGCATCAGGAACTCGATGTTCGTCCGGGACTGCTTGAGCCGGTCCAGCAGGAGGTCGAGCGCCGCCTGCGAGTCCAGCGAGTGCAGCACCTTCCGGAGCTTGTGGATGATCGCCAGCTCTTCCGGCGCGAGGAGGACCTCCTCCTTGCGGGTGCCGGACGGGTTGATGTCGATCGCCGGGAAGACCCGCTTGTCGGCGATCTTCCGGTCCAGCTTGAGCTCGGCGTTGCCGGTGCCCTTGAACTCCTCGAAGATGACCGTGTCCGCCATCGACCCGGTCTCCACCAGCGCGGTGGCGAGGATGGTCAGCGAGCCGCCGTTCTCGATGTTCCGCGCCGCGCCCAGGAAGCGCTTCGGCGGGTAGAGCGCGGTGGAGTCGATACCACCCGACATGATCCGGCCGCTGGCCGGCGCCGCCAGGTTGTACGACCGGCCCAGCCGGGTCACCGAGTCCAGCAGCACGACCACGTCGTGGCCCAGCTCGACCAGGCGCTTGGCCCGCTCGATCGCCAGCTCCGCCACCGTGGTGTGGTCCTGCGGCGGACGGTCGAACGTGGCCGCGATGACCTCGCCCTTCACCGACC
This sequence comes from Micromonospora sp. NPDC050495, assembly GCF_040655175.1. Lineage (NCBI taxonomy): Bacteria > Bacillati > Actinomycetota > Actinomycetes > Micromonosporales > Micromonosporaceae > Micromonospora > Micromonospora sp. NPDC050495. The sequence goes on along the minus strand of NZ_JBFAJK010000016.1, from coordinate 129,991 downwards.
GCTGCATGTCGGTGACCTCTTCCGGCCGCTCGTCGACCAGCACCACCATCAGGTGGCACTCCGGGTTGTTGCGGGTGATCGCGTTCGCGATCGCCTGCAGCACCATGGTCTTACCGGCCTTCGGCGGCGAGACGATCAGGGCGCGCTGGCCCTTGCCGATCGGCATCACCAGGTCGATGACCCGGGTGGTCAGGATGTGCGGCTCGGTCTCCAGCCGCAGCCGCTCCTGCGGGTACAGCGGGGTGAGCTTGTAGAACTCCGGCCGGCGCCGGGCCTCCTCGGGCTCCATCCCGTTGATGGTGTCCAGCCGGACCAGCGGGTTGTACTTGTCGCGCCGCTGCTCGCCGTCCCGGGCGGCCCGCACGGCGCCGGTGATCGCGTCACCGCGGCGCAGGCCGTACTTCTTGATCTGGGACATCGAGACGTACACGTCGTTCGGGCCGGCCAGGTAGCCGGTGGTCCGCACGAACGCGTAGTTGTCGAGCACGTCGATGATGCCGGCGACCGGGACGAGCACGTCGTCCTCGCCGACCTGCGGCTCGCGGCCGCCGGTCTCACCCTCGCCCCGCTCGCCACGGCCGCGCCGACGGTCGCGGAACCGGCTGCGCCGGCCGCGCCGGCCGCCGCCCTCGCCGTCGTCGTCGGCGTCGTGGTCACGCTCGGCCCGCGGGCCACGGTCATTGCGGTCGCCACGGTCGCCACGGTCGCCCCGGTCACCGCGCTCGTTGCGGTCGCCCCGGTCGCCGCGGTCGTTGCGGTCGCCGCGGTCGCCTCGCTCGTTGCGGTCCCCGCGCTCGGCCCGCTCGCCGCGGTCGCCGCGGTCGGTCCGCTCGCCACGCTCGGTCCGCTCGCCACGGTCACCGGTGCGCTCGGCACGCTCACCGGTGCGCTCGGCACGCTCACCGGTGCGCTCGGTCCGCTCGCCAGTGCGCTCGGCACGCTCACCGGTGCGCTCGGCACGCTCGCCACGGTCACCGGTGCGCTCGGTCCGCTCGCCGGTGCGCTCGGTCCGCTCGCCGGTGCGCTCGGCGCGCTCCCGGCCCCGACCCTCGCCGCGCTCGGCCCGCTCGCCGGTCTCGGCGGTGGCCTCCTCGGTGCGGGTCTCCGCCGCCCGTGCCTCACCACCGGCGGCCCGACCCCGGCGGCTCCGGGTGCGGCCCTCGGTCGCCTCGGCGGCCGGCGCCTGCTCGGCGGAGCGCCGCTCGGTCTCGGCGCGCTCCTCGCGCACCTCGGCGTGGACCTCCTCCCGGGCGGGAGCGGCCGCAGCCGCGACCTCGGCCCGCGGTCGAGGGGTGCCGGCGGCGGCGCCGCCCTGCCGCTCGGTGATCGCGCTGATCAGCTCGCCCTTACGCATGCGAGCCGTACCGGAGATACCGAGCGACGCGGCGAGGCTCTGCAGCTCTGGCAGCAGCATCGCCGACAGGCCGGTACCGCTGCGCCGGCGGCGCGTGGGGGCGGCGGTGGTGGTGGCATCGCCAGCGACGTTGGAAACATCCGACGTCACGTCGGTGGTGTCGCTCAATGGATTCCTTCCCTCGATAGGCCGGGACTGCCCGGAGTCGAGAACCAGGTGGCCGGGCGGCCTCGGTGCACCCGCTTCGCACGGACGCGGCGCGGGAGTCTGTGACACAGCAGCCGGTCGGTTTCCCGACTCACCGACGTGGTGAGCAGGTCTCGCCGTCTGCGGCGACCTGTGGAAACTGCGGTGCGGCGTGGGCCTTGGCAGGGGTGACGGGCTGACCGCCGAGAGCTTCGGGGGTGCGCCGACCCGCAGGAGATCGCATGCTTCGCGGCTGTGCTGAGTCTAGAGCGTAATCAACTCTTCCGACCTGCGGCAACAGGGTCCCGCTCGGCGTGTCCCAGTCTACCCCGGGTGACCCGGGCACCGCTGACGTCTATCGGCAACTTCCAGCGCTGCCAGTTTGTTCCCCCCGGGAAGGCCGGAGGAACCTCGGTGAACGCCAGAACCGTGGGGCCCGCCCCACTGACCACGGCCGCCACACCCGCCGCACGCAGCGCACCGACCAGGGCCGCCGTCGCCGGCATCCCGGGAGCCCGGTAGTCCTGGTGCAGCCGGTCGACGGTGGCCGGCAGCAGCAGCGCCGGCTCGGCGGTCAGCGCGTGCACCAGCAGCGCCGCCCGCCCGGCGGTCAGCGCCGCGTCCGGGTGCGGCACGGTGGCCGGCAGCGCGGCCCGCGCCTCGGCGGTCAGGCCCCGCTCCTCGGGCACGAAGACGGTCGGGTGCACCGCCTCCGCCACGGGCAGCGAGACCGCCCGGGCGCCGGACGGCTCCGTCCAGGCGATCGTGAAGCCGCCGAGCAGGCAGGGCGCCACATTGTCCGGGTGGCCCTCGATCTCGGAGGCCAGCCGCAGCGCGGCGGCGTCGTCCAGCCGCTCGGCACCGTCGGCGACCAGCGCGCGGGCCAGCAGCACGCCGGCCACGATGGCCGCCGAGGAGGAACCCAGGCCCCGGGCCTGCGGGATCCGGTTGACGCACTCCAGGGCCAGCCCCGGCGGTTGTCCGCCGAGCACGTCGAAGGCGGCCCGCATGGCGGTGACCACCAGGTGCCGGTCGTCCGCCGGCAGATCGCCGGCCCCCTCCCCGGTCACCGTCACCGTGACGCCGCCCGTGGTCACCTCGGCCGCCGCGTCGTCGTGCAGGCCCAGGGCCAACCCGAGCGCGTCGAAGCCGGGCCCCAGGTTCGCGCTGGTCGCGGGCACCCGGACCCGTACGGAACCGGCGGTGAAAGTCATCGGCACCGGCTCATGCTAGGGCCCCGCACCGACAGCGCGGCGGTTCACCCGGACCGTGGGAATGGCGCCCGTCCACTAGCCTGACGCCGGTCCGCCTAGATCGGGAGATGACGTGCGCTACCTCGGCAACACCGCTCTACAGGTGCTCGCGCAGTTGCCGACCCTCCTCGTCCTGGCCGTCGGGCTGGTGCTGGCGCTGGTCAACCGGCGGCTGCCGCGCGGCCCGCGCGGGCTGCTGCTCGGCGGGGTGGCGGTGCTGCTGGTCGGCGCCGCGGTCAGCCTGCTCTGGTCGCTGACCATCAGCCGCTCCCTCGGCGCAGGTTGGAGCAGCACTGAGTTGATCCGGCTCAGCATGCTGATCGGCCTGATCCAGCTCGTGCTGCACCCGCTCGGACTGGCCCTGGTGATCGCCGCGGCGCTGGCCGGCCGGCGCGCGACCGGCCCGGACGCCCCGCCCCCGGCGTGGGCCGGCTGGCCGTACCCGCCGGGCACCCCGCCCGCCGGCGCGGCCCCGTACCCGCCGTCGCCGCCGCACGAACCGGCCTGACCCGGTCAGGAGGCCGGGCTCGCCTCCGGCTGCTCCGCCGGGTCGGTCAGCGAGAGCCGGCGGGTGGCCAGCCGCCAGCCCACCGCGTAGACCACGGTGACCAGGCCGCAGCCGGCCAGCACGGTCCGCTCGTCCACCCGGTCCACGACCAGGGCCACCACCAGTTGGCTGATCGAGATGGCCAGCGTCGCGAGCATCATGTCGGTGGCGAACACCCGGCCCCGCAACCGGTCCGGCACCTCGCCCTGCAGGGCGTAGTTGGACATCACCCAGTTGCTGCCGCCGCCCAGGTGGGCCAGGAAGACCAGCACCAGCACCAGCGGGAACCAGTCGACCACCGAGGCGCCGAGATAGGCCACGCCGTACAGGGACATGGAGAGCGCCAGCCCGGTGAGCAGCCAGGCCCGGTTGCTCAGCACCCGGCGCATCAGGATCGGGCCGACCAGGGCGCCGGCGCCGCGGCTGGCGAAGAGCAGGCCGGTACCCACCGACCCGACGCCGTACACCCCGGCGAGCAGCGGGAAGACGGTCAGCACGCCGTTGCCCAGGCCGACCGCCGACTTCACGGTGACCAGGGCGAGCACCCGCGGCCGGTGCGCGATGTAGCGCAGCGCCTCGCGGATCGCCGGCCAGGTGCGCGGAGTGGCGACCGCCGGGTCCCGGGGTGCCTGCAACGGCCGGCGGATCAGCGCGGCCAGGCCCGCGGCCCCCGCCAGGGCGCCCGCCGCCACCCAGAAGCTGACGTACGGGCCGGCGGCGGCGCTGAGCATGCCGCCGAGCGAGGCGCCGACCACCGTCATGGTGCCCCAGGCGGAGCCGGCGATCGCGTTGCCCGCGGCCAGGTCCGCCGGGTCGAGCACGTTGGGCAGGGCGGCCTGGGCGGCCGGCGAGTAGAACGCCTTGGCCACCGCCACCGCCGCGATCGACACCAGGGCCAGCCAGGCGGTGCCGGCCCCCCGGACCCCGAGCAGCAGCAGGATGCCGGCGAGCGCGGCGAGGTTCGCCGTCATCATGATCTTCCGCCGGTCGAACCGGTCGGCGATGGTCCCGCTGTACGGCAGCAGCAGCGCCGTCGTGCCGGTGTCCACGGCGAGCACCAGCGCCCCCCACACCCCGCTGCCGGTCAGCTCCGGCAGGAGCACCAGCAGCGGCACCATGACGAACCAGTCGGCGCCGAACACCACCAGCTCGGCGAGGAAAAGGTTGCGGAAGTCGCGGTTGCGGACCAGGACCGAGAGGGTGGGTGACACGCCGGAACCCTATCCCTCGCTCAGCTGGCGGGCGCGCGCCGGAGCAGCTGGGAGACGGTGACGAAGGAGTACCCCCGGTCGCGCAGGCCGGTGATGATGTCGGGCAGGCCGCGGAGCGCCACCAGGCGCTTGTCGGTGCCGACGTCGTGTCCGAGCAGGATCGTGCCGGGCTGGACGTCGGCGACGATGCGCCGGGCGTGGCCCGCGGGGTCGTTCGGGAACTCGCCCTCGACCATCTGCAGGGTCCAGAGCACCAGCCGGTAGTTCAGCCGGGCGGCCGCGTGCAGCACCGCCCCGCCCAGGTGTCCCCACGGCGGGCGGAGCAGCCGGGGTGCCTGACCGGTGGCCGTGGCGATCGCGTCGTGGCTGCGCCGCAGGTCGTCGTACGCGGTGTGCGCGTCCATCCGGGCCAGGTCGTGATGGCCCCAGCTGTGGTTGCCGACCTCGTGCCGGCCCAGCCGGTCGCGCACCAGCGCGGCGTGCTGCCGTGCCCGCGCGCCGACCAGGAAGAAGGTGGCCGGCACCCGGTGCTGCTCCAGGGTGTCCAGCACCATCGGCGTCCACCGGGGCTGCGGGCCGTCGTCGAAGGTGAGCGCGACCAGCCGTTCGGCGGTGGGCACCCCCCAGGCGACCTCGACCACGCCGGCGCCGACCTGCTGGTGGCGGCTGCCCAGGGTGGCGCTGGCCGGGCCACCGGCCAGCGGCAGCCGGCGGTCGGCGATCCAGGTGGTCTGCGAGGTGCCGGCGGCGCCCAGGGCGGCGCCGCCCGCCAGCAGGGCGCTGCGGCGCAGCACGGTGCGCCGGCCCCACCCCCCGCCCGCGCCGTCCGCCATGACCCCGCTCCCGCTCCGGTCCGCGACCCCGGCAACCGGGACATCGGGGCACAGACAGTAGGTGGCAACTCACTCACGGTACAACCCGCGCGTTCCGCGCACCGCCCCCTTTCCGGGGCCCCGTACGGCACGATGGCCGCCCCGAGCGGGACGGCCATCGTGGCGGTGCGGTGCGCCCGGCACGGGCGCGGTGGGTCACTCCGTGGGCGGCAGCGGGGAGCGGCGGCTCTTCGGCAGCCGGAGCACCTCGAACTGGTCGGTGCCGTCGAGCAGCGCGGCCGACGGGGCCCGCCGCGCGGGCGGCTCGACGGTCGCCTCCGCCGGCGAACCGTCCGCCCCGACCAGGGCCGGAACCGGCTCGGGTGCCGGCTCCGGCGCCGCCGCCGGCGACACCGGCTCCGGCACGCCCCGGCGGCGGGCCCGCCGCTCGCGCAGCGACTCCTTGGTGCGCTCCACCATCGTGTAGAGGGTCGGCACCAGGATCAGGGTCAGCAGCGTCGAGCTGAGCAGTCCGCCGATCACCACGACCGCCAGCGGGCGGGAGATGAAACCGCCCTCGCCGGTCAGGCCGAAGGCCATCGGCAGCAGCGCGAACACCGTGGCCACGGCGGTCATCAGGATCGGCCGCAGCCGGCGCCGGCCGCCCTCGACCACCGCCTCGGCCACGCCCATGCCCTGCCCCCGGTACTGGTTGATCAGGTCGAGCAGCACGATCGCGTTGGTCACCACGATGCCGACCAGCATGAGCACGCCGATCAGCGCCGGCACGCCCAGCGGCGTGCCGGTGACCAGCAGCAGCGCGATCGCGCCGGTGGCCGCGAACGGGACGGAGATGAGCAGGATCAGCGCCTGGGTCAGGCTGCGGAACGTACCCACCATGATCAGGAAGACGATCGCGATCGCGGCCAGCACGGCCAGCCCCAGGTCGGCGAAGGCGTCCTTCTGCTCGGCACTGACCCCACCGACGGCGAACGTCGCCCCCGGCACGTCCAGCGCGTCCAGCCGCTGCTGCAACTCCTGCGTGGTGGCGCCGAGGTTCGAGCCGGTGGCCGTACCGGTGATCGAGACGCTGCGCTCACCGTCGATCCGGGTCACCTGCTGCGGGCCGTCGACCTGGTTGATGTCGGCGATGTCGTCCAGCTTGACCCGGCCCAGCGGCAGGGCGCGCAGCTCGTCCACGGTCAGCGGCGGCCGGGCGCCGGTGCTGAGCAGCACGTCCTGCTGCCCGCCGTCGAGGGTGACCCGGCCCAGCGGGGAGCCCCGGTACGCCTGCGCGACGAACTGCCCGACGGCCGCCTCGGTGAAGCCGGCCCGCGCCGCGGCGACCCGGTCGACGGTCACCTCGACCCGGGGCACCTGGGTGGCCAGGCTCGTGGTGACGTCCTCGACGCCCGGCGTACCGGCCAGCGCGCCCCGGGCGGCCTCGGCGGCCCGGGCCAGCGTGTCCTGGTCGGCGGCCTGGACGACCACCTCGAGCTGGTTGGCCGACGCCGAGTTCTGCCCGCCGCCGAAGCTCAACTCACCGGCCTCGGCGCCGAGCGCGTCGAAGTCCGCGCGCAGCGTCCTGCGGACCGCCGCCGCGTCCGTGTCGTCGGTGAGCGCCACCGCGAAGGAGGCGGTGTTGTTGCCGCCGCCCGCCCACGGGTTGTCGTTGCCGCCGGCCGTGACCTGGTACGTCTTCACCCCCGGCGTACGCCGGAGGATCTCCTCGACCCGGGCGGCGGCCTGGTCGGTGCCGGCCAGCCCGGTGCCCGCCGGCAGCTTCTGGGTGATGGAGAGGGTGTCCTGGCCGGAGTCGTCGAGGAAGTTGGTCTCCAGCTTCTGCGCCAGGCCGAAGGTGCCGAACAGCAGCAGCAGGCCCAGCCCCACGGTGGCCCAGCGGGTGCCCCGGGACCGGGTGGCGAAGCCGATCACCGGCAGGTACGCCCGCTGCAACGGGCTGCGCAGCTCCTTCTCCTCGGCGCTGCGCCGGACCGCGCCGTCGGCGGCCGGCCGCGGCTTCAGGAACCAGTACGCCAGCACCGGGATCACCGTCAGCGACACCAGCAGCGAGGCGAGCAGGGCCACCGTCACGGTGATCGCGAAGGGCGCGAAGAGCTGGCCGACGAAGCCACCGACCAGTGCGATCGGCGCGAAGACGGCGACCGTGGTGAGGGTGGAGGCGGTCACCGCGCCGGCCACCTCGCGGACCGCGCCGAGGATGGCGTCCCGCTTCGGTTCGCCGTACTCCAGGTGCCGCTTGATGTTCTCCAGGACCACGATGGAGTCGTCCACCACCCGGCCGACGGCGATGGTCAGCGCGCCCAGGGTGAGCAGGTTGAGCGAGTAGTCACCGGCCCAGAGCACGATCAGCGCGACCAGCACCGACAGCGGGATGGAGACCGCGGTGACCACGGTGGAGCGGACCGAGAGCAGGAAGACCAGGATCACCACGACCGCCATCAGCAGGCCGAGCAGGCCCTCGGTGGTGAGGCTCTCGATGGACCGCTCGACGAAGGGCGCCTGGTCGAAGACCACGGTCAACTCGGCGCCGGAGGCGGCGGACAGCTCGTCGAGCCGGTCCCGGATGTCGTGCGAGATGCCCACCGCGTTGCCGTCCGGGCTCGCGGTGACCGCGATGCCCAGGCTGGGCTTGCCGTTGGTGCGGGTGATCGCGGTGGCCGGGGCGAGCTGCTGCTCCACCCGGGCCACGTCGCCGAGGCGTACCGGGGTGGCGGGAGCGGTGGCGAGCACGATGCCGCGCAGGTCCTCCAGCGTCCGGATCGGGGTGCCCACCTGCACCGGGAGCGACCGGCTGCCATCGGCCACCGCGCCGGCCGGCAGCGCCACGCCGTTGTTCCGCAGCGCCGCGGCGACGGCGGTCGGAGCCAGCCGGGCCGCGGCCAGCTTGGCCGGATCGGGGGTGACCACCACGACCTGGTCGCGGGTTCCGGTCACGTCGACCGTGCGGACCCCGTCCAGGCTCTCCAGCTCGGGTACGACGGTGCTGCGCAGCTTGTCGGCCAGGGCCTGCTCGTCGCCGCCGCCGCTGGCGGCGACCACCACGGCCGGCAGGTCGTCGGTGCTGCCGGCGATGACCTGCGGGTCCACGCCCTCGGGCAGCTGCGCGTCGATCCGGCTCAGCGCGGTCTGCATCTTGTTGACCACGTCGTCCAGGTCGGTGCCGAACGCGTACTGCACCTGGACGGTGGCGGCGCCCTCGCGGGAGGTGGAGGTCACCTTCTCCAGCCCGGGGATGCCCTGGAGGCTGTTCTCGATCGGCTCGGCGACCTGCGCCTCGACGATCTCCGGCGCGGCGCCCGGGTACGGCGCCACGATGAAGGCGGCGGGGAACTCCAGCGACGGCAGCAGCTGCTGCTTGAGCGACGGTACGGCGAACGCCCCGAACGCCGTGGTCACCAGGGCGATGAGGGCGATCAGTCCCCGATTGGCGAGGCTGAATCTGGCGAGCAGCGACATCTGCGTTACTCACTCCTGAAGGGGTCGGCGGGTGCCCAAAGTCTCCCCCACCCGCTCCCCCTGCCCGCAGCCACCCCGCCCCCGCCGCCAGCCCGGTGTCGATCACGAAGTCAGCGCGTCAGGAAGCCCTCTCCCGGACCTGACTGCAGGCTCGACGGGGGCGAGCGGTGCGGAGGGTCAGACGAGGTCCAGGGAGCGGGCGGCGGCCAGGGGGTCGTTGGCGATGGTGATGGGGGCGGGGGCGGTGGAGATGGCCCACTCCGGGTCCTTGAGGCCGTGACCGGTGACCGTGCAGACCACCGTGGCGCCGGCCGGTACGCCGCCGGCGGCGGCCTGCTGGAGCAGGCCGGCCACGCTCGCCGCGCTGCCCAACTCGACGAAGACCCCCACCTCGCGGGCCAGCAGCCGGTACGCCGCCAGGATCTCCCGGTCGGTGACCGCGGCGATCAGGCCCGCCGAGGCGTCCCGGGCGTCGACCGCCTTCGTCCAGCTCGCCGGGTTGCCGATCCGGATCGCGGTGGCGATGGTGGACGGCTCCGGCACCACCTGGCCGGTGACGATGGGCGCCGCACCGGCCGCCTGGAAGCCGTACATCCGGGGGGTCCTGGTGGCGTTGCCGTCCCGCAGGTCCTCGGAGTAGCCCATCCAGTACGCCGAGATGTTGCCGGCGTTGCCGACCGGCAGGCAGTGGATGTCCGGCGCGTCGCCGAGCGCCTCGACGATCTCGAACGCCGCGGTCTTCTGGCCGTGCAGCCGGTCGATGTTGACCGAGTTGACCAGGGCGACCGGGTAGTCCTGGGCGAGCTTGCCGGCCAGCGCCAGGCAGTCGTCGAAGTTGCCCTGCACCTGGAGCAGCTTGGCGCCGTGCACGAGCGCCTGGGCCAGCTTGCCCAGCGCGATCTTGCCCTGCGGCACCAGCACCGCGCAGGTGATCCCGGCGCGCGCCGCGTACGCCGCGGCGGAGGCGCTGGTGTTGCCGGTGGAGGCGCAGATGATCGCCTTGTCGCCGGCCCCGACCGCCTTGGAGACGGCGACCGTCATGCCCCGGTCCTTGAACGAGCCGGTCGGGTTGGCCCCCTCGACCTTGAGCCAGACGTCGGCCCCGATGCGGGCGGAGAGCACCGGCGCCGGCAGCAGCGGCGTGTTCCCCTCGTGCAGGGTGACGACGGGAGTGGCGTCGGTGACCGGCAGCCGGTCCCGGTACGTCTCGATCAGACCCCGCCACATGTCGCTCTCCTCGTCTCCCGCCCCGGCCGTGTCGGGGCCCTCACCAGCGTGGCCCAGCCTCCCGAACGGGCCGCCGGCACACCTCCCCTTAACCATCAGGCGGGACGGTGGAGTTACGCGCCACCCTCCACCCGGAGGACGCTGGTGACCGAGCGGACGATGTCCAACCCGCGCAGCTCCCGCACGGTGGCGGCGAGCGCGGCGTCCGGCGCCACGTGGGTCACGATGACCAGTTCCGCGCCCGGGCCCGCGCCGGCCGGGGCCTGCCGCACGGTGGCGATGGAGACCTCGTGCCGGGCGAAGACCCCGGCCACCGCCTCCAGCACACCCGGCCGGTCCGCCACGTCGAGGCTGATGTGGTAGCGGGTGAGCGCCTCCCCCATCGGCCGGACCGGCAGGTCGGCGTAGGCGGACTCGCTGGCCGCGTGCACCCCGGCGAGCCGGTTGCGGGCCACCGCCACCACGTCGCCGAGGACCGCGCTGGCGGTCGGCGCGCCGCCGGCGCCGCGGCCGTAGAACATCAGCTGCCCGGCCGCCTCGGCCTCGACGAAGACCGCGTTGAACGCGTCGCCGACACTGGCCAGCGGGTGGGTCAGCGGGATCATCGCCGGGTGCACCCGGACGCTGACCGTCTCCCGGCCGGCCGCGTCGGCGCCCCGGGCGGCGATGCAGAGCAGCTTGATGGTGCAGCCCATCGCCTTGGCGCTGGCCACGTCGGCGGCGCTCACCTCGGTGATGCCCTCCCGGTGCACGTCGGCGGCGGTGACCCGGGTGTGGAACGCCAGCGAGGCCAGGATGGCGGCCTTCGCGGCGGCGTCGAAGCCCTCCACGTCGGCGGTCGGATCGGCTTCGGCGTAGCCCAGCTCGGTCGCCTCCTCCAGGGCCTCGGCGAAGCCGGCGCCGGTGGCGTCCATGGCGGAGAGGATGAAGTTGGTGGTGCCGTTGACGATGCCGGTGACCCGGTTGATCCGGTCGCCGTGCAGCGACTCCCGCAGTGGGCGCAGCAGCGGGATGGCTCCGGCGACGCTGGCCTCGTAGTAGAGGTCGGCGCCCCCCTCGGCGGCGGCGTCGTGCAGCGTGGCGCCGTCCTCGGCGAGCAGCGCCTTGTTGGCGGTGACCACGCTCTTGCCGGCCCGCAGCGCCTCGACCAGCCAGCTCCGGGCCGGCTCGATGCCGCCGACCACCTCGACCACCACGTCCACGTCGTCGCGTTTGATCAGCCCGAGCGCGTCGGTGGTGAACAGCGCCGGGTCGACCGGCAGGTCGCCGCGGTCCCGGCTGAGCCGGCGTACCGCGATGCCGGCGATCTCCAGCGGGGCGCCGATCCGGGCGGCGAGGTCGGCCGACTGCTCGTGCAGCAGCCGCACCACGTCGCTGCCGACCGTGCCACAGCCGAGCAGCGCCAAGCGAACCGGTGAGGTCATCCCACATCCAATGCGAGCAGGTCGTCTTCGGTCTCCCGGCGGACGATCAGCCGCGCCCGACCGTCGCGGACGGCGACCACCGGGGGCCGCGGGACATGGTTGTAGTTGCTGGCCATGCTCCGGCAGTAGGCCCCGGTGCCGGGCACCGCGACAAGATCTCCGGGCTGCACGTCGGCGGGCAGGAATTCATCCTTCACCACGATGTCCCCGGACTCACAGTGCTTTCCCACCACGCGGGCGAGCATCGGCTCCGCCGAGGAGGCGCGGTTGGCCACCGTCGCCGAGTACGACGCGTCGTAGAGCGCGGTGCGGATGTTGTCGCTCATCCCGCCGTCGACGCTCACGTACGTCCGGATCCCATCCACGTCCTTGACCGTGCCCACCTCGTAGAGGGTGAGCACGGCCGGCCCGACGATGGCCCGGCCGGGCTCGATGGACAGGTGCGGCACCCGCAGCTGCTCCGCCGCGCACTCCCCGTCGACGATCTTCACCAGCCGCTTGGCCAGCTCCTGCGGCGCGGCCGGGTCGTCCTGGGTGGTGTACGCGATGCCGAAGCCGCCGCCCAGGTCCAGCTCGGGCAGCTCCACGCCGCGGGCGTCGCGGATCTGCGCCTGCAACGCGAGCACCCGGCGGGCGGAGACCTCGAAGCCGCTGGCGTCGAAGATCTGCGAACCGATGTGCGAGTGCAGGCCGCGCAGCTCCAGCACGCCCTCGTCGAGGATCTTGAAGGCGGCCGCGGCGGCCGCGCCGCCCGCCAGGGAGAAGCCGAACTTCTGGTCCTCGTGCGCGGTGGCGATGAACTCGTGGGTGTGCGCCTCCACGCCGACGGTGACCCGGACCAGCACCCGGGGGCGTACCCCACGCTCGCGGGCCAGCGCGGTGAGCCGGTCGATCTCGGCGAAGGAGTCCACGATGATCCGGCCCACCCCGGCGTCCACCGCCCGGGTCAGCTCGGCCACCGACTTGTTGTTGCCGTGGAAGCCGATCCGCTCGGCCGGCATCCCGGCCGAGAGCGCGGTGGCCAGCTCGCCGCCGGTGCAGACGTCGAGGAACAGCCCCTCCTCGGCGATCATGCGGACTACCGCCCGGCAGAGGAACGCCTTGCCGGCGTAGTACACGTCGGCGTCGGGGAAGGCCGCCCGGAACTGCCGGCAGCGCTCGCGCAGGTCGTCCTCGTCCAGCACGTACGCCGGGGTGCCGTACTCGGCGGCCAGGTCGCGGACGTCCAGGCCCGCGACGGTCAGCGCGCCACCGTCGGCGCGCGCCACGTTGCGCGGCCACAGCTGCGGCACCAGGGCGTTGACGTCGACCGGGGGACGCAGCCACGCCGGCCCGCGGTTGCCGAGGTCACCGTGCAGGGCCCCGGCCTCGTGGGCGCGCATCAGTTGTCTCCGCTTCGCGACTGCGGGGCTCGCATGCTCACTCCTCGCGCTCGCATTTACATCCGCTCCGGGGCCGAGACGCCGAGCAGGCGCAGGCCGTTGGCGATGACCACCCGGGTGGCGTCGTTGAGCCACAGCCGGGCCCGGTGCAGGTCGGTGACCTCCTCGTCGCCGCGCGGCAGGATCCGGCAGTTGTCGTAGAACCGGTGGTAGGCCTGCGCCAGGTCCTCCAGGTAGTGCGAGAGCCGGTGCGGGGCGCGCAGCTCGGCCGCGCCGGCGACCACCGAGGGGAACGCGGCCAGCTCCTTGAGCAGCTCGTTCTCCTTCTCGTGGGCGAGCAGCTCGGGCCGGAAGTCGGCGGCGTCGCCCCGGGTCAGCCCGACCTCGGCGGCGTTGCGCCCGACGCTGGCGGTCCGGGCCGCGACGTACTGCACGTAGTAGACCGGGTTGTCGCGGGTGGCCCGGGTCCACAGCTCCACGTCGATGTCGATCGGGGAGTCGCTGGAGTAGCGGGCCAGCGCGTACCGGGCGGCGTCCACGCCGATCGCGTCGACCAGGTCCTCCAGCGTGACCACGGTGCCGGCCCGCTTGCTCATCCGCACCGGCGCCCCGTCGCGCAGCAGGTTGACCAGCTGGCCGATGAGGATCTCCAGGTTGCGGTCGGGGTCGTCACCGAAGCAGGCGGCCATCGCCTTCATCCGGCCGAGGTAGCCGTGGTGGTCGGCGCCCAGCATGATCACCACGCGCTCGAAGCCGCGCTCCCGCTTGTCCAGGTAGTAGGCGCAGTCGGCGGCGAAGTAGGTCCACTCCCCGTTGGACTTGCGCAGCACCCGGTCCTTGTCGTCGCCGAAGTCGGTGGTGCGCAGCCAGGTGGCGCCCTCGGACTCGTAGAGGTGGCCCTGCCCGCGCAGCCGCTCCAGCGCCTGGTCCAGCTCGCCCCGCTCGTGCAGGTCCTTCTCGTTGAAGTAGGTGTCGAACTCGACCCCGAAGTCGCGCAGCGACGACTTGATCTCGGCGAACATCAGCTGGACGCCCTCGACCCGGAACACCTCCTGAGCCTCGGCGTCGGCGAGGTCCCGCACCTCGGGCCGGCGCCGCACCACCTCGGTGGCGATCTCGGCGATGTACGCGCCGCCGTAGCCGTCCTCCGGCGCGGGCTCGCCCTTGGCCGCGGCCAGCAGGGAGCGGGCGAACCGGTCGATCTGGGAGCCCGCGTCGTTGAAGTAGTACTCGGTGCCGACGTCCGCGCCGGTGGCGCGGAGCAGCCGGCTGAGCGCGTCACCGACGGCGGCCCAGCGAACCCCGCCGATGTGCACCGGCCCGGTCGGGTTCGCCGAGACGAACTCCAGGTTGATCTTCTGGCCCGCGAGGGCGTCGCTGCGGCCGTACTCCGGGCCGGCCTCGACGATGACCTTGGCGAGCTGCCCGGCGGCGGCGGCGTCGAGCCGGATGTTCAGGAAGCCCGGGCCGGCGATCTCCACCGACTTGACCCCCGCCGCCCGGCCGAGCTGCTCGGCCAGGGCGGTGGCCAGCTCGCGCGGGGGTACCCCCACCTTCTTGCTGAGCTGCAGCGCCAGCGTCGAGGCGTAGTCGCCGTGATCGGGGTTACGGGGCCGCTCGACGGCGGTCTGCGCGGGCAGCGCGGAGCGGTCCAGCCCTCGGTCTTCGAAGACGGCATGGGCTGCGGCGAGGACGACCTCGGCGAGTTCTGCGGGAGTCACCGAACCATGTTATCGGGGGTAGACTCGGTCCCCGCGGCGGCGACCAGCATCTGAACAGGCTCCGCGGCTCCCCCTGACCGACCGACCTGACGAGGCACGATGAGCATCAGCACCCCGGGCGGCCCGGAACGCCGCCCGACCGTGGTCAGCACCGGCAAGAAGCCGGCCGCCGGCCGGCCGGCCGCTGGCGACAAGCCCGCCGGCGGTAAGTCCGGTGCCGGCAAGGGCGCACCGCGGCCGACCACCGGTGGCAAGGGCCGCAAGCCGATCGCCCCGGTGAAGGTCAGCCAGGGCCGGGCCTGGGGTCCGATCGCGCTCTTCGTCGCCGTCGGCGTGCTGGCCGTCGGCATCGTGGGGTGGGGCGCCTGGGCGGTGTACAAGGGCTCCCAGCCGTGGCAGGACCGGGCCGACTCGATCAAGGGCGTGGTCGACTTCCGCAAGAAGGACAAGAAGCTGGTCCAGGGCGGCCAGCACCAGCAGGGCTCGGTCAAGTACGACGTCCTCCCGCCGGTCGCCGGCCCGCACAACCCGGCCTGGCAGAACTGCATGGGCGACGTGTACGACGCGCCGATCGCCAACGAGCACGCGGTGCACAGCCTGGAGCACGGCACCGTCTGGATCACCTACCGCCCCGACCTGCCGGCCGACCAGGTCGCCAAGCTCAAGGAGAAGGTGCAGGGCAAGGAGAAGCTGATGCTCAGCCCGTTCGAGGGGCTGGACAAGCCGATCTCCCTGCAGGCCTGGGGCTTCCAGCTCAAGGTCGACAACGCCGACGACGCCCGGATCGACGAGTTCATCAAGACGCTGCGGGTGAACGCCTCCGTCGAGGGCCCGAACGCCAACTGCGCGCAGGGCGTCACCGCCACCGGCACCACCCCGCGTGACCTGGGCAACCAGATGGAACAGCCGACGCAGTGAGGACGCCGCGATGACCGCTCCCGTGACCACGGACACCGACCTGGACGAGGCGCCCGTCGACGGCGGCCGTCCGGCCGCGCGCCGCTTCGGCCTGCTGGCCGTGGCGCTCGCCGTCCTGGTCGGCCTGCTCCTCGGGTACGCGGGCGGCCTGCTCACCCCGACCATCACCCGGCCGGGCGAGAGCTCGCCGGAGGCGGGTTTCGCCCGGGACATGAGCTCCCACCACGCCCAGGCGGTGGAGATGGGGTTGATGGCCTTCCAGCAGGGTCAGGACCCGGAGGTACGGCAGATCGGCGGCGACATCGCCACCGGTCAGCAGGGTGAGATCGGGACGATGCAGACCTGGCTGCGGTCGTGGAAGCTCGACCCGACCGGCGACCAGGCGCCGATGGCCTGGATGCCGGACGGCGCGCAGTCGGTGAAGAACGGCCTGATGCCGGGGATGGCGACGCCCGAGGAGATGGCGAAGCTGCGGTCCGCCAAGGGGCGCGAGTTCGACCTGCTGTTCCTGCAGATGATGATCAAGCACCACATCGGCGGGGTGCACATGCTCGACGCCGTGCTGGAGCAGGGGCACGACGACGACGTGCTCGCGGTCGCCCAGGTCATGAAGAACACCCAGCAGACCGACCTGACCAATCTGGTGGCGGCGCAGAAGCGGCTGGGCGGCCGGCCCTAGGCACACCACGTCCCGAACGGGCCCGCGCCGACACCGGCGCGGGCCCGTTCCGTGTCCCCGGGTACACCTTGTCCGTTATGCCGCTTTGTAACGATTCGAGCGGTCTGACCCATTGGATGTCTTGGAGACTTTTCTCCACACATATCGTGACCGGTTGCGATTCGGGCTCGTTGCGTAGGACGTGGGGGTTGCACTCAGAGACGCAGGGCGGTCGGTGACCAGCTGGTGCCGACGCCACACCATCGGCGGTGACGGGGCGGTGGCAGCCGTCCGTCGCGGACTGCGGCAGGGCGAGCCGGGCACGCTCAGCCGCGAACAGGAACTCGAACTGATCGACGTTCTGCGGGGCATCCACCCCGACGAGTTCGGCCTGGACGAGGAGCTCTGGACGCGCCAGAGCCTGACCACCCTCATCGAGAGCCGGTTCGACCTGGCGATGGACGCCGGCACGGTCGGGGCGTACCTGCGGGCCTGGGGGTTGGGTCCGCGCGAGCCCCGCGAGCGGGCCTGCGGGCTCTGCGTGGGCGCGGTGGAGCGGTGGGTACGCAGCGAGTACCCGGCGATCACCCGGGCCGCCCAGGAGCACGCCGCGGAGGTCTACTGGATCGGGCGGGTCCGGCTGCGCGGCACCATGCCGGCCGCCGACGTGATCTCCGCGGTCTCGTCCCGGGGGCGGGTGCGCTTCATGATCACCACGCCGACCGTGGACCCGCCGCTCCCCCGCGACTTCGTGCTGCGGCTCAGCGGCGCCGAGGAACGCACCGTGCACCTCATCGTGGACGGCTCGTGGCCCCGCAACGAGTGGCCCCGCCGGCTTCCCCGCCGCATCGTCCTGCACCCGCTGCCCAGCTGCGGCCGCCCGGTCGCCGCCGCCTGACGGGCGACGATCGGCACGCCGGGCACCGATTCGGCGATCCGGGAGGGCGTTTGCTACTCTTCTCGGGTCGCTGAGCCCCCGTAGCTCAGGGGATAGAGCACCGCCCTCCGGAGGCGGGGGCGCAGGTTCGAATCCTGCCGGGGGCACCAGACACGAGCCACACGAAAAGGCCGCTGACCAGGCAGAACCAGGTCGGCGGCCTTCATCGCATGTTCAGCCGTCACGGGCCGTTCGCGGGTGTCTGTGCCGCAGTGGTGCGACGGGGTGCCCGGGCGGCGGGGGTCAGAAGTCGATGAAGCCGTACAGCGCCAGGTGGTTGGACTTCGTGCTGCTCACCGTGTGGCCGATCGTGGAGGGCTGCACGGTACCGCGGACGAACAGGTAGTCGATCTTGCTGGACCCGGAGGTGGCCTTCGTGCCGTAGCCGGTCATGCCGTACCCGCTCAGTGTGCTCGCCGGGATGCCCGTGCGGTTGGCGTCGATGCCGACGATGCGGATCGTCGAGGCGTTGAGCAGGCTGGTCGCGTCGGCACCGAGGTGGACGCCGGTGCCGCCGATGCCCGTGTCGCCGTCACCGGCGCAGGCGTTCTGGCGGTTCTCCTGCGGCAGGTGCATGGTCGCGGCGAACACCGTCACGCCGGTGTCCTTGATGGTGAAACGCGCCGCGATGGCGCTGGTGCGCTTCCACTTGTACGCGTTGACCGTGCCGCTGTCGCTGTTCGGGGGCTTGTACAGCGTGCAGCCGGCCCCGCCGTTGTACGCCGTGCCCGGCTTGAGCCAGCCGGCGCTCCAGTACTTCGACACGTCGCCGCTGGCCAGGCTGAGTCGGCGGGTGTTGTAGATGATGGCGTTGGTCTGCCGCTTCTTCAGGTCACCGAGCGACTGCTGGCTGCAGTGGTGGGTGCTGCCCCACTCCTCGGGGTTGTCCCAGGCGACGATCGCCCGGTAGGCGCCGGCCGCGTACCCGAACTTCGCCGACAGCTGGTCGGCGTACGCCTGCGCCTGCCCGGTGCCGCGGACCTGCTGCACGATCAGCAGGTCCGGCGCCTGCACCCCGGACGTGCCGGTCCTGCCGTCGCTGTCGACCAGCATCGAGGTCAGGTGGTCGGGGCCGGAGATGCGGGTGCAGGTGCCGTCCGCGTTGTTCCGCACCAGGTTCTCGATGTTGTTGTTGTAGACCCGCAGCGTGCGGTCCCCGACCAGGGTGGCCGGGGAGCCGAGCGCCGGGGCCGGTACGAACGCGAAACCCGCCAACAGCACCGAGGTCGCCGCCACGCGTTTCCATAGCAATCCCTGCGTCATCGCCACCCGTCCGATCTCTGCGGTTTCATGATCCGGCGCGAGTATAGGTCGACATCATTGCGGCCGAATGCCCGTGAGCAGGCCGCTGTCGCACAGCCCGGGTGCGCCGATCCAGAACTCCTCCCGGTCAGTCGTCGGGCCGCATCGGCATCCGCGAATTTTAGGCGGGCAGGGTCGGGTCGCCGGCCACCCGGCCCGCCGATCCGGTCAGCCGGCCTCGCGGCGGGCCTTCGCCCGGCGCTTGCCCTCGTGCATGGCCTGCACCCGGGCCACCGGGATGGTCCGCCCCTCGGCCACCAGGTCCGCGGGCAGCCGTTGCGGGGCCGGCAGCGCCTCGGCCCACGGGTCCCGGTCGGCGACCAGCGCCGGCACCGTCCGGACGGTGAAGTCGGCGGGCGCCGCCGAGGTCAGGTCGGCCCAGCCCACCGGGTACGACACCGGCGTCCCGGGCCGGATCCGCGGGCTGTACGCGGCCACCACGGTCGCCCCGTACGCCCGGGTGGAGTCGACGAAGACCCGGCCGCCCCGGTCCTCCACGATGAACGCGGTGGTGGCCAGCGCCGGGTCCAGCCGCTCGGCGCGCGCCGCGACGGCCCGGGTCGCGGCGGCCGCCTCCTCGGCGGTGGTGGCCGGGTCCACCGGCACGATCACGTGCAGTCCTTTAGCGCCACTGGTCTTGACCGCCCCGGCCAGCCCGACGTCAGCGAGCGCCTGGCGGACCAGCAGCGCCGCCCCGACGGCCCTGCCGAACGAGTCCCCGGCCGGCGGGTCCAGGTCCAGCACCAGGTGGCTGGGGTGCTCGGGCTGGCCCGCGCGGCTCAACGTCGGGTGGTACTCGACGGCTCGCTGGTTGGCGAACCAGAGCAGGGTGCGCCGGTCGTCGCAGAGCGCGTACGAGATGCTCCGGCGGGACGCCTCGGCCCAGACCGAGGTGCGGCGCACCCAGTCCGGGGTGTACTTCGGCAGGTTCTTCTGCATGAACGGCTCCTGGCCGGGCCGCACCCGGACCACCGACAGCGGCCGGTCGCGCAGCCCGGGCAGCATCCACTCGTGGACGGCGTCGAGGTAGTCGACCAGGTCGCGCTTGGTCGCCCCGGCCCCGTCGAAGAGCGGCTGGTCCAGGTTGGTCAGCGACACGCCGTCCCGGGTCTCGTCAGCGGCAGCCATCCGCTCACCCTGCCGCCCGCGCGGCCACCAGGCAACCCGACGCGGCGGGTAGGTCAGGGGCCGAACGGGTCGCCGCCGGCGCGGATGGCCGCGAGCAGGTCGGCGACCCGGGCGCGGGCCGCCGCGTACACACCGGAGCCGTAGCTGATCCGGGCCACGCCGAGCGCGGCCAGCTCGGCGAGGCCGGGCGCGCTGGGCCGGGCCAGCACGTTCACCGGGGCGGCCAGCTCGGCGACGAAGTCGCGGATCAGCGCCGGGTCGGCCAGCATGATCGGGTAGACGCAGTCCGCACCGGCCGCCAGGTAGCGCCGGGCCCGGCGGACCGCCTCGGCGAGCCGCTCCTCCGCCGGCCCGTACGCCCGCAGGTGCACGTCGACCCGGGCGTTGAGCACCAGGTCCACGCCGGCCTGCCGGGCCGCCGCCCGGATGCCGGCGAGCAGGTCGGCCTGCTCCTCGACGTCGGACAGTCGCTTGCTGCGCGGGTCGGAGTCCTCCAGGTTGGCGCCCACCGCGCCCGCCGCGAGCAGCCGCTCGACCAGTTCGGCCGGGCGCAGCCCGTACCCCCGCTCCAGGTCGGCGGTGACCGGGACCGGCACGGCGGCGGCGATCCGGCCGACCGCGGCGAACATCTCCGCCACCGGAAGGGCCTCGCCGTCGGCGTGCCCGAGCGCCTCGGCGACCGCGCCGCTGCTGGTGGCGACGGCCGGGAAGCCGGCCGCGACCACGGCGCGGGCCGAGCCGGCGTCCCAGGCGTTCGGCAGGATCAGCGGATTTCCGGGGCGGTGCAGCGCGCGCAGCGCGGCCGCTCGGCGGCTCAGCTCGGTCATACCGGGATTCTCGTCCGGCCGGCGGCCCGGCCTCAGCGCCAATCCGGTGCCGTTGGACTGGGCCGATTTCGCTGTCGACCCGCGCCTGGGACCTGGCCGCCGGCCGGCGGCCAGGTCCCAGGCCGACCCCACCCCCGCTTCGCCGACGACATCAGGTCGGTGGTCGGCGCAGGGCGTCCCGGCTGGCGGCGGCGAGGCCGCCGGCCGACGCCCGCGCCATCGTGGTGACCTGTCGTCGGCGGCGAACGGAGGGTCGCCACGGTGGCGATGGGCGTCAGCGTGCGGAGCGCTCGGCCGGGGCGGCGGAGATCAGAGCGGGTGCCGCCGGGTCGGGCCGGCGGGGCCGCCGGGCGGTGCAGAGCGCGACCAGGAGCGCCGCGGCGACCAGGGCAGCGGCCACGGCGAACGCCGAGCGGTACCCGGCGGCGAGGGCGGCGACCGGTTCGCTGCCGGCGGCGCGCAGCGTGCCGGTGCGGCTCGCCGCGAGGGTGGCGAGGACGGCCAGCCCCAGCGCGCCGCCCACCTGCTGGGTGGTGTTGGCCAGCCCGGACGCGAGCCCGGCGTCGGCCGGGTCGGCGCCGGCCATGGCGAGCGTGGTGACCGCCGGCAGGGTCAGGCCGCCCGCGACGCCGAAGACCAGCATGGCCGGCAGCACGTCGGTGGCGTACCGGGCATCCGCCGGGAGGCGGGTCAGCAGCAGGAAGCCGACCACGGCGAGCGCCAGCCCGCCCACCAGCACGGTGCGGGCGCCGTACCGGTCCATCAGCCGGCCGGCCAGGCCCAGCGAGACGGCGCCGATCACCAGCGGGGTGGGCAGGAAGGCGAAGCCGGTGGCCGCCGGGTCCAGGCCGAGGACGAGTTGCAGGTACAGGGCGAGCAGGAACTGGAAGCCGAAGTAGGCGGCCACCATGAGGAACTGGGTGGCGTTGGCGGCGATCAGGCCGGGTGCCCGCAGCACCCGCGGCGGCAGCAGCGGGGTGGCGGCGCGGCGTTGCCGGGCGGCGAATCCGGCGAGCAGCGTCACGGCCAGCCCGCCGGCGCGAAGCGTGCGCGGCGCGGCCCAGCCGTGCTCCCCCGCGCCGACGATGGCCAGTACGGCGGCCATCAGCCCGGCCGTGGCCAGCACCGCGCCGAGCAGGTCCAGCCCGGCGCGCAGGCCGGCGCCGCGGTCCGGCGCGACGAGTCGGCGGGTGCCGGCCGCGATCACCGCCCCGATCGGCAGGTTGATCAGGAAGATCGACCGCCAGCCGGCCAGGTCGGTGAGGACCCCGCCGACCAGCAGGCCGAGCGAGGCGCCGGCCGCTCCGGTGAAGCTGAACACGGCGATGGCCCGGGCCCGCTCGGCCGGCTCGGGGAAGAGCCGGACGATCATGCCGAGGCTGACCGCGGTGGTGAGCGCCCCGCCGACGCCCTGGGCGAACCGGGCGGCGACCAGGGTGCCCGGTCCCTCGGCCAGGGCGCAGAGCAGCGAGGCGGCGCTGAACAGGACCACCCCGGCCAGAAAGACCTGGCGCCGGCCGAGCAGGTCGCCGAGCCGGCCGGCGAGCAGGAGCAGGCCGCCGAAGGCCACCAGGTACGCGTTCACCACCCAGGCCAGCCCGGTGGCGGTGAAGCCGAGGTCGGCCTGGACCGCCGGCAGCGCCACGGCCACGATGCTGCCGTCCAGGATGATCATCAAGCTGCCGGCGCAGAGCACCAGCAGCGCCGGCCAGCGTTTCGTCCCCGTCATGGACATGCCTCCTTGGTGCACGTTTTGTTACCGAGGACATCGTCTGTGACCATGAGGCGGAGCGGAAGGAGGCACTTCGATGTCCCAGGGGAACAGCTGTGTCACCGTGACGGCGAACCAGGCCCGCGCCTGCACCGTCCGGGAGGCGCTGGACCGGGTCGGCGGCAAGTGGAGCATCAGCATCCTGATCGCCGCCTCGCAGGGGCCGATCCGCTTCACCGAGCTGGAGCGCCAGGTCGAGGGGATCAGCCGGCGGATGCTCACGCTGACCCTGCGCAACCTGGAGCGGGACGGCCTGCTGCGCCGGCACGTCTACCCGACCGTCCCGCCCAAGGTCGAGTACACCGCCACCCCGGTGGCGCTGGAGCTGTACGAGTCGCTGGTCGCGCTGACCGCGTGGGCCGAGCGGCACCGGGAGTCGATCGGGGCGGCCCGGGCCGCGTACGACCGGGAGCACGGGGCGGCGGCCGGCTGACCGGCGCTGTGGCGAAGACCACCGGATCCCGCTGACCGTTCGGTCAGCACCTGACCGATCGGTCAGGCATGCTGGAGGACATGGCCCGAGCGGTTCCGGAGACGCACGCCGAGATCCTGATCGCGGCCGCCCGTCGCTTCGCCAGCACCGGCTACAAGGGCACCTCGCTGCAGGACATCGCCGGCGAGGTGGGCTGCTCGAAGGCGACCGTGCTCTACCACTTCGCCAGCAAGGAGGCGCTGCTCACCGAGCTGATGGCGCCCGCCATCGCGGTGCTGGTGGGGCTCGACGCCCGCATCGCCGAGCAGGAGCGCGGGGCCGACGCGCAGCGGGTCGCCGGGGAGGGCTTCGTCGACCTGGCGGTCCGCTTCCGCCGGGAGATCGCCCTGCTCCGCGGCGAGTTCACCGAGCTGCTCCAGCAGCCGGCCTTCGTGCACATCCGGCAGATCTCCGACCGGCTGATCGACGCGCTGGCCGGCCGCCCCGACCGCCCCTCGGCCCGGATCGCCGCGCTGGTGGTGCTCGCCGGCATCGCCGAGACCTGCGCCGAGTTCATCGACATCCCCGACGACGAGCTGCGGCCCGCCCTGCTGGCCGTGGTCCGCCGGGCGCTCGAACCCGTCACCTGACCCCGCAACCCAATCCGAGGACAAGGAAACCTGATGGCGACCCTGCTGTACCGGCTCGGCCGGGCATCGTTGCGCCGACGGCGACTCGTCGCCGTCGTCTGGCTCGTCGTACTCGTCGGCCTCGGCATCGCCGCGGCCACCCTGAGGGGCCCGACAGCGAGCAACTTCTCCATGCCGGGCACCGAGTCGCAGCGCGCGATCGACCTGCTCGCCGACCGGTTCCCGGCGGCCAGCGGGGCCACCGGCACCATCGCCGTGAAGGCGCCCCAGGACGGTCAGCTCCTCACCCCGCAGGGGCAGGCCGTGGTCGCGCAGGTCACCCAGGAGGCGGCCACCCTGCCCGGGGTGGTCGGCGCGGTCGACCCGTACCGGGCGAAGGCGCTCACCCAGGACGGCCGGTACGGGCTGATCCAGGTGCAGTTCGCCGGCCGGGCCGACGACGTCACCGACGCCCAGCGCGACGCGTACGAGAAGGTCGGCGCGCAGGCCGAGGCGCAGGGCTGGCAGATCGCCCCCGGCGGTGAGGTGCTCAACGCCGAGCCGGAGGTCGGCTCGACGGAGGCGCTCGGCGTGCTGGTCGCCGCGATCGTCCTGGTCATCACCTTCGGCTCGCTGGTCGCGGCCGGGATGACCATGCTGAACGCGCTGATCGGCGTCGGGGTCGGCATGGCCGGCCTCTTCGCGCTCAGTGGCGCGGTCGAGCTGACCAGCACGGCGCCGATCCTGGCCCTGATGCTCGGCCTGGCGGTCGGCATCGACTACTCGCTCTTCATCACCTCCCGGCACCGGCAGAACCTGCTCGACGGGCTCTCCCCCGAGGAGGCGGTCGGCCGCGCGGTCGGCACCGCCGGCTCCGCCGTGGTCTTCGCCGGCGCCACCGTGGTCATCGCGCTGGCCGGCCTCGCGGTGGTGGACATCCCGTTCCTCACCGTGATGGGTCTGGCCGCCGCCGGCACGGTCACCGTGGCCGTGCTGGTCGCGATCACCCTGGCCCCGGCCCTGCTCGGCTTCGCCGGCCGGAAGGCGCTGCCGCGCAAGCGGCGCGACCAGGCGGCGATCGACTCGGCCGCGACCGGCTCGGAGGACCGCTCCGGCTTCGGCTTCCGCTGGGCGCACTGGGTGACCCGGCTGCGCATCCCGGTGATCCTGGTCGGCCTGCTCGGCCTCGGCCTGCTCGCCCTGCCCGCGCAGGACATGCGGCTGGCGCTGCCGGACGCCTCCGCGGCCGCCGCGGGCACCCCGGCCCGGGCCAGCAACGACCTGATCCGGGAGGGCTTCGGTCCCGGCTTCACCGGCCGGCTCGCGGTGGTCGTCACCGCCGACTCGCCGCAGGCCACCCAGGCCGCCGTACCGCAGGTCACCGCACTGATCCAGAAGACCGACGGGGTGCTCGCGGTGGCCCCGCCGCAGCTCGACCCGAGCGGCCGGACCGCGCTGCTCGGGGTGATCCCGAAGACCGGCCCGACCGACGAGAAGACCGAGGATCTGGTGCACGACATCCGCCGGCAGGTCGGCGGCATCCAGAACGCGGAGGTGATGCTCACCGGCGTCACCGCCATCGGCATCGACGTGTCGGAGAAGCTCTCCGACGCCCTCCCGGTCTATCTGCTGCTGGTGGTGGGTCTGTCCGTGCTGCTGCTGATGCTGGTGTTCCGGTCGATCCTGGTGCCGGTGAAGGCGGCGCTGGGCTTCCTGCTCACCGTGGCGGCCACCTTCGGCATCACGGTGGCGGTCTTCCAGCAGGGCCACCTGGCCGATCTGGTCGGGCTGGACACCCCCGCGCCGCTGGTCAGCTTCCTGCCGATCCTGCTCATCGGCATCCTGTTCGGGCTGGCCATGGATTACGAGGTCTTCCTGGTCTCCCGGATGCGGGAGGACTTCGTGCACGGCGACACCGCCCGGCAGGCCACCATCAACGGCATGGGGCACGGTGCCCGGGTGGTCACCGCCGCCGCGCTGATCATGATCTCGGTCTTCGGCGGCTTCGTGTTCCTGGAGGACCCGATCATCAAGTCGATGGGCTTCGCGCTCGCGATCGGCGTCGCCATCGACGCCTTCGTGGTCCGGATGACCATCGTGCCCGCGGTGATGTCGCTGCTCAACAACGCCGCCTGGTGGCTCCCCCGCTGGCTCAACAAGCTCCTGCCCAACGTGGACGTCGAAGGCGAAGGCCTCCGCGCCCACCTCGCCGACCAAGAACCCGCCCACGTCTAACCCCACCCCCCGCCGCCCCCACCCCCACCCCCACCCCCGCCCCCGCCCCGCCCGCCCAGCTCGTCGATCAAGGAGTTGTGGCACCGAGCAAAGGCCGCGTAAGCGGACCAAGCAGGCGCCACAACTCCATGATCGGCGCAGAAGAGGGGGCGCGGGGAGGGCGGGAGGGCGGGGCGGGCGGGGTTAGACGCCGGCGGGGTAGGTTTCCATTTCGCCGGGGGTGGGCAGGGCCGGTAGGGGGTGCAGGGCGGTGGACTCGTCGCACCAGATGAAGGCGTCGTAGCGCTCGCCGAGGCGGGTCGGCACGTAGTTGCCCCAGGACTCCAGGCTCGGGTCGTAGACCACCCCGATGGCCCGGTGGTCGGCGTCGTCGGTCACCCACCCCGGCTGGTCGGGCCCGCCGAAGACCAGCACCGCGCGCTCCGGCAGCAGCTCGTGCAGCCGCCGCTCCACCGAGCCGTCCCGGGCCGGCGGCACCACCATCACCTCGGCCGGTGAGCCCCAGCGGGGCGCCGCCACCACCGTGCCCCGGTAGCTGCCGAAGCCCACCAGCGCCACCGCGTCCCGGCCGTGCCGCTCCCGGGCGAGCTGGCCGATGTTCACCATCCCGCCCGCCGTCATGTCGGTGGCCCGGGCGTCCCCCACGTGCGTGTTGTGCGCCCAGACGATGCCCCGGGAGCCCGGGCCGTACCGGTCCAGCAGCCGGTCCAGGGTGTCGGCCATGTGGGTGTCCCGGACGTTCCACGACTCCGGCCCGCCGCCCACCATCGCCCGGTAGTAGCGTTCCGCGCCGGCCACCACCTCCGCGTTCTGCCAGGCCGAGAAGCGGTCCGGGCCGTCCGCGGCGGCCTGTTCCCGGGTACGCGCCAACAGCCGGACCACCTCCTCCTCGCAGCGGGCGGAGACGAACCGGCTGGCCAGGCCGTACTCCTCGACCTGTCTGCCGTACGGCTCGAAGCAGCGGTACGCCTCCTGGGCCGCCTCCAGCGACGCCGGGTCCTCCTCGCCCAGGTAGTCGAAGATGGCCTGCATGGACTCCCAGAGGCTGTAGACGTCCAGCCCGTGGAAGCCGGCCCGCTCCCCCGCCGGCCGGTCCAGGTTCCACGCGCGCAGCCACCGGCAGAAGCGGGCCACCTCGGCGTTCGCCCACATCCAGGTCGGCCAGCGTTCGAACCGTTCCAGCGCGATCCGTGGATCGGCCAGCCCGCCCGGGGCACCCACCACCGAGCAGTTCACCCGGTCGCAGTCCGGCCAGTCCCCCTCCACCGCCACGAAGTCGAAGCCCTGCTCGGCGATGAGCCGCCGGGTCAGTTGCTCACGCAGCCGGTAGTAGTCGTAGCTGCCGTGCGTCGCCTCACCGATCATGACGATCCGGGCGTCCCGGACGCGTTCCAGCAACGGGTCGAAATCGCTCGGCGCGCCGAGCCGCTGAACCAGCATGCCCGCGGCTACCCGGGTCCCGCCCGCACAAACCGCCGCCCCGCCCCGCCGGCCGGCATGCCCGGGACCGGAACGGGTAGCCGGTCGGCATGACGGTCAGCGGCGTGCAGTTGCAGGAGTACCTGGCCGGGCTCGACTACCCGGTCTCCCGCGAGGACCTGGTCCGCTGGTGCCAGGAGAACGGCGGCAGCACCGAGATGCTCCAGCTGCTCCGGGGGCTGCCGGTGGAGGAGTTCGACAGCCCCGCGGAGCTGGGCGAGGCGCTGAACACGCTCGCCTGACCCGGCCGGGGCCGGGCCGCGCCGGGCCGGCTCACCCGCGACGGCCGGGCCGCGGCGGGCCGGCTCACCCGCGACGCCGCCGCCGCGGCCGGGCCGGGTCCACCGCGTGCAGCAGCCGGAACAGCACCAGCCACTGCTCGGGCCAGACCAGCCCGACCGGGGTGTCCGGGACCAGCCGGGCGGCCCGCAGCGCCCCGTCGACCCGCGCGGCCGGGTGGGCCGTGCGCAGCGAAGCCGCGAGCGAGCCGCCGACCCCGCCGAAGCCCAGCTCCACCATCCGCCGGTACGCGGGCAGCGCCGCACGGGACAGCAGCGGCTCGGCCCGCCGCTCCAGCCGCAGGATGCCCCCGTCGGCGGCCGGCACCGGCCGGAACGCGGTACGCGGCACCCGGCCGGCCAGCCGCCAGTGGTGCTCGGGCCAGGTGAGCACGGTGAGCCGGCTCCACCGGCCCCGGTCGCCGGTGCGCTTGCGGGCGTACTCGAGCTGGGTGAGCAGGGTCGCGGACCGCAGGTGGGGCGCGGCGAGGCACCAGCGGACCACGCCGGCGGTGAGCGACCACGGGATGTTGCCGACCACCGAGAACGGCTCGTCGGGCGGCGTGGCGGCGAGGAAGTCGGCCGGCCGGACCCGGACCCGCGGCAGCGCCGCGCAGACCCCGGTCAGTTCGGTCAGGACGGCCGGGTCGACCTCGTACGCGATCAGCCGGCCGCACCGGTCGGCGAGCGGGCGGGTCAGTTGGCCACGCCCGGCGCCCACCTCCAGCAGCAGGTCGTCCGGGTCGGGGCGGGCCGCCCGGACCATCCGCGCGACGGCGGCCGGGTCGGCGAGGAAGTTCTGGGACAGCACGCGACGGGACCGGTCGCGGGCGGTGGTGCGGGATCGGCGGGGCGCCACGGGAATCGTCCTGTCTGTCGCCGGGCGGCGACGGATCCGGACAGGCGCGGGTGCGGGCCTGTCCGAGCGGATGGGACTCGGACGACCCTGGAGATCGGCGGGAGACGCGACCCGGCACGCCGCCCGCCCGGTGCCGGGCGGTGCCGGCGCACGGCGGACGGCCGCGGCCCGCACGGCGGACAGCACAGCCCGCACGGCGGGCGGCACAGCCCGCACAGCGGACAGCACAGCCCGCACAGCGGACAGCACAGCCCGCACGGCGGGCGGCGGAGCGGATCGGCGCGGGCGGACCGCCGCGTGCCGGGAGGGCAGGCGGCGGAGCGCGACCGGCAGCCGCCGGCGGCCGGGCCCGGTCAGGGCGCGGCGCGGACGGTCAGGTCAGGCGCGGTGGGCGTCCCGGCCGGCCAGGGCCGGACGCCGGACCCGCGGGCGGGCGACCAGAAGGAGCCCTCGCGTGGCCGGCGTACCGACCACGTCGATCAGGGCATGCGTGAACATGCCGGGCAGGTTAGCCACCGGCGGGTCGCGGCGCGACGGATTTCCGCCCGGCGCAGTGGTCCGGCTACAGCTCGACCGTGCGCCCCTCGGCGCGGGCGGTCTCGGCGGCCTCGAGCACCGCCACCACCTCGCGGCCGAACCGCACGTCGCAGCGGTGGTCCCGGGTGCCCGCCTCGATCTCCTCCAGCAACTGGTCGATCGCCGTGCCGAACGCCTGGAGCACGCTGCCGTCGCCCGGCGGAACGGACTCGATGCCGTTGTCGCCGAAGAACACGAAGTCCCGGGTGACCGCCTCGGCGGGCGCGTCCAGGGTGAGGGAGATGCTGCTGGTGGCGCCGCCGTCGTGGGTGAGCAGCAGGTGCACCAGCCCGCTCGGGCCGTTCATCGCGGCCACCCGGGTGACCCGGCCGAGCACCGGCAGGATCAGCGACAGCGCGTGCGGGCCGATGTCCCACAGCGCGCCGTGCTGCCGCCGCCACTGGGAGTCCCCGTACGGGTTGCCGGGCTGGTAGATCGAGGCGAACATGGTGCCCCGGGCGTGCTGCCAGCCGCCGGCCGCGGCCGTCGCGGCCAGGAATCCGGTGATGTTCGGGTGGAACCGCTGGGTGAAGAAGACCACCGAGGCCACCCCGGCGGCCTGCGCCGCGGCCACCACCCGGTCGGCCTCGGCGAGGCTCAACGCCAGCGGCTTGTCCAGCAGCAGGTGCCGGCCCGCGGCGGCGGCCCGGACGGCGATCTCGGCCTGCACGTCCGGCGGCAGCGCCACGGCGATCGCGTCGCACGCGCCGAGCAGGGCGTCCACGTCGTCGAAGGCCGGTACGCCGTGCCGCGCGGCCAGCGCGCCCGCCTTCGCCGGGTCCCGTCCCCACACCCCGGCCAGCGTGGCCCCGGGGTGGGCGTCGATGGCCGCGGCGTGCGTCTCCGCCGCCCAGTGACCGGTGCCGAACAAGCCGAACCGCAGCACGCGTCCCCCCGCCGTCGTCGTCGCCACGGCGTACGCCGGTGGCCGTGATCCACGCTAGTCCTCCGCCGGCGTCGGTGCGCGCGGACCCCGTCGGCGAGCCGGCCGGCGGTGCCTACTACGCCGCTTAGTAGGCTGTGCCGGTGAACGGGACTGCGTCGATGACCAGCGCCGCGGCCGGCGGCTCGCCGGTGGACGGGATCCTCGCGACGGCCGCGATCGTGCTGTCGCTCGTACTCGCCGGCTGGGCCCTGGTGGCGGCGCTGCGCCATCGGGCGCCGGACCGGCCGCAGTTCGCCGGTCTGGCCGTGCTGGAGTTGGCCCTGCTCGGGCTCGCCGTGGCGGCGCTGGTCGCGCTCGGCGGCGGGGAGCGGCCGGGCGAGCCGGGGGCCTTCTTCGGCTACCTGCTCACGCTGGTCTGCCTGCCGCCGCTGGCCTGGGTGCTGGCCCGTATGGAGCCGACCCGCTGGGGCTCGGCGATCGTCTGCGCGGTCTGCCTGGTCACCCCGGTCGTGGTGGTGCGCCTGCAACAGACCTGGGAGGTCGTCGGTGGTTGAGACGCGGGTGCCCGAGCGGGCCACCAACAAGGGGCCGGGCCGGCTGCTGATCGCGGTCTACATCCTCTTCGCGATCGCCGCGACCTCGCGAGCCGGGCTGCAGATCGCCACGAAGTTCGACGAGGCGCCGGTGGCGTACCTGCTCTCCGCGCTGGCCGCGCTCATCTACATCGTGGCGGCGGTCGGGCTGGCCCGGGCCGGGCACACCGGCCGCCGGGTGGCGCTGGCCTGTATTTCCGTGGAGCTGGTCGGGGTGGTCGGGGTCGGCATCCTGAGCCTGGCCGACCGCGCGCTCTTCCCGGACGAGACGGTCTGGTCCGGGTTCGGCAGCGGCTACGGCTACATCCCGCTGGTCCTGCCGGTGCTCGGCCTGTTCTGGCTCTGGCGCACCCGGCACGACGCCTGACGGCGCGCCCCGGCGCGGGCCGGGACGCGCCGCGCGGTCAGTCCTTGGGGCCGCCCGCCACGTAGATGACCTGGCCGGAGACGAAGGACGCGCCCTCGCTGGCCAGGAACGAGATGGTGTGCGCGACGTCCTCCGGCCGGCCGGTGCGGCGCACCGGGATCTCGGCGGCGGCGTGCTGCTGGAGCGCGGAGAAGTCGACCTTCATCCGGGCCGCGGTGGCGGCGGTCATGTCGGTGACGATGAAGCCCGGCGCGACCGCGTTGACGGTCACCCCGAAGGGGCCCAGCTCGATGGCGAGGGTCTTGGTGAAGCCCTGCAGCCCGGCCTTGGCGGCGGAGTAGTTGGCCTGGCCCCGGTTGCCCAGCGCGGAGGTGCTGGAGAGGTTGACGATCCGGCCCCACTTCCGCTCGACCATGTGCTGCTGGGCGGCCTGGCTGAACAGGAACGCCCCGCGCAGGTGCACGCCCATGACCGTGTCCCAGTCGACGTCGGTCATCTTGAACAGCAGGTTGTCGCGGAGCACGCCGGCGTTGTTGACCAGCACGGTCGGCGCGCCCAGCTCGGCGGCGACCCGCTCGACGGCGGCCGTCACCTGGGCCCGGTCGGCGACGTCGGCGCCCACGCCGAGGGCCCGGCCGCCGGCCGCGGCGATGGCGTCAACGGTCTCCTTGGTCGCCGCCTCCTCGATGTCGACCACGGCGACGGCCATGCCGTCGGCGGCCAGCCGGCGGGCGGTGGCCGCGCCGATGCCGCGCGCGGCTCCGGTCACGATGGCGACGCGGGGCTCCTCCGACATGATTACCTCCCGGTAACTTGAGCTCGATCGAAGGAGCTTATCCCCGAACGCGCCGTCAGAGGTGGTGGCCCCGGCAGATGCGGATCCACCGGTAGCCGTAGCCGGAGAGCTTGAGCCGGTCCAGCTTGCCGACCTCCTCGTAGTTGCGGTCGGTGAACACGTCGATCGGCAGGTCGGCCTCCGGGGCCAGGATGCTCAGGTCGATTTCCACGTCCTCGGTGCCGAGGTTGTGCAGGAAGACCATGGTCCCGGTCGCCCCGTCGGCCCGGTGCGCGAGCACCCCGGGCGGCATCGGCACGTCGATGTGGCTGGTGGAGCCCGAGCCGATCTCCGGGGCCTCCCGGAGGGTACGGATCATCCGCTCAAACCAGCCCAGCAGCGACCGGGGATCCCGGCGCTGGGCGGTCACGTTGACCTTCTGGTAGCCGTACTCGCCCTTGTCCAGGACGGGACGGGCCAGCTTCTCCGGGTCGGCGGTGGAGAAGCCGGCGTTCTCCTTGTACGACCATTGCATCGGGGTGCGGATCGCCTCCCGGCCGGGCAGCGACAGGTCCTCGCCCATCCCGATCTCCTCGCCGTAGCGCAGCACGGGCGTGCCGCGCAGCGAGAACTGCAGCGCGTACGCCAGCTCGATGCGCCGGCGGTCGTTGCCGAGCATCGGGGCCAGCCGGCGGCGGATGCCCCGGCCGTAGAGGCGCATGTTCTCGTCGGGGCCGAACTGCTCGTACACCTGGTTGCGCTGCTCGGCGGTGAGCCGGGACAGGTCGATCTCGTCGTGGTTGCGCAGGAAGGTGGCCCACTGGCCGCCCTCCGGCAGCGCCGGGGTGTCCCGCAGCGCCTCGATCACCGGCTCCGGGTCCTGGCGGGCCAGGGCCAGCATCAGCCGCCCGTTCATCATGAAGTCGAAGAGCATGTGGATCCGGTTGGCCGAGCCGCCGCTGTCGCCGAAGTAGACCGGCAACTGGTCGGGCTCCACGTTCGCCTCGGCCAGCAGGACCGCGTCGCCGCGCCGCCACTGCACGTGCTGGCGCAGCTCGGTGAGGAAGTCCATGTCCTTGGGCGAGTCGGGGTTGCCCGGCTCGGTCCGCTCGATGATGAACGGCACCGCGTCCATCCGGAAGCCGGAGACGCCGAGCTGGAGCCAGAACGACATGATCTTCTTGATCTCGGCCCGGACCTCGGGGTTGGCCACGTTGAGGTCGGGCTGGAACTTGTAGAAGCGGTGGTAGTACCAGGCCTTCGCAGTGCGGTCGTAGCTCCAGGTCTCGTTCTGCTCGCCCGGGAAGACCATGCCCTGGTGGCGGTCCGGCGGCGCCTCCTCGCTCCACACGAACCAGTCGCGGTAGGGCGAGTCGGGCGAGGAGCGGGCGGACTGGAACCAGGGGTGCTCGTCCGAGGTGTGGTTGACCACCAGGTCGATGATCACGTGGATGCCCTTGTTCTTCGCCTGGTGCAGCAGCTCGGCGAAGTCGCCGAGGGTGCCCAGCCGGGGGCTCACGTTGTAGAAGTCGGTCACGTCGTAGCCGTCGTCGCGGTTGGGCGACGGATGGATCGGATGCAGCCAGAGACAGGTCACGCCCAGCCGGGCGAGATAGTCGAGCCGGCCGATCAGGCCACGGAAGTCACCCACCCCGTCGCCGTCCGAGTCCGCGAACGTGTCCACATCGAGGCAGTAGACCACCGCCTCCTGATACCACCGGTCACCCATGCCCGGCTTACTTCTCCGGTTGCCGGCGTTGGCAAACCCCACGGTCCGCCGCGGGGCCGGTACGGTGCCGGGATGAGCGCCGACCACCACCCCGTCGACTGGTCCGCCGGCACCTGGCTGAACCCGCCCGAGCGGGCCGAGCCCGCCGGTGACGGGCTGCTGGTCGAGCCGCGCGGCGGCAGCGACTTCTGGCGGCGGACCAGCTACGGCTTCGTGCACGACGACGGGTCGGCGCTGCTCGCCCCGTTCCCGCCGGACAGCGCCGTGGAGGTGAGCTTCCGGCTGGACTACGCGGCGCAGTTCGACCAGGCGGGCGTGCTGGTCCGGGTGGACGAGCGGCGCTGGACCAAGGCCGGGGTCGAGGTCAGCGACGGTGAGCCGCAGGTCGGCGCGGTGGTCACCGACGAGCTGTCGGACTGGTCGGTGGCACCGGTGCCGGAGTGGTCGGGGCGCGAGGTGACCGTGCGGGTCAGCCGGGCCGGGGACGCGCTGACCGTCCGGGCCCGGGTGGACGACGAGCCGTGGCGGC
Organism: Micromonospora sp. NPDC050495; assembly: GCF_040655175.1. Taxonomy (NCBI): domain Bacteria; kingdom Bacillati; phylum Actinomycetota; class Actinomycetes; order Micromonosporales; family Micromonosporaceae; genus Micromonospora; species Micromonospora sp. NPDC050495. The sequence continues at coordinate 96,506 of NZ_JBFAJK010000016.1, read as the reverse complement.
TGGTCCGGGTCGCCCCGCTGGATCCGGCGGCGGTGGCGACGGCCGGGCCGTACTGCTGCTCGCCGAGCAGGGGCGGGCTGCTGGTCCGCTTCACCGGGTGGCGGCGGGGGCCGGCGGACGCGGCGCTGCACCCGTAGGCCGAACCCGGCAGGTGTGACCGGCCGCCGTGGGGGTATCAGGTCCGGATCCCCGGCAGCAGCGTACGGAAGGACGCCCATGGCGCACGCCCAGAACGTCGACCCGAACCAGTTCACCGGGCTGACCGGCTGGGTGGCCGACGTCATCGGCTCGCTGGGCGCGGTCGGGGTGGCCCTGCTGGTCGCCCTGGAGAGCATCATCCCGCCGATCCCCAGCGAGGTGGTGCTGGCCATGGCCGGCTACCTCGCCGCCGAGGGCCGGTTCCCGGTGGTGCTCATCGTGCTGGCCGCCACGGCCGGCTCGCTGCTCGGCGCGCTGGTGCTCTACTGGCTCGGCGCGGCGCTCGGCGAGGAGCGGCTGAAGCGCTGGCTGGACCACATCCCGCTGGTGGACCGGGAGGACCTGGAAAAGGCCGACCGCTGGTTCGAGCGGCACGGCCGGTGGGCGGTGCTGATCGGCCGGCTGGTGCCGGTGGTCCGCAGCCTGGTCTCCGTGCCGGCCGGGGCCAACCGCCTGCCGATCGGCGAGTTCGTGCTGCTCACCACGATCGGCAGCGGGGTGTGGAACGCGCTGATCGTCGGCCTCGGCTACGCCCTCGGCAGCCGGTGGCAGGAGGTCGACCGGTACAGCCACTGGTTCAACTACGCGATCCTGGCGGCGTTCGTGCTGATGACGGTGAGCTGGGTCGTCCGGAAGCTGCGCCGGCGGCGCGCCCGGCAGTCGGTGACCGCCGGGCGCTGACCGCGTCGCCGCCTCAGAACCCCGCGGTGATCGAGGTGAACTCCCAGGTGTTCTGGGCGATGCCGGAGCAGTTGGAGACCACCCCGCCGCCGGCGCAGGGCCGGTCCCGGTTGACCGACCAGAAGGTGAACCGGGCGAGCCCGCGGGCCTTGGCCCAGTCGCGGATCTGGGTCCAGGTGGCCGGCGAGGTCAGTTCCTGCTGGTCGGAGAGGCCGTTCATGCCGGAGATGCCCATGTGGGCGTACGCGGTGGCGTCGGACCAGCCGAACGCCGTCTTGAGCGCGTTCTTCAGCCCTTCGGCCGCGTTCACCGTGCTCTGGTACATGTTCGCGCCGCCGCCGAAGTCGAACGGCATGATGGTGAACACGTCGATGTTGGCGCCGAGCGCCGCGGCCTGGTTGATCAGCCGGGTGCCCCACCAGGACGGGCCGCTGGTCGAGGTGCCGATGGTGACGATGGTCCGGATCCCCGGGTTGTTCTGCTTGACGATCTTGAGGGCGCCGAGGATGCGGTCCTGGACCACCTCGTTCTCGAACTCGTCGGTGTTCTCGATGTCGATGTCGATCGCCTTCAGCCCGTACGCGTTGATGACCTGCTGGTAGGCGCCGGCCAGCGCGCTGGCGGAGGAGCAGTTCGGGCCGAGCTTGTTGCCGCTCCAGCCGCCGAAGGAGGGGATCACGTCGCCGCCGGCGGCCCGGATCGCCGCGATGGTGTTGGCGTGCGCGCCGCCGGTGAGCGGGCCGCTGCCGTCCCAGGCCGGGGTGCAGCCGCCGCCGGAGAGCACGAACGCGATGGTGAACCACTTGACCCCGGTCGCGCTCATCACGGTCGACGGCGCGGGCGGGTCACCCCAGCCCGGGTAGAGGTAGGGCGCGGCGGCCATCGCCCCGCCGCCACCGCCGGTGCAGCCGGTGGTGCTGCCGGACACCGCCGCCGACTTCGCCGACTCCCCACTGGCGTTGTACGCGGTCACCGTGTAGCTGTGCCCGCTGCACGTGCTCAGCCCGGAGACGGTGGTCGAGGTGCCGGTGACGGTGGCCTTCACGGTGCTGCCCTCGTACACCCGGTAGCCGCTGACCGTGCCGGAGACGGCGTTCCAGGCCAGCGAGATCGAGCTGTTGGTGGCGCCGGTGACCCGCAGGCCGCCCGGGGTGGCCGGCGCGGAGGGGTTGCCGCCGCCGCCGGTGCAGGAGCCGCCGTTGACCGTGCAGTTGGTCGGGCTGCCGGTGCCGTTGACGTTGAAGCCGAACGTAGTGCTGGCCCCCGGGGCGAGGCTGCCGTTCCAGGACTGGTTGACGGCGGTGACGTGCTGGCCGGAGGTGGTCAGCCGGGCGTCCCAGAACGCCCCGAGGGTGCTGCCGGACGGCAGGTCGAACTGGACGTTCCACGAGGAGATGCTGCTCGAGGTGTTGTTGGTGACGGTGAACTTGCCCTCGTACCCGGTGTCCCAGGTGGTGGTGCGGACGAAGGCGGCGGTGGCGGCGGAGGCCGGTGGCGCGGCCAGCACGGTGGCCGCCACCAGGGCGGTGACGAGCGCGGTGGCGAATGTCGCCGCGCGGGCGGGGCGGAGTCTCACGGCGTCCTCCAGGGGACCGTTGGGGGTGGAGAGGCATTCACGACCGTCGACGTTGCCGCCCATTATTAAGACTGTTAACTGTTTCTGTCCAGAGGGAGGGCCGGGGGTCTCCGGTGCGGACCCCCGGCCCGGCCCGCTCAGCGGCGGAAGGTGAACCAGTTGACGTTGACGAAGTCGGCCGGCTGGCCGCTGCTGAAGGTGAGGTAGACGCTGTGCCGCCCGGTCACCGCCGAGACGTTGCCCGGCACCGAGCGCCAGCTCTGCCACCCGCCGGTGTTGGCGAGCGCGAAGCTGCCGATCGGCGGGCTCGTCGGGCTGTCCACCCGCACCTCGACCAGGCCGCTCACCCCGGCCGGCGCGCCGGAGGCGACCCGGGCCACGAAGTCGCGCGGCGGGGTGGCGCCGAAATCCACGTTGTCGTAGCGGGCCCAGTCGCCGTTGGCCAGCCAGCCGATGTCCTGGCCACCCTCGGCGCACGTCTCCACCTGCACGCCGTTCTGGCCGCTGAACGCCTCGGCCTGGATGGTCGAGTACGCGTCCACCGTCCCGCCGGGCGGCGGGGTGGTCGGCGTCGGCGACGGGTTGCCGCCACCGCCCCGGGTGTAGGCGGCCACGTAGTCGACCACCATGGGCCGGCCGAAGACGGTCGAGGCGGTGGGCGTGGCGGAGCCGGCCACCCCGTTCGGGAACCCACCGCCCATGGCGACGTTGAGCAGCAGGAAGTAGCCCGAGTGGCTGGTCATCTGGCCCCAGTACGGGTCGCCGACCCGGCTCTGGCTGACGCTGTGGAAGAGCTGGCCGTCGACGTACCAGCGAAGCTGCTGCGGGCTGACCGAGGCGTCCCACTCGAACCGGTAGGTGTGGAACGCCGACTGGCAGGTGCTGCCGGGGCAGGCCCGGGAGGCGCCGATGCCGTTGAACTCGTCGCACGGGCCGCCCGGGGCGACGCCGCAGTGCAGCACCCCCCACACCGAGTTGATCCCGTTGACGTTCTCCATCACGTCGAACTCGCCGATGCCCGGCCAGTTCTGGTAGTTGCCCCGGTACGGCGACCCGAGCGCCCAGAACGCCGGCCAGTAGCCGGCCGCCTGCGCGCCGGTGACGTTCGGCATCTGGATCCGCCCCTCCAGGGCGAGCACGCCGCCGGCGGGCGGCTTGAAGTTGGCGCGGACCGTCTCGATGCGGGCCGAGGTCCACCGCCCGGCGGCGTCCCGGACCGGGGTGATCCGCAGGTTGCCGGCGCCGTCCTGGGCCAGGTTGGCGGTGCTGGTGGTGTACGTCTGGATCTCGCCGGTGCCCCAGTTGGCCGGGCCGCCCGGGTAGCTCGTGCCGGTGTCGATGATCCAGTTGGCGGAGGAGGGCAGCGTGCCGGCCGAGCCGGTGAAGTCGTCGCTCCACACCAGACTCCAGCCGGACGGGGCGGGCGGCACGGCGGCGTTGGCGGTCATCGAGACGGTGGCCAGCGCGGTGGTGGCGGCGAGCAGGGCCGCCGTCAGGGCGAGCCGCCGGCGCGATCGGCGCACGGCGGACGGGGCGGCCGGAGCCGCCGGGACAGGGTTCATCGGGGTGCCTCTCTGCGGGGACGGGTGCGAGAGAGCGCTCTCTTAGGCGTTTTCTACGCGCCCGCCCCCGCATCTGTCAATGCACGTCGATGGCTGCCGGCTGCGGACGGCGCAGCACGGCCTGCTCCAACGCGGTCCAGCCGGTCGTGGTGACCAGGTAGAGCACCGCCGCGAGCGGCACCACCAGCGCCACCAGCACCGTGATGAACGGCAGCAGCGGCACCAGCCGGCCCAGCACGGCCGCGCCCGGCCCCTCGGCCGGCGCACCCGCGATCGTGCCGGTGGCCGCCGCAGCGCGCCGGGCCCGCCGCGACGACCACCAGGCCAGCACCAGCAGGAGAACGAGCAGCACCCCGAAGACGGCCAGCACCGGGCCGGAGAGGCCGTCGCCGAGGTGCCAGCCCAGCGGCACACCGAGAAGCTCCTCGCGCAGCAGCCCGGGATGGCCGTCGCCGGTGGCGAAGAGGCGGTACATGACCAGGAAGAACGGCGCCTGCAACAGCGCCGGCAGGCAGCCCGCGACCGGGCTGGCCCCGGCCCGCCGGTACAGCGCGAAGAGTTCGCTCTGCAGCCGGGCCGGGTCGTCGGCGTACCGCCGCTGGAGGTCGCGGACCTCCGGGGCGAGCGCCGTGCGGCGGCGCTCGCCGCGGATCTGGGCCAGGGTGAGCGGGGAGATCAACAGCCGGACCCCGATGGTGAACAGGACGATCGCGGCGGCGGTCGCCGCACCGCCGGCCAGCGGGGCGAGCGCGTCGGCCAGCCAGGTGACGACGGTGGCGGCGGCCGAGGCCGCGGAGTGCAGTGGTGCGAAGGCGAACATGGCAGACCCCTCGGTCCGATTCCGGTGCCCCGGCGGGGATGGCATTCACCCGCGGGACGGTTGACGGCGGAATCGGCCGCGCGGCGGCAGCGACGGCCCGGACCGGGCCCGGAAAGCGCGCAGCGCTACGCGGCCGAGGGGCGCAACCCGGGAGCCCGGGGACGGGGCCGGCCGGGGGCGTCCGGATCGACCTGCCGGGGCACCCGCCGGCCACGGGCCCGGGCGCGCAGCGCGATCGCGTGCCGCCCACCGGGCGGCTCCGGCAGCACCCGCACCCGCGCCGCGAGCAGCACGGTCAGCAGCAGCGCGGCGGCCACCGCCGCGCCCGCGAGCAGCGCCGCCGGCCGGTCGGCGACCAGGGTGAGCTGGGCGAGGGCGTACGCCCACGCGCTCGTCACCGCCACCAGCACTCCCGGCACGCGCCCAGCCTAGAACCCGCTGTCACCCCCACCGGGGCGTTTCCCCGCCCCGACACGGTGGGTAACAGGGCGTCGACGGCGCGGCACGGCGTCGCAACGCATTCTTCACGGACGGTGGTGGCCGATGAGCGGTTCAGTGGCGGAACGGGAACGGAGCGCCGCGCCCGGCGGCACCGACCTCCGCACGGTCGGTGTCGAGGAGGAGTTCCTGCTGGTCGACCCGCACACGGGGGTCGCCGTACCCGCCGTCGACCTGGTCATGGAGCAGGTGCCGGCCGAGCTGCGCGGCCAGGTGGAGCGGGAGTTCCAGACCAGCCAGATCGAGATCGGCACCCCGCCCGGGCTGGAGCTGTCCGCCATCCGGCACTCGCTGAGCGTGCTCCGCACCGAACTGGCCGCCGCCGCCGAGCGCGCCGGCGTACGGCTGTTGGCGATCGGCACCGGGCCGGTGGACGGGCCGGTGCCGCCGGTGGTGGACAAGCCCCGCTTCGACCGGATGATCGAGCGGTTCCGGCTGCTCGTGCCCGGCCCCGGCAACAACGGCATGCACGTGCACGTCGGGGTCCCCGACCCGGACACCGGGGTGCGGGTGCTCAACCACGTTCGCCCGTGGCTGCCGGTGCTGCACGCGGTCACCGCCAACTCGCCGTTCGCCCGGGGCGAGGACACCGGGTACGCCAGCTGGCGCTCGGTCGAGTGGGAACGCTGGCCGTCGGTCGCGCCCACCCCCCACCTCGACGACCACGCGCACTACGAGCGGCTGATCCGGCAGCTCATCGCCAGCGGGGTGATGCTCGACGAGGGAATGCTCTACTGGTACGCCCGGCTCTCCGCCCGGTACCCGACCGTGGAGATCCGGATCGGTGACGTCTGCCCCTCGGTCGACGACGCGGTGCTGGTCGCCGCCCTGGTCCGGGCCCTGGTGGCGACCGCGATGACCGACATCGCCGAGGGCCGCCCCGCGCTCGACACCGACCATCACCTGCTGGTCGCCGCGCACTGGCGGGCCGCCCACGACGGGCTGGAGGGCGAGGGCGTCGACCCGACCGACGGTGAGCTGCGCCCGGCCTGGGAACTGCTGGACCGGCTGGTCGACCACCTCCGCCCGGAACTGGACCGGCACGGCGACCTCTTCCAGGTGACCGACCTGCTGGGCGGGCTGCGCCGGCACGGCAGCGGCGCGGCGCGGCAGCGGGCCGTGTTCGCCCGGACCGGCAAGCTGCTCGACGTGGTCGAGGACGTGGCCCGGCAGACGCGCGGCTGAGCGCGCCCCACCGCGGCAACACCCGTGACACGATGGTGCTCGTGGCCGAACGGATGATCGTCATCGGCGGGGACGCCGCCGGGATGGCGGCGGCGTCCCAGGCCCGCCGCCGCCGGGACCGGGACGACCTGGAGATCACCGCCTTCGAGCGGGGGCACTTCACCTCCTACTCGTCGTGCGGCATCCCGTACTGGGTGAGCGGGCAGGTGACCGAGCGGGACCAGCTGATCGCGCGCGATCCGGCGACCTTCCGCGACAAGTTCGACATCGACGTCAAACTGCGCCACGAGGTCACCGCCATCGACCTCGACCGCCGCGAGGTGGTCGCCCGGGACCTGGCCGGCGGCGGCGAGGTCCGCGCCGGCTTCGACACCCTGGTGTACGCCACCGGCGCGAGCCCGGTCGAGCCCGCCTGGGCCGGCGGCGGGGTGGCCGGCGTGTTCGGCATGCAGACCCTCGACGACGGCACCGCCCTGATCGACTGGCTGAACGGCGACCCGCGGCCCCGCCGCGCCGTGGTGGTCGGTGGCGGCTACATCGGCGTGGAGATGGCCGAGGCGCTGCTGTACCGCGGGCTCACGGTCGACCTCGTCGAGCAGGCCGACCAGCCGATGGCCACCGTGGACCCGGACATGGGCGAGCTGGTCGCCGAGGCGCTGCGCCGGACCGGCATCGGCATCCACACCGGGCTGCCGGTCGAGGGCCTGGCGGAACGGGACGGCCGGGTCAGCGCCGTGGTCACGGCCGAGGGGCCGATCCCGGCCGACGTGGTGGTGCTGGGTCTCGGCGTACGCCCGAACATCGCGCTCGCCAAGGCCGCCGGCCTGCCGATCGGTCCCAGCGGCGCGGTCCGCGTCGACCGGCGGATGCGGGTGCCCGGGGTGCCCGGGGTCTGGGCGGCGGGCGACTGCGTGGAGAGCCTGCACCGGGTCAGCGGCCTGCCCGTGCACATCCCGCTCGGCACCCACGCCAACAAGCAGGGCCGGGTCGCCGGGATCAACATCGGCGGCGGGTACGCCACCTTCCCCGGCGTGGTCGGCACCGCGGTGACCAAGGTCTGCGACCTGGAGGTGGGGCGCACCGGCCTGCGCGCGCGGGACGCCACCGCCGCCGGCTTCGAGTTCGTCACCGTGCTCGCCGAGTCGACCAACCGGGCCAGCTACTTCCCGGGCGCCCGGCCGATGACCGTGAAGCTGATCGCCGAGCGGCCCAGCGGCCGGCTGCTCGGGGCGCAGATCGTCGGCTGGTCCGAGGCGGCCAAGCGGATCGACGCGCTGGCCGTGGCGCTCTGGAACGGCATGACGGTGGACGAGATGACCGCGCTCGACCTGGGCTACGCCCCGCCGTACGCCCCGGTCTGGGATCCGGTGCTGATCGCCGCCCGCGAGGCCGTCGACGCCCTCGCCCACACCGGCCGCTAGCTAGCTGTCGCCGACGGGTGCGTCTGTTGCCGTTGGAGCGACAACAGACGCACCCGCAGTCGGTTGGAATCGACCGGGTGCGGATGCCGCGAGACGACGCGTCAGGGCTGGAGTGGCTGCTCTTCACCCAGTCGGGGGTGTTGACCTGGGCGCAGGCGACGGCCGAGCTGACCCCGGCCAAGGTCCGGCACCTGCTGGCCAGCGGCCGCTGGCAGCGGGTGTGCCGCGGGCTGCTTCGGGCGGCCCCGGACGGGCCGTTCGACCGGGATCAGCGATGGTGGGTCGCGGTGCTCGCGGCGGGCCAGGGTGGCGTGCTCGCCGGGCTGGCCGCCGCACAGGCCGGCGGCCTGCGGGGCAGTTGGCGGTACGAGACGGTGGACGTCCTCGTGCCGCACCGGCGACGCGCCGCCGACCTGCTGCGCCGGCTGCCCCTGGGCCTTCCCGCGGTACGGGTGCGCCGGGTTCGCGCCCTGCCCGCCGCCGACCGGCAGCGGGGCCGGCCGGACCGGACGAGCATGGCCCGGTCCCTCGTGGACGCGGCCCAGTGGGCGCGTACCGACGAGGAGGCGCAGCAGATCCTGGCGGCCGGCTGCCAGCAGCGGCGGGTCACGCCGGCCGAGATCACTGCCGTGCTGGACCGGATGCCGCGCGCCCTGCGCAGGGGCCTGATCCGGGAGACGCTCCAGGACGTGGCCGGTGGCGCCCAGGCCCTCTCCGAGATCGACCTCGTCCGGCTCTGCCGCCGCCATGACCTGCCGGTCCCGGACGGTCAGGAACGCCGGCGCGACGCGCGCGGCCGGGTGCGCTACCTGGACGCGTACTGGCGGCGCTGGGGCCTGCACGTCGAGGTGGACGGCGCGCACCACCTGGACGTCCGGCAGTGGGCGGCGGACCTGCGCCGGCAGAACGACGTCTGGATCTCCGGCGACCGGATCCTGCGGTTCACCGCGTTCGACGTCCGGCACCGCCCCGCCGAGGTGGTGGCCCAACTCCGGGCCGCCCTGGCGGCGGCCGGCTGGCGGCCGTAGCTCGGTTGTGGGTGCGTTTGTTGTCGCCCCAGCGACCACAACCGCACCCACAGCTCTTTGTCGGGGGGCGCGGTTACCTTGTGCGCGCTGTCGCCGGTTCCGGCCCTTTCCCTCGGAGGACCCCCATGTCGCAGGAGACGACCTACCTCGAACTGTCCGAAGTGGACGGTGCAGCGCACAAGTTCTACGAGGTGGTGGTGGAGGACACGGCGCTGACCGTGCGCTACGGCCGGATCGGCGACCAGGGCCAGGTGAAGACGACCACCTTCCCGGACAACACCCGGGCCCGGGCCGCCGCCGCGAAGAAGATCGGCGAGAAGATCCGCAAGGGGTACGCCCCGGCGGTGCCCGGCGTACGCCAGAAGCGCCCGGTGTCCCGCCGGCAGATCGTCAGCACCCGCTCCACCGCCCGCACCGCCCCGGTCCTCTGGCGGTACGCCTCGGGCGCGCCCGCGTTCGGCATCTTCATCGACGGGCAGAGCTGCCTGGTCGGCAACGAGCACGGGGTGATCACCACGCTGGACCACGACGCCCGGGTCCTCAACCAGGTCCGGCTCCCCGACGGGGTGAAGTGCATCGTCGCCGACGACGCCTGGATCTACGCGGGCTGCGACGACGGCAACGTCTACGACCTCTCCGGCAAGGTGCCCCGGGTGGCGTACGCGATCGCCCCGGAGATCGACATCTACTGGCTGGACATCCACGACGGCGTGCTGGGGGTCTCCGACGCGGCCGGCGGGATCGCCGCGATCGACCACGAGGACGAGTTTCTCTGGCGCCGGCCGGGGCGGGGCCGGGCCGCCTGGATGGTGCGCTGCGACCGCGATGCCCTCTACCACGGCCACTCGCAGGGGGTCACCGGCTACGACTGGCGCAGCGGGCGGGAACTGTGGCACACCCGCACCGGGTCGGTGCTCTTCGGCTGGCAGGAGCGCGACGCGGTGTTCGCCGGCACCGGCACCCGCGAGGTGGTACGGCTGCGCAAGGACGGGCGGGCCGACCGGACGTACCGCTGCGACGCCCCGGTTTTCTCCTGCGCCACCGCCGAGGACGGCCGGTACGTCTTCGCCGGCGACAACCAGTCCTCGATCTACTGCTTCGACGCGGCCGGCAACCGGCTGTGGAAGCTCGGCACCGGCTGCGGCTCGGCCTACTCGATGCAGTACCACCAGGAACGGCTCTACGTGGTGACCACCGGCGGCTACCTTGCCTGCGTCGACGCCGGCGAGGCGGCGATCCGGGCGGCCGAGGCGGGCACCGTGCCCGACGTGGTGGACGTCAAGGCGCCGGCCCGAATGCCCGAGCCGGCCGCCTGGACCACGGTCGAGGTGACCACCGACGACCGCTCCGGCGTGGTGGTGCAGTGCGTCGAGCAGGGCGGCCGGATGCGCATCCACGTGCTCTCCGACGGCTACCGGCGGGACTGGTCGGTGCAGTTCCCCAAGGGCATCCGCGAGCCGGGCGCGCGCTACCTGGTCACGGAGGTCCGGGAGTCCGGCCGGGGCGGCTTCTACCGGGCGTACGGGGACATCCGCCGGCTGCGCTGAACGACTCCGGTCCGGGGGCGGTGCGGGACCGCCCCCGGGCGTCGCGCAGCACGGCCCGCTCCTCGACGCCCCAGTCCTCGGTGGACCGCACGTCGGGTGCACCTGTCGCGCCGCCGGCGCCGGAAACGGTTGTACGGGACCGCCACCGGACTTCAGGATGGTCGGATGTCTCTGGAGATCCCCGAAGGGCTGCGCTGGACCGGACGGTATCCGGCCGGCCGGGCCTGGCTCGCCGGCCTGCCGGACCGGCTGGCCGAGTGCGTCGAGCGCTGGGAGCTGCGGGTCGGTCCGCCGTTCCACTCCGCCTTCGCGTCGCTGGCGATGCCGGCGGAACTGCCGGACGGCACCCTGGCGGTGCTGAAGCTCCAATATCCGGACGACGACAGCGTGCACGAGGCGACCGCGCTGACGCACTGGGCGGGGCGCGGCGCCATCCGGCTGCTCGCCCACGACGCCGCGCGGCGCGCGCTGCTGGTCGAGCGGTGCCTGCCCGGCACCCCGCTGCACGCGCTGCCGCCCGAGGCGGCCCTCGACGTGGTGGTCGCGCTGCTGCCCCGGCTCGGCGTGCCGGCCGGTCCGCCGTTCACCCCGCTCGCCGCGGAGGCCGCCGGCTGGACCGAGCGGCTGCCGGCCAAGTGGGAGCGGCTGAACCGGCCGTTCGAGCGGCGGCTGCTGGACGCCGCGCTCGGGCTGCTCGCCGACCTGGTGCCGAGCCAGGGCGAGCAGGTGCTGGTCAACCAGGACCTGCACGCCGGCAACGTGCTGGCGGCCGGCCGCCAGCCGTGGCTGGTCATCGACCCGAAGCCGCTGGTCGGCGAGCGCGAGTTCGCGGCGGTGCCGATGGTGCGCGGCCCGGAGTTGGGGCACTCCCCCGCCGCGGTCCGGCACCGGCTGGACCGGCTCAGCGCCGAGCTGGGGCTGGACCGGGAGCGGGTCCGCGGCTGGGCGGTCGCGCACACCCTGGCCTGGAGCCTCGGCGACGATCAGGTCTTCCCGCACCAGGTCGAGACGGTCCGCTGGCTGCTCGACCAGGCGTGAACCGCCGGTGGTACCGCCCCGTGGGCGGCCACCGGCGGTACCGGGCCGGTTCAGCCGGCCTGGCAGGTGGCGCACCAGTAGAGGTTCCGGCCGGCCAGCGTGCCCCGGCTGACCGCGGTGCGGCAGACGTGGCAGGGCGCGCCGGGGCGGCGGTAGACGTACACCTCGCCGCCGTGCCGGTCGACGCGCGGTGGCCGACCCATCGCCTCCGGCAGGTGCTCGTCGCGGACGGTGTCGATGCGGCCCAGGGCGACGGCGCGGGTCATCAGGTCGACCAGGTCGGCCCAGATCCGACCCCAGCCCGCGCGGTCCAGCGCCCGGCCGGGCAGCGTGGGCGGCAGGCCGGCCCGGAACAGCGCCTCGGTCACGAAGATCAACCCGGTGCCGGCCACCACCGACTGGTCCAGCAGCAGCGCGGCCAGCGGGGTGGGGCTGCGCCGGATGCGGGCGTACGCCCGGTCCGGGTCGGCGTCGGCGCGCAGCGGGTCCGGGCCGAGCCGGGCCCGCAGCGCAGCCACCTCGGCCGGGGTGAGCAGCTCGCAGGCGGTCGGCCCGCGCAGGTCCAGCCAGTGCGAATCGCTGGTGAGCCGTAGCCGCACCTGCCCGACCGGGGCCGAGGGCTCGCCCGGGCCGTCCGCGAACTTCCCGTAGAGCCCGAGGTGCACGTGCAGGGTCAGCTCGCCGGCGTAATGGTGCAGCAGGTGCTTGCCGTAGGCCTCGGTGCCGTCGAGGACGGTGCCGCTGAGCCGGGCCGCGCCCTCGGCGAAGCGGCCCTGCGGGCTGGTGGCGTACACCTTGTCGCCGGCGAAGAGCTCGGCGTGCCGGGCCGCCAGGCGATGGATGGTGTGTCCCTCTGGCACGAGGGCCAAGGGTAGTCAACCGCTCTCGCGTCTCCCGGGTGACCTGTCGAACCGCGCTCTCACCCGCCGAGCCTCGGGGCCCGCACCGTGCCGGTGACGGCCCCGACTGCTGTGCGGCGCGCTACGACCACCGGCCGCCGTTGCGGGCAGCCTTGGCTTCATCGAGCAGGTGGGCCAGCCGGTACCGAAGTACCCGCGCCTGGCCGATCGACAGCACCAGGCTGGCGGCGGCGCCGCCCGCCACGCTGGTCAGGTTCACCATCGGCTCAGCGGTCGGGTGCAACGCCTGCACCAGGCGCACGTCAACGATGAACGCCTCCGGGCGGTTGGTGCCCACGTGGCGGGCGCGGGAACGGTGCTGGCCCCGGCGCTCGCATTCGTCTCGGTCGCACCAGCGCGGATGGCCCGGACGCTCCCGGGTGGCAAGCCTTCCGGTGGCGTAGACGTGCAGGTAGCCGCAGGGCCGATCCACGTCCGGCGCCAGGCCGACCGGGTGGGCGTCCAGCCCGGCGCGGCCGACCACGGCGGTGGCCTGGGCCGAGTGCGCGGCGCAGGTGTACGCGCAGCCGTCCAGGGAGTCGGCGGTGTACAGCTCGATTCGGACCGTCGCGGGTTCTCCGCAGACAGGCGGCGTGGGTAGGGTGCTCACGGGTCGCCTCCTTGCAGGCGATCAAGGCCCCCGGTCAGCGGCGCAATCGCTGGTCGGGGGCCGTCTTTGTGCTGGCCCTGACAAACGTACAGTCAATGAACGTCTAGATACTAGACGTCTAGTAGCTGCACATCCCCAAATACGTACAGATCATGCGCGTGTCTACGCTGCCGCCCATGACGAGCCCGCTGAACAACGTGCCGCTCTACCGGCAGTTGGCGGACCTGCTCGCCAAAGAAATCGAAGAGGGCAAACTGCGCCCCGGGCAGCCGCTTCCGAGCGAACTGCACTTGCAGCAGACCTACGGCGTAGCGCGGGGCACCGTGCGAATGGCCATGCGAGAGCTACGCGAGCGCGGCCTGGTCGTCACCGTTCACGCTCGCGGAACGTTCGTCGCCGAGCGGTCGTAGCTCGTACCCGCGGCGTACCGGCCGCCGCGCCGATCAGTGCACCGGCAGCGCCGACGGCCCGCCACCCTTCACGCTTCGCCGCAACAGGTCGTACGACCAGACGAAGCAGCGGACCTGCCGGTCGCCGCGCGCCCACGCGGCGGCCGAGGGCAGCCCGTACAGGCTGCTGGTCCGGTACGGCAGCAGCCGGTCGACCGGCAGCTTCGCGTAGCCGGCGATCACCGTGCGGCAGGCGGTGTGGATCCGGTCCTCGTCGGCGGCCAGGGCGGTGAAGGGCACCTCCGGGGCGGTCCACGTGCCGGCGTACTCGATCCGGTGCGCGCTCGCGCACGGCACCTGGAGCAGCCCGCCGACCACCTGCTCCACGCACCGGTACGCCAGCGGCGACGCCGGATTCCGGAGCGCGTCACGGAGGGTGCCGGCATGCTGGGCTGCCCAGTCGGACCGGTCGTCGTCGCCGACGGTCACCGCGCTGACCTCGAAGAGATCGCAGCGGAACCAGCGGCTGCCCCCGGCCCAGCCGTTCGGGGACGGCGGCGCGACCTGCACCACGAGGCGCGCCCCGTGCCAGTCCCCGCCAAGGAAATCGCGGGCCCGGGTGTCGCACTCGGCGTACGCCGGCCGCAGCACCGCCGAGCCCACCTTCGGCGGGGTGGGCCGGGCCGCCAGCGCGTCGCTGAACCGGCCGACGTGGAACGTCTCGACGAGGTGCGGCCGGGCGCAGTCCACCGGCTGGTAGCTGCTCAGGTAGCTGGTCGGGTCGGCGATCAGGTGGCAGTCGCCTGCCTTCGGGCTGAACTGCTCGACCGCGCCGACCGGACGCCAGTCGTCGGTCAGGTCGCCGTCCGTGCCGGCCGGCGCGGCGCAGCCGGCCAGCACCACCATGACCACGGCGGCCAGGATCGCCATACTGCGTCGCATACCCATCTCCCCCGGAACACCGTGGCAACCGCGCGCAGCATACGGCCGGCCCGGGTCCGGCGGTGACGCCGCGTCGGTCGACGGGTGTCATTGCCTGCTCGCCTGGGTACGTCCTTGTCACGCGTGTGCCGGTAGGACGCTTCCGCGGCCGCCGCGCCGGAGATCAGGAGGTGTCGAGATGAAGATTCTGTCCCGCCGGAACGGTCCGGCGCGCAATGAGGACGTGAATGGCGACGGCGTGGTCGACGCCCGCGACGGAGTCACCGCCCGCGAGGAGTCCATCGACCGCGACGGAGTCACCGCCCGGGACGAGGCCACCGACCGCGACGGAGTCGCCGCCCGGGACGAGGCCGCCGACCGGGACCGGGCCACCGCCCGCGACGAGGCCACCGCCCGCGACGGCGAACCGGTGGTCACCGACCGGGACGCCGAGCGGACGACGTACCGCAGCGGTGCCACCGCCGGCGACGACGACCGGACCGCCGAGGCGGAGCGGCGGGCGGCCGACCGGGCCGCAGCGGCGCGGGCCGCCACCGGGCGTCCGCTCGGCGCGGGCACCACCCGCACCGTGCCGCCGGTCGACGGCTCCGTCCGTACCGTGACGCCGGCCGACGACGCCCGCACCAGGGTGGCCGACGACGACGCCACCCGCACCGACCGGCGGCCGGACCCGGCCCCGGAACGCACCGTCGACCTGGACCGGGACGGCCGGCCGGACCGCCCGGCCGACCGGGAGCGGGTCGCGGACCAGGCGATCCCCGTGAAGAAGCCGCGGGCCAGCCTGCTCGCCACCCTCGGCCTGATCGTCTCGGTGGTCGGCGCGCTCTTCGTGCTCACCGGCACCCTGGCCGGTTACGGCATCGGGCTCGGCGCGGTCGGCGCGGTGCTCGCGGTGCTCGGCCTGATGGCCACCCGCCGCCGGCACGTGGCCGGCAAGACCGACGCGCTGATCGGCGTGGCCGTCGGCGTGGCCGCCGTGGTGCTCGGCATCGTGGCGATGACCGGCCAGTTCGACTGGCCGACCACCGACGGCGACTGGGTGGGCCGGTTCCGGGAGTGGCTTGATTCACAGTTTGCCAACTGGTTCTGACGGGCACTGTCCCGGTCGCCGGCGCAGCTCCGGCGGTCCGATCAGCTCTGGTGGTTCACCAGCCGGACACACACCTCCTTCGGGGGCGGCGATTCGCCGCCCCCGAAGCGCGTCCGGGGCCCGGCCCCGCCGGCCGGTCCGCTCCCCACGGCAGTTCCGCTCCCCGCGTGGACGCAACGATCCGCCGCGATCACGTCGCCAGACGCAACGATCCGACGGCGTACGCAACTTCTCACGGTGGATGTCGCCGCCCGGGCCGCATACCGTTGGACCACGGCGCCAGCCCGTGGGCCACGGTGGCCGGGCGCGCCCGACCCTGGGAGCAGGACATGACGATGGACGCGACCCGCCAGCGCTTTCTGATGTGCCGGCCGACGTACTTCGCCGTCGACTACGCGATCAACCCGTGGATGGACCCCACCGCCCCGGTCGACGCCGACCTGGCGATCCGGCAGTGGGAGCAGCTCCGCCGGACGTACGTCGACCTGGGCCACGAGGTCGAGCTGATCGACCCGGTGGCCGGCCTGCCGGACATGGTCTTCGCCGCCAACGGCGGCACGGTGATCGACGGCAGGGCGATGGCGGTGCAGTTCCGCGACCCGCAGCGGGCCGACGAGGCCCCCGCCTACCGCGCCTGGTTCGAGGCCGCCGGCTTCGAGATGTACGACCCGAAGCACGTCAACGAGGGTGAGGGCGACGTCCTGCTGGCCGGCGACCACCTGCTCGCCGGCACCGGGTTCCGCACCGCGCACGCCTCGCACGCCCAGCTCCAGGAGGTCTTCGGCTACCCGGTGATCACCATGCAGCTGGTCGACCCGCGCTTCTACCACCTGGACACCGCGCTCACCGTGCTCGACGAGCGGACCGTGGCGTACCTGCCGGAGGCGTTCTCGCCGGGCAGCCGGGCCGTGCTGCGCCGGCTCTTCCCGGACGCCATCCACGCGACCATGGCCGACGCCGAGGTGCTGGGGCTGAACGCGGTCAGCGACGGCCGGCACGTGGTGCTGCCCGCGCAGGCCACCGACCTCGCCGCGAAGCTGCGCGACCGGGGCTACGAGACCATCGGCATCGACCTGTCCGAGCTGCGCAAGGCCGGCGGCGGACCGAAGTGCTGCACGTTGCGACTCCGTCAGGGAAAGGCGAGCAAGTGATCATCGACGACATGCTGCGGACTCCGTCCACGGTCCGGGACGCGGAGCGGCACACGGCGCACAACTACCACCCGCTGCCCGTGGTGATCTCGTCGGCCGAGGGCGCCTGGCTGACCGACGTGGACGGTCGCCGCTACCTGGACTGCCTGGCCGGCTACTCGGCGCTGAACTTCGGCCACCGGCACCCGAAGCTGATCGAGGCCGCGCACGCCCAGCTGGACCGGCTCACCCTCACCAGCCGGGCGTTCATCCACGACCAGTTCGCCGACTTCTGCCGGGAGCTGGCCGCGCTCTGCGGCAAGGACCTGGTGCTGCCGATGAACACCGGCGCCGAGGCGGTGGAGACCGGCATCAAGGTCGCCCGCAAGTGGGGCTACCAGGTCAAGGGCGTCACCCCCGGCCAGGCCAACATCGTGGTGGCGGAGGGCAACTTCCACGGGCGTACGACCACGATCGTCAGCTTCTCCACCGACGAGGACGCGCGCGCCGACTTCGGGCCGTACACCCCGGGCTTCACGGTCGTCCCCTACGGCGACCTGGCCGCGCTGACCGCCGCGATCGACGAGAACACCGTGGCCGTGCTGCTGGAGCCGATCCAGGGCGAACAGGGCGTGGTGGTGCCGCCGGAGGGCTACCTGCCGGGCGTCCGCCAGCTCTGCACCGAGCGGAACGTGCTCTTCATCGCCGACGAGATCCAGTCCGGCCTGGGCCGCACCGGCGCCACCTTCGCCTGCGAGCAGGAGGGCGTCGTCCCGGACATGTACCTGCTGGGCAAGGCGCTCGGCGGCGGCATCGTGCCGGTCTCCGCGGTGGCCGCGAACGCCGACGTGCTCGGCGTGCTCCAGCCGGGCCAGCACGGCTCGACCTTCGGCGGCAACCCGCTGGCCTGCGCCGTCGCCACCGAGGTGGTCCGGCTGCTGGCCACCGGCGAGTTCCAGCGGCGCTCCGCCGAGCTGGGCGAGCGGCTGCACGCCGGGCTGCGCGGCCTGATCGGCAAGGGCCTGGTCGCGGTCCGGGGCCGGGGCCTCTGGGCCGGCCTGGACATCGACCCGGCGCTGATGACCGGCCGGCAGGCCTGCGAGCGGCTGATGGAGCGGGGCGTCCTGGCCAAGGACACCCACGGCTCCACCATCCGGCTCGCCCCGCCGCTGGTGATCACGGAAGAGGAGATCGACCACGCGGTGGCCCAGCTCGCCGCCGTGCTGGCCGGCTGACCCCGTACCCGACAGGGCGCCGGGACCGCGACGGTCCCGGCGCCCTTCGCGCGTCCCCGGGTCAGACCCGCGGCAGCCGCATCGCCATGGTGGGCGCCTCGGCCATCACCGAGGTGGGGCTGAACTTCGCGTCGCTGGGCAACTCGTCGGCGCGGCCCAGGTGCACGCCCGGGTAGAGCTCGATCACGTCCCCCTCGGCCAACACCCGGGACTGCTGCGGGGCCAGCGCGATCCGGTCCGCCTCGGCCATCGAGCCGCCCGGCCGCACGCCCGAGCCGTTGGTGCTGGTGTCGGTCACGATCACCTCACCCACTCTCAGCTCGAACCGGACGTGGTTGCGGCTGATCCAGCGCCGCGCCTCGTCGTTGAGCCACTGCCCGAGGACGATCCCACCATCCGGATCCGGTGCCCGCCCGACCAGCACCGGCTGGGCCTCGGTGAGCGCGAACCGGCGGCGCACCAGCCCACCGATCCGCACCGCCAGCACCTCCGTACGCGGGCGCGGCCCGGCGTCGCCGAGCCGGACCCCGTGCCGGGGACAGGTCGGCACCCCGTTGCGCAGCGTGGGCGGCGGCTGGCCGGCCGGCGCCCGGTCCACCCGGGCCAGGTCGGCGAAGGCGCCGCCACCCCCGCCCGCGCCGAAGAGCGCGCACCCCGGCTCCGGGCAGCGCCACTGCCGGGCCAGCAGCTTCGCCCCGACCGGTGAGCGGCCGCCGGCCGCCGGGCGCTGCCCGCCGCCGACGTGGGCGATGAAGACCGGGCCACCGGCGCCGGGCACCGGGGCGAGCACCCGCCCCGCCTGCCCGAGCCACGGGAACCGCCCCTGCCGGCCGTCGAAGCGGACCCGGCTGAGCACCGGCAGCCCGAGCAGGTCGGCCACCTCCAGCACCCGGTCGCCGGGCTGGTCGAGGACCTCGACCAGGCCGTCGTCGGCCCAGCGCCGGACCACCATCCGCTCGTTGGAGGTGAGGTCCGCGTCGGAGAGCAGAGCCCGGTGCACGATCGCGTACACCGGGACGCTGTCCTCCTCCAACTGCCGGGACAGGGCATCGATCACCATGCCGAGCCGCAGCAGGCTGGCCGGCCGGCCGCCGTCCAGGTCCTGCCAGCGGATCACCTCGGCCAGGTCCACCACGGCGCGGGCCAGCGCCGGGTCGGTGCAGACCCGACCCTCGATGGCGTCCAGCACCTTGCTGATCTCGAATCTCATCGGGCGCTCCGGGTCCGCCGGGTCGGCCGTGGCCGCCCCGGCTCGTCCCGCACCGCCTCGGCGGTGAGCACGTCTGCCATGGCCCCGACCCTACCGGGGCGGCCCGGACCGCCCCCGCCGCGGCACGGCCCCGACCGCCCGGGTCAGCCGCGCCGCAGCGGGCGGCCCACCGCGTGCAGGTGCGCCAGCCCTTGCCGGTACGACTCGAGCAGCCCGGTCTCCGCGTACGGGAGGCCCTGCTCGGCGCAGAACTCCTGGACGATCGGCCGGGCCCGGCGCAGGTTGGCCCGGGGCATGTTGGGGAAGAGGTGGTGCTCGATCTGGTAGTTGAGCGCGCCGAGCGCCACGTCCACGAACCGGCCGCCGCGCACGTTGCGCGAGGTGAGCACCTGCTTACGCAGATAGTCCAGGTCGTCCTCGGCGCTCGGCATCGGCATGCCCTTGTGGTTGGGGGCGAACGCGCACCCCATGTACAGCCCCCACAGCCCCTGGTGGACGGCGACGAAGAGCAGGGCCTTCCCCGGCGACATCACCGCGAACAGCAGCCCCAGGTATCCGGCGGCGTGCGCGACGAGCAGCACCGCCTCGGCCGCCCGGTGCCGGACCGGGGTACGCCAGCGGCCGTCCGCCCGGCCGGTCACCGCGCGCACGCTCGCCACGTGCAGCGCCAACCCCTCCAGCAGCAGCATCGGGAAGAAGAGCCACGCCTGCCGGCGGGCCAGCCAGCGGCCGAGCCCCCGGGTCGCGGCCGCCTGCTCGGGCGTCCAGACCAGCGCGCCCGCGCCGACGTCCGGGTCCTCGTCGGCGTGGTTCGGGTTGGCGTGGTGGCGGTTGTGCTTCTCCACCCACCAGCCGTAGCTCAGCCCGACGGCCAGGTTGCCGGCGAGCAGCCCGACCAGCTCGCTCGGGCCGCGCCGGCGGAACATCTGCCGGTGCCCGGCGTCGTGCCCGAGGAACGACACCTGGGTGGTGGCCACCGCCAGCACGGCGGCCAGGGCCAGTTGCGCCCAGGAGTCGCCGACCGCCACCACCAGCGCCCAGCCGGCCAGGAAGGCGCCCAGGGTGAGGCCGATCCGCAGCGCGTACCGGGCCGGCCGGCGGGCGAACAGGCCGGCCTCGGCGACCCGGCGGGACAGCCGCGCGTAGTCGCTGCCCCGCCGTGCCGGCGCCGTCAACGTCGATGAGGTCATCCGATCCCCGTTCCTGGTCCGCGGCACGCGCCGGGCCGGCGCGACCTTCCGTGATCGAGTCTGGTCGCGACGGTTGCGCTGGGTAATCCTGGCAACCCCCCAGTCGGGGGTGGTGTTTTCCCTACCTCATGCCGCCGACCGCGGCGCGCAGCCGGACCACGTCCCGCCGCCGCCGCTCGTACGTGGCGGCCAGCGCGATCAGCGCCAGCCCGCCCAGCCCCAGGAAGATCCAGCGGGGCAGCAGGTCCCAACCCCGGGCCAGCTCGTGCAGCGCGAGCGGCACCAGGGCGGCCGCGCCCAGCACCACGGGCGCCTGCCAGCGCCGGACCGCGCCGCCGAGCACCGCGCCGAGGGCGACGACGCCGAGCGCCAGCCGCCGCCACGGCTGCGGCTCCGGCGCGGCCACCACCGACACCAGGCCGGGCAGCAGCACCGCCGCCAGCCCCGGGCCGAGCGCCAGCCAGCTGTTCAGGCCGGGCCGGCTGCGTAGCGCCACCAGGCCGACGCCGAGGGCCAGCGCCGCCGCCGGCACGGTGTACGCCTCCAGCAGCGTCACCCTACTGGCCAGCAGTTGCAGCCAGCCGCCGAGCAGCACGCTGCCGCCCGCCACCCCGGCGAGGGCCCACCGCCGCGCGCTCGACTCGCCCCGGCGCGGCACCCGCAGCGCCACGGCCACGCCCCAGAGGGTGCAGACCGTCGACGCCGGGCGCAACGCGCCGACGGTGAGCAGCAGCGCGAGCAGGGCCACCGCCTGCGCGGCCGCCTCCAGCGCCACCGCCGGATCCGCCACCCCGGTACGTGCCACCACCCCGGCCCGCACCCGACCGGCACCGTCCGCCGGCACCGGACCAACGGTGCCGGCGGCGGTCGATGGCACCGCAGCGCCCGGGCCCCCCGGCGGCACCCGGACGGTCGTGGCGCGCAGCAGCGGTACCGCGTGCAGCACCGCCACGGCCACCGCCAGCACCGCGAAGGCCGCCGTCCGCAGCGGCAGTCCGGCCGCCAGCGGCGCGGTCACCGCGAACCCGGTGGCCGCCGCCACGGCCGCCAGCCAGCCGGCGAGCCGGGTGCCGGCGTACCGGCCGGCCGCCCCCGCCACGGCGGCCGTGACCACCACCGCGCCCAGCCCGGCCAGCGTCCCGGCCCGGGTGGCGGCGAGCCCGCCCAGCCCGACCGGGGTGAGCAGCAGCCCGAGCGGGACGGTCACCGGCAGCAGTTGCGGTCGGGGCGCGGCGAGCGCGGCCACCAGGAGCGCGGCCAGCCCGGTGCCGAAGACCACGGCGGGCACCACCGGCCAGGGCGCGCCGGCCCCGGCCAGCAGCACCGGCAGCGCCACCGCGCCGAACGGCAGCGCCACCGTCGCCGGGCGGCCGGTCGACCCGGGCGCGGTCCGGGAGTACGCCGCCGCGGCAACGCCCAGCAGCACCAGCGCCAGCCCGGCGCGGACGGCGCTCGGCACCGGCCCGCCCTCGGGCACCCCGGACCAGGGACGTACCGGCAGTTCCCCGAGCACCTCGAGGGCCACCGGAGCGCTGGCGAGCAGCGCCAGGCCGGCCAGCGCGACGCCGACCACCCGCGGGGCGCGCGCGGGCCGGGCCCGGCCACCGGTGGCCACCGCCAGCAGCACACCCGCCGCGGCGTAGCCGGAGAACGGCTCGCCGTTGCCGAGCAGCAGCGGCGCGACGCCGACCGCGGCCAGCGCCACGGCCCAGCCGGTCACCGCGTACCCGTGCAGGTCGGGCCAGCTCCGGCGGACCGCGAGCGTGGCCACGACCAGCAGCGCGACCGCGACGGCCGCGCCGCGCAGTTGCCACCAGGACGGTGCGCCGAGGCCGAGCAGCGCGACCGCCACGCCGGCCGGCACGGCGAGCAGCGCGGCGCCCAGCGCCACCCCGGCGACGGCCGGCTGCGCACCGGCGCCCCGGCGACCCCGGACCGCCGTCAGCAGGCCCACGGCGGCGAGGACCGCCAGGCCGGTGCCGGCCCCGGCCGGGTCGGCGCGGCCGACCAGCAGGGCGTGTCCGAAGAGGACGGCGGCGGCGCCGGCGGGCGCCAGCACGGTGGACTGTTCCGGGCGCGGGCGGAACACCGCGCCGAGCAGCAGCGCGCCGGCGGCGACCAGGTCCAGCGCCACCACCAGCGGCCAGGGGGTGTCGGCGACGGCGGGCGCGGCCAGCACCACCAGCGCCCCGCCGATCACCCAGGCCAGCGGCCGGGCGGGGCGGGGCAGGTGCGCCGCGACCGCGCCGGCGGTGAGCAGCACGGCCACCGGCAGCTGCCAGCCCCAGGCCGGCGCCGGCACCGGCTCCGCCCCCGTCCAGGCCGGGTACGCGGCGGCCACGCCGGCCGCCGCGACGAACGAGGTGAGCAGCGTGACGACCGGCCCCAACCCGGCCGCCACGACCAGCGCGCCCGCCCCGGGACCGGTGCGCAGCCGCGCCGGCACCGCCCGCGCCACCCCGGACAGTCCGGCCGCCACCAGACCGGCGGCCACCAGCAGCAGCCCGGGGCGCAGCTCGGCCACCGGCCGGAGCAGGGCGGCGGCCAGCACCGGCACCAGCAGCGCGGCGGCCGCGGCCCGGTACCCGCGGCTGCCGGCGGCGTACGCCCCCGCGCCGAGGGCCAGCACCACCAGCAGCAGCGGCCCGCCGGCCAGCAGCGGCGTACCGGCGGCCCGCCCCAGCGCCAGCGGGACCAGCGCGCAGCCGGCCGCGACGGCGAGCGCGAGGGCGTACCCGAGCCAGCCGAGCGCCTGCCCCACCGCCGCCGCCGACGGCCCCTGGGGCGCGACCGCACCCCACGGCGCGAGCGGGCCGATCGGAGCGGGGCCGGCCGGCGCCGGCGGGTGGACGCGGTTCGGGTCCGGCGGAGCGGCGGCCGGCCCCCCGCCGGCCGCCGTCCCCCCGTGCCGGACCACCGGAGTGGCCGGCCCCCCGCCGACCACCCCGGCGCCGCCGGGTCCGCCACTCACCGGCGACGCCGGCGTCCCGGCTCCGGCGGTCGCCGGTGACGTGGCCCGGTTCCGCAGGACGACCACCACCACGAGGTCGCCCAACGCCAGCCCGGTGAGGACCAGCGCCCAGCCGGCGGCCGACGGCGCGGCGGCCGCGGCGGCCAGCGGCAGCACCGGCTGGGCGATGAGCAGCGCCGCGAACCACGGCCCGGTGAGCCGGCTCAACCGGGCGTACCCGGCCGCCACCGCGGTGCCCACGCAGCCGACCAGCGCGGCGTAGCGGCTCCCCGGCCAGCCGGCCACCCCGAACAGGTTCACCGACCAGGCGGCGTACCCGTCGAGCAGCACCAGGAGCAGCCCCACCGCGGCGAACGTCTCGGCGGTGCCGCGCAGCCCGCGCCGGTGGGCCACCAGCGGTACGGCCAGGGTGAGCGCGGTGACCGCGAGCAGGATCAGCGCCCGCCCGGCCACCCCGAACGCGGCCCAGGCCACCGCGGTGAAGACCACCGCCGCGGTGCCGAGCAGCAGTCCACCGAGGACGAAGAGGAGCCCCTGCACCGCCCGGGTCGAGGCCTCCGCGCCGCCCGGCCGCACCGGCGCCACCGGGCCGACGGGCGCCACCGGACCGACCGGTGCCACCGGACCGACGGGCGCCACCGGACCGACCGGCCGCACCGGGCCGACCGGCGGCGTTGCGACGACCGGACGCGGCGGCGGGATCTCGCGGCGGATCCGGACGCTCAGGTCCGACCGGCGCTGCCGGGCCGTCCCGAGCCGGGTCGCCAGCTCCTGGTACGCCGCCCGGGCCCGCTCCACCTGCGGGGTGAGCGCCGCGATCTCCCGGTCCAGCCGGATCACCTCGGCGGCGGGCGGGTACGGCGGGCGACCGCAGCCGCGGCAGCCGGCCGTCAGGTCGGCGGGGCCGCCGCAGGCGGGGCAGGGATAGCCGGTGTTCTCCACCGGACCAGCATCGGCACCGGCCGCAAGCCGGCACAGAGTAGGCGTACCTAGGGTCGGGTCTGGTCGTGCACCCAGGCGGCGTAGTCGGGGTTGCCGCTCTCCACCCGGGTCACCAGGATCTCCGGGACCTCGTACGGGTGGTTGGCCCGGATCTGCTCGACGAGCGCGTCCACCCGGTCCGGGGCGGTCTTGAACTGCACCGA
Source organism: Micromonospora sp. NPDC050495 (assembly GCF_040655175.1). NCBI lineage: Bacteria > Bacillati > Actinomycetota > Actinomycetes > Micromonosporales > Micromonosporaceae > Micromonospora > Micromonospora sp. NPDC050495. The sequence continues at coordinate 72,141 of NZ_JBFAJK010000016.1, read as the reverse complement.
CCACTCGCTGCTGGTCTGGATCGCGGACTGCCACCAGTAGGTGCTGTCCACCTGCCCACCGACCTGGGCGCACGCCGCCGCACGACCGGCGACCGCCGCGGCGGCGAGGACGTCCGCCACCCGGCGGGCATCCACGACCGTCGTCACCACGCAGATCTGCTCCACGATGGCACCCTACGCAACCAGGCGGCTCCCGGCTGGGTCAGCGCGCGGCCGCCCCGTCCCGGTTTGCGGCGATCCACCGGTCGATCCGTGCCCACCAGTCGAAGAGCCAGTCGATGCGTTCCTGCCGGCCGGTCGGCACCTCCTCCGGCGGCACCGACCAGAAGCGCATCACGATCCGCTTGTCCATCGGCAGTTCCCGCCACACGTCGGTGACGGTGAGCATCTGGTCCAGCCCGGTGTGCGCCACGAAGATCACCCCGGCGTCCGGGGCGGCCTCCAGGGCGGCCAGCAACCCGCCGGGCTGCGGGGCGAGCACGTGGCGCATCCGTTCGGCGCGCCGGGCCATCCGTTCCAGCCCGAGGGCGCGCAGCCGGGCGATGGCCCGCAGCCGGCGCTTCGGGGTGAAGTTGCCGCCCTCCGGGAAGATCACGAACGCGTCGTCGTCGTCCAGGTCGGTGGCGAGGTGCCCGATCTGCCGGATCGCCGAGTCGCGGCCGTCCGGTCCCGGCGCGATGAACCGGTTGGGCAGCCGGTTGAGCAGCACATCGATCGCCGGATCCCACTGGAGGCTCTCCTTGAGCACGATCCGGGGCTCCCGGTGGAACCAGTTCACCAGCGCGTGGATCAGGATGAACGAGTCGCCCGGCCCGGCGTGCCGGCAGAGCACCAGCTCGGGGCGGCCGGGCAGGGCCGTGTCGGGGTCGGTGCCGACCACGTCGATGGACAACCGCAGCGTCCAGCGGGCCTGCCAGAAGAGCACCCGGAGGAAGCGCCCGGCGACCAGGTAGTGCGCCCGCTGGAAGGCCGGCGACCGTTTGTGTGCCCCGAAGCCGGAGGCCAGCCAGAGCACGAAGAGGGCGAGCAGCGCGGCCGCGTCCCAGACCAGGTAGACCGTGCCGATCCAGAGCAGCCGCAGCGGGCGCAGCCGCCCCGGCACCAGCGGCGACGCGGCCAGCGCCAGCAACGCCCAGGCGGGCAGGGTGAGCACCACGGCGACGGCGAGCAGCACGACGCCGGGAGCCAGCAGCAGTCGGCGTACCCATCGGGGCGGCAGCGGCATCAGCGCTCCAGGTGGGTGTCCAGGTAGCGGCGGGAGGCGGTGTAGGCGCGGCTGATTCGCCGGCCCACCGCCGCCATGTCCCGGTAGGCCCACGGACTGTCCTCGCGCGGCCCCGGACCACCGGTGGGCAGCACGTGCACCTCCACCCCGTCGGGCAGCGCCGCCATCTCCCGGGCGAACCGGTGCCGCCGGGCGATCTCGAAGGCCACCTGGGCGATCTCCCAGGGCCGCCGGGGCGGGGTCAGCTCACGCTCGATCCGGCCCACCTGGAGCACGAAGATCCGGGTGGCGCCCGCGGCGACCGCCTCACCGACCGGGATCGAGTTGACCACGCCGCCGTCGATGTAGTGCTGGCCGTTGATCTCGGTGGGCGGCAGCAGCCCCGGCACCGAGGCGGAGGCGAGCACCGCCGGCACCAGCGGTCCGCTGTGGAACCAGTGCTCGGCGGCCCGCTCGATGTTCGCCGCGCAGCAGCGGAACGGCACCTTCAGGTCCGCGAAGGTGGTCGCCTCGCCCAGCTCGCTCTCCAGCAGCCGGCGCAGCGGCCGGGGCGAGTGCAGGTGGGTACGGGCGGCGAACCGGCGCAACTGCCGGGCCACCGAGTCGCCGTAGACCTCGCTGGCCTCCGGCGAGGCCCAGAGCCGGACCAGCCGGTCGGTGACCGCCTCGGTCGGGTCGGCGGCCACCAGGGCGCCGTTGACCGCCCCGATCGAGGTGCCGAGCACCAGGTCCGGCCGGATCCGGGCCCGGAACAGCGCGCGCAGCATGCCCACCTCGACCGCGCCGAGCACGCCGCCGCCGCCGAGCACGAACGCCACCGGACCGCCTGCCATGCCGTTCATCCTGGCACGCGGCCGGTAGCGGCTCCGGCGCGGCCGGCGCGTACGGCGTCCACGGCCCGCTGGCGCGGGCGGCGTATGCATCGTCGACCGCTGATCAGTCAACCGTTGACAGGTCGGACACATTCGCGCAACCTGATACCGCTCCCAAGCCCAGGCAGGTGCGATGTGAAGGCGTCACTGCACGCCGGCAGGCTGCTGGCCCGCAGGTACCGGCTCATCGACCAGATCGGGGCCGGCGGCATGTCGGTGATCTGGCGTGCCCGGGACGAGGTCCTCGACCGGGTGGTGGCCGTCAAGGTGCTCGCGCCCTCGCTCGCCGCCGACGCGCGGTTCCGGGACATGGTGCGCGAGGAGGCCCGCTCCGCCGCCCAACTGGTGCACCCGCACGTCACCGCCGTGCACGACTACGGCGAGACGGTGGCCCCGGACGGCAGCATCACCTCGTTCGTGGTGATGGAGCTGCTCGCCGGCGAGGAACTGGAGTACCGGCTCACCGAGGGACCGCTGCCCTGGCCGGAGGCCGTGGAGGTCGCCGCCCAGGTCGCCGAGGCGCTGGCCGCCGCGCACCGGCTCGGCATCGTGCACCGGGACATCACCCCGGCGAACGTGATGATGACCCGGGTGGGCGCGAAGGTGCTCGACTTCGGCATCGCCACCCGGGTCGGCGCCCCCGACGAGGACGAGGACGGCGGCACCTTCGGCACCCCGGCGTACGTGGCGCCGGAGCGGCTGGACGGGGCGCCCGCCCAGCCGGCCACCGACGTCTACTCCCTCGGCGTGCTGCTCTTCGAGACGCTGACCGGGCAGGTGCCGTACCCGGCGGAAACCTGGGAGCAGCTGACCGAGGCGCTGGCCGAGGAGGAGCCGCCCAGCCTGGCCGGCGTACCCGGACTGCCGTCACCGGTCGCGGAGATCTGCGTGCGCTGCCTGGCCCGCGAACCGCGGCGGCGGCCCACCGCGCACCAGGTGGCGAGCACCCTGCGGGACCAGTTGCTGCCCGCCGACCCGCAGGCCGCGACCATGCTGGCGCCGACCGTGACCCTGCCGGCGCTCCCCGCCGAGCAGCGGACCCAGCCGGGCTCGACGCGGACCGTCCCCACCGGGCCGGACGCCGACCCGGCGGCGGCCGGGACCCCGCCCCGGCGGCGCGTCCCGCTGCTCGTGGTCGGCGTCGCCGTGGTGGCGGTGGCCGGCACCGCGGTGCTGGTGCCCACCCTGCTCCCGGACCGGCCGCAGCCACCCGCCGGGCTGCCGACCGCCGGGCCGGTGGTGGTCCCCTCCGCCACGCCGGCCGACCCGAGCCCGCCGTCGCCCACGCCCTCGCCGTCCAACCCGGCCCGGTCGACGCCCCCGACCGGCGGCACGCCCGCGCCGCCGCCGGTGGTCAGCCTGGCCGAAGCGGCCAACCGGGTGGACGGGCTGATCGACGCCGGGCTGGCGGCCGGCCAGATCCGCCGGGACGTCGGGGTTGACCTGCGGAACCTGCTGCGCAACGCGACCGCGGCGTCCGGCGCCGGCGACCTGACCGTCGCGGTGGACCGGCTCCGCGAAAAGATCGACGACCGCCGGCGCGAGGGCAGCATCAGCCCGGAGTACGCCCGTCAGCTCGACGCCGCCGCCGCCGGGCTGGCCGCGGCCCGCAGCTGACCGTCAGCGGACGGCGACCCGCGCGGTCGCCCACCCGCCGGCCGGCACCGCCCGGCTGGCCAGGAAGCCGCGGTAGACCGATTCGTAGTCCCACGCCATCCGGTCCACCGAGAAGTTCTGCGCCACGTGCGCCACGCAGTCGGCCGGGTCGAGGTGGTCCGCCTCGCGCAGCGCCGCCGGCAGGTCCTCGGGCCGGTCGCACACCAGCCCGGTCAACCCGGAGCGAACCAGTTCCGGCACCGCGCCCCGGCGCAGCGCCACCACGGGCGTGCCGGTCGCCATCGCCTCCACCATCACCATGCCGAACGGCTCGGCCCACTGGATCGGCATGATCAGGCAGCGGGCGTCGAGCAGCAGCCGCAGGGTGGCCTCCCGGTCGGCGTTGAGCACCAGGGTCACGTCGTCGCCGAGCATCGGCTCGACCACCTGCTCGAAGTAGCGGCGTTCGGCCGGCTCGTTGCACTTGCCGGCCAGGGTGAGCGGCAGCCCGGCCGCCCGGCAGGCGCGGATCGCCAGGTCGGGCCCCTTGTCGGGGCTGAACCGGGCGAGCCAGAGCACCGGGCCCCGGCCGGCCACCCGCTTGCGCGGGACGTCCCGCAACGGCAGGGCGTTGTGCACCGTGCCCACCCAGGGCAGTCCCGGGTTGGCCCGGCGCTGGGCGTGCGAGATCGCGATCAGGCCCACCCCGCGGTCGGTGTCGCTGAGCACGGTGCCGTACTCGCCCACCGGATTGCCGTGCACGGTCGCCACGGTGGGCACGGCGCGCCGGCCGGCGACCATCGGGCCGATGGTGGTGTGGTCGTGGACGATGTCGAAGTCGGCGGGCTCGATCAGGTGGTTGACCTGGGCCAGGTGGGCCAGCTCGGGCAGCGACTCGCCCAGCCGGTCGTACTGGAGGTCGCGGCAGGTGGCGACGTAGTCGGCGGTGGTGCCGTGGTGCGGCCCGGCGCCGAAGAGGGTCACCGCGTGACCGTGGTCCACGAGCGCGTCGACCAGGCCGGCCACCACCTGCTCCAACCCGCCGTAACCGGGCGGCGGCACCGACAGCCACGGCGGGACGACCATGGCGATCCGCAACGGACGGCCTCCCGACCGGTCCGCCGACGGGTTCTTCACGGCCACGAGCCCTCCCCCGATGGTCCCTGGCGTGCGTGATCGGCGACGCTTTCCCGACCCGCCGAGCGGTAAACGGCCCCGCCCGGTGGCTCAGCCGGCCACCACGATCCGGTCGTGGACCTCGCGTACGCCCGGCGTGGCCCAGGCGGCGCGCTCCGCTTCCTCCCGCTGCCACCAGGCGCTGACCACCCCGTCGAGCACCACCGTGTCGCCGCTGACCCGCACCTCGATCCGTTCCGTGCCGGTCCGGCGGAAGAGCACCCGTTGCAGGTCCCGCCGGTTCTGCTCGTCGCTGGGCGGGGTGGGCGGGCGCACCTCGACCAGGTTGGTGACCCCGCGTACGCCGCGCAGCCGGCGCAACTCCCGCTCGGCGGTGCGCCGCTGGAAGCCGTACTCCACGTCGCCGCGGAGCATCACCCAGCCGTCGGCCACGGTCACGTCCAGCCGCTCGGCGGGGACGAAGCTGTCCCACTCCAGCGCCCGGCTCGCCGCGACGGCCAGGTCCGCGTCGGTGCGCTCCTCGGTGACCGGCAGCCGCACCGCCAGGTCGCTGGCGACGGCCCGGACCCCGCGTACCCGGTGCGCGCAGCGCTCGGCCGCCCACCGGCGGGCGTAGCTGTCCACCTGGCCGGTCAGCGTGACCACCCCGTCGGCCACGGTCACCCCGATCTCGGCCGGCCGGGTCTGGGCGTCCCAGTCCAGCTCGGCGAGCACGTCGCGCTGGATCTCCGGGTCGGTACGGACGGCGGCAGTGGTGGTCATGACGTCCCCTCCCGTGCGGTTGCGGGTCCCGCCACCGTGCCGCCGGTCCGGGTGAGACCGGCTCACCCGGACCGGGTGAGCGGGCCGCCCGGCCGGGCCTCGCCGAGCCGGCGGCAGAAAAAGGGCGGCGGGGGACGGAACCAACCCCCTTGGCTCCGTACCCCGCCGCCCGTGTGGAGGAGGCAGGTCCTGGTGTTACGACGTCTCGGCGAGCGTCACGGTTGCGTTCTGGGTCGATCCGTTTCGCTTGAACTGCACGTCGACCCGGTCCCCGACCTTGCCGGCCTGCACGGCGCCGACCAGGTCGTTGGAGTCGTTGATGGCCTTGTCGCCGAACTTGGTGATCACGTCGCCGCGCTGGAGGCCGGCCTTCTCGGCGGCGCTGCCGGCGACCACGTCGGAGACCAGCGCACCGCCGTCCTCCGCGCCGGTCACGCTGACACCGAGGGACGGGTGGCTGACCTTCTCGCCGCGCTGGAGCTTCTGGGCGACGTCCTTGGCCTTGTTGCTCGGGATGGCGAAGCCGACGCCGATGTTGCCGTTGCTGCCCTGCCCGGCGGTGGCGATCGCGGTGTTGATGCCGATCACCTCACCCCGGGTGTTGACCAGCGCGCCGCCGGAGTTGCCCGGGTTGATCGGCGCGTCGGTCTGCAGCAGCCCGGAGATCGAGCTGGCGGCCTGCTGAGGGCTCTGCTGCTGGCCACCCTCACCAGCGGCGATGGTGCGGTCGCGGGCGCTGAGGATGCCGGCGGTGACGGAGCCCTGCAGGCCGAGCGGGCTGCCCAGGGCGAGCACCTGGTCGCCGACCTGCATGGCGTCGCTGTCGCCGAACTTGGCCGCCTTCAGGTCGCTCACCCCGCTGGCCTGGACCACGGCGAGGTCGGTCTTCGGGTCGGTGCCGATGATCTTCGCCTGGGCGGTCTTGCCATCGGCGAAGACCACCTTCACCGTGTCGCCGCTGGCCGAGGCGACCACGTGGTTGTTGGTCAGCACGTACCCGTCGGCGCTGAGGATCACCCCGGAGCCCTCACCGCTGCCCGTCATGATCGTGACGATGCTGTCCTGGACGGAAGCCGCGATCTTCGGCAGGTCGGCGCTGTTGATCACCGGAGCGGCCGAGTAGGTGCGGGTCACGGTGGTGTGCCCGCCCACGGCGAGCGCCAGGGCGCCGCCGGCCACCCCGGAGCCGAGCATCAGGGCGAGCGCCAGGGCGCCGGCACCGACGAACTTGCCCGCCCGGCTCGGCCGGGCCGGCTGCTGCTGCGCGCCCCACGGCGGGAGCGGCTGGCCGGGCTGGTGCGGCTGCCCACCCAGGTACGCCTGGTGCTGCTGGTACGGCGGCACCGGTCCGGTGCCGTACGGCGGGTAGCCGCCCTGGTTCGACCAGCTCTGCTGCGCCCCGCACCAGTGCTGTTGCGCCTGGTACGGCGGCGCGGACGCGGTCGCCACCGGCGGCGCGTACGGGCTGGCGGGCTGGGCCGGCACCGCGGTGCGGTCGGCCTCGACGGCCGGGTGGTGGCCGGGGTCGGCGGTCGGGGCGGTGGTTCCGGCGGCCGGGGAGTCGGCCGGAGCCACCGTCGCGGCCGGGTCGGCGGGGCGGTGCCCGGCGTCCGGCAGCTCGGCGGTGGAGTCCGACTGCCCGTTTCCGGTGCGGGGCAGCTCGGCGGTCGGGTGCGACGGCTCGGCGTCGGCGGGAGCCGGCGACCGCAGCGGGTCGGTCTCGTGGTCGGTCATGTCCTCCACCTTTCCCGCCGGCACTGCGACCGGCCTGGAACCTGGCTGAATCTTTTCTGAAAGTCACTCGCCGGACTCGGCGGCCTCCGGCAGCAGCGGCAGCTTCACCCGGAAGGTGGACCCGCCGCCCGGGGTCTGCACCACCTCGACGGTGCCGTGGTGGGCGGAGACCAACGCCGCGACGATGGCCAGTCCGAGCCCGGTGCTGGTCGGCCCGCCGGCCCGCCGGGTCCGGGCCGCGTCCACCCGGTAGAACCGCTCGAAGACCCGTTCGGCCTGCTCCGCGGTGAGCCCCGGGCCGGTGTCCGCCACCTCCACCACGGCCAGGTTGCCCGACTCCGACCGCAACCGCAGGGTCACGGCGGCCTCCGTGGGGGTGTGGGTGAGCGCGTTGGTCATCAGGTTGCCGATCACCTGGCGCAGCCGGGCGTCGTCGCCCAGCACCACCAGCGTTCCGGCGCCCGGCTCGATGTCCAGCTCGATCCGGCGCTCCGGGTCGACCGCCCGGGCCGCCTGCACCGCGTCGGTGGCCAGCACCGGCAGCTCCACCGGGGCCAGGGTGATCGGGCGTTCCCGGTCCATCCGGGCCAGCAGCAGCAGGTCCTCCACCAGCAGCCCCATCCGGGCCGCCTCGTCCTCGATCCGGCGCAGCAGGCCGGCGGTCTGCTCCGGCTGCCGGGCCGCGCCCTGCCGGTACAGCTCCGCGAAGCCCCGGATGGTGGTCAGCGGGGTACGCAGCTCGTGCGAGGCGTCGGCGATGAACTGCCGCATCCGCTCCTCCGACCGGCGGGCCCGGGCCTCGGACGCCTGGGCCGCCGCGGCGGCGTCCCGGGCGCTCACCTCCGCGGTCCGGGCGGCCGCCTCGGAGGCCGCCCGGGCGGTGAAGGCCGCCTCGATCTGGGCGAGCATCGCGTTCAGCGCCCGGGAGAGCCGGCCCAGCTCGGAGGTCGGGCAGTCGTGCCCCTCCTCGGGGTCCGGCACCCGGCGGGTCAGGTCGCCGCCGGCGATGGCCGCCGCGGTCCGCTCGATCTCCACGAGCGGTTTGAGACTGGTACGCACGATGCCCGCGCCCACCGACGCCAGGATGATCAGCACCGCTCCGCCCACCAGCAGGTCGATCCAGACCAACTGGCGGACGGCGAGGTCCACGTCGGTGAGGTTCTGCCCGATCACCCGGAAGCTGTCCTCGCCATCCTGCCGGACCATGACCCGCCAGCGGACCCGCTTGTCCGCCCCGTCGGTGGTGAAGGCGTCCTGGTTGGAGTGCCTGTCGTACCAGGCCTGCTCGGTGAGTCCGGCGGGCAGGTCCTCGTCGGTCAGGGCCCGGTCCCGGGCCACGCTGCCCTTCTGGATGGTGCTGTTCCACTGGGCCAGCAGGTAGTCGGTGGGCAGCGTGTTCAGCGTCTCCTGGTTGACGGTCACGCCCCGGTCGAGCTGGTCTCTCAGCTCCCCGTCGATCCGGTCCACCAGGTAGTTGTGCAGGAAGTACGCGGTGAGCGAGCTGATCACGACCAGCGCCGCCGCCACCAGGGCGAGGACCGAGGCGACCAGTTTGACCCGCAGCGGGATGGCCCGCAGCCAGCCCTTCGCGTCGTGGACGAGGTTCACGCCGCCGGCTTGCGCAGCACGTATCCGACCCCGCGCAGGGTGTGGATCAGCCGGGGCTGGGTGTTGTCGACCTTGCGCCGCAGGTAGGAGATGTACGACTCGACGATGTTGTCGTCACCGCGGAAGTCGTAGTTCCAGACGTGGTCGAGGATCTGCGCCTTGGAGAGCACCCGGTTGGCGTTGAGCATCAGGTAGCGCAGCAGCTTGAACTCGGTCGGCGAGAGCTGCACCCGCTGGCCGGCCCGGTGCACCTCGTGGGTCTCCTCGTCCAGCTCGAGGTCGGCGAAGGTGAGCCGGGAGGGGGCGTGCTCGCCGGTGGCGGTGCGGCGCAGCACGGCCCGGATGCGCGCGGTCAGCTCCTCCAGGCTGAACGGCTTGGTGACGTAGTCGTCGCCGCCCAGGGTGAGCCCGCGGATCTTGTCATCGGTGGCGTCCCGGGCGGTCAGGAAGACCACCGGGGTACGCGTGCCGCCCTCGCGGAGCATCCGGATGACCTCGAAGCCGTCCAGGTCGGGGAGCATCACGTCGAGCACGACCAGGTCGGGGCGGTGGTCCTTGGCGGCGTTCAGCGCCGCGCTGCCGCTGGTGGCGGTGGCGACGTCGAACCCGGCGAAGCGCAGGCTCGCGGAGAGCAGTTCGAGGATGTTCGGGTCGTCCTCGACGACGAGCAGTCTGGCCTCGGTCTGGGTAGCCACCATGGCACCCATCATCCGCGCTCCGGCTGCGGTCCCGCTGGGTGGATCCTGCAAACACGCTGTGAGCCGGCCGCGTGTCAGCGGAGCAGCCGGCGCAGTCCGTCCAGCGCGCCGTCGAGCAGCCGGATGGCGGTCCGCAGCTGGGTGTCGGTGAGCCGCCCGGCCCGGACCAGCGCGCCGACCTCGACGGTGAACGCGGCGAGGCGCTGGTCGAACTCGGCGAGCAGGGGCGACTCCCCGGGGTTGGCCGGGCCACCGTTGGCGGGCCGGTACGGCGGCGGGGTGGGCTGCCAGCGCGCCTGCCGGGTCTGCCGGGCCGCCTCGCGCAGCTCCCGCTTGAGGTCCCGGACCGAACCGCGGACCTCGGTGCGGATCTCCCCGGCCAGCGCCGAGAGGTCCGCCACCGAGGCGGTGATGTCGGATTCCAGGGTGGCCAGCTCGTCGGCGCGCTGGCGCAGCTCGGCCCGGCCCGCCTCGGTGATCTCGTACACCTTGCGACCGCCGGCGGCGGTGTGGGTGACCAGTCCCTCGACCTCGAGGCGTTGCAGCCGGGGATAGATGGTGCCGGCGCTCGGCGCGTAGAGCCCGAGGAAGCGCTCCTCCAGCAGCCGGATCAGCTCGTAGCCGTGCTTGGGACCGTCGTCGAGCAGCTTGAGCAGGTAGAGCCGGAGCCGCCCGTGGCTGAAAACGGCGGTCACGGCAGCTCCCGGAGGTCGTCGGTGCCCTCGACGGGCCGGGCGAGCAGGGCGATGCTGCCGGAGATCGCGGACGCCCAGAGCTTACCGGCGCCGCCGCCGAGCACCCCGTGGCTGTCCTTCACCGCGCCGAACCCGTGCTGCCCGGCGGAGACCTGGGGGAAGCCGCTGGTGATCCGGCCGGAGGTGGTGTGCAGGTGGACGGTGAGGTCGCTGTCCTCGCGTACCCGCACGGTGATGCTGCCGGAGATCGCGCTGAGCCGGATCTCGCTGCCGCGGGGGTTGTCGAGGTCGCAGGTGATCGACCCGGAGACCGCGTGGGCGCGGACCCGCTCGGGCGCGCTGTCGGCGAGGATCAACTCGCCGGAGACGGTCTCCAGGTTGAGGTCGCCGCCCACGCCCAGCGCCTCCACCGGCCCCGAGGTGACCTTCGCCTGGGTCAGGCCACGCAGCCCCATCAGGGTGACCTGGCCGGAGACGACATCGACCCGGGTGTCCCGGCGCAGGCCGGAGGCGACCAGCGAGCCGTCGATCAGGTGCAGGTCGGCCAGCACGTCGGCCGGTACCGCGATGGAGACCTCGGCCCGGAACCGGCGGCCGAGCTGGCCCAGCCACCAGAGCACCCCGGGCCAGCGGGCCGGGCGCGGGTGGCGGACGGTGAGCCGCCCGTCGCGCAGCTCGACGAGGATGGGCCGGCGGCTGACCCGGGCGATGTCGACCCGGGCCGGGCCGTCGGTGCCGACCACGTTGAGCCGGCCGCTGATCAGCCGGACGTCCAGCCGGGTGACCGGTTCGTCCAGGGTGAGCTGCTGCGGGCTGTCGACGGTCCAGCTGGCCATGGTGTCCTCCCCTCGGCGACGCGCCGGAGACGCGTCGAGCGACGGGACGAAGCATAACGCGATACATCGCGACTGAACAAGACTGTCGCGAGTGCCGGCCGGAGCCGCCGGGACCGTGCGGCAGGTAACCGCGAGCATCCAGCGGCCCGCAGCGCGTCGGTCAGGCGGCGAGATCCAGGACCGCCTCCGGACCGGCTGCCTCGGGCCGGGCACCGGCCACCGGGTCGGCTGAGACCGGACGGACCGTGCCGAGCGGCATCGGGAGCGGGCGGGCGTCCGCGCCGGCCGGCGCCACCACCGCGGGCCGGGCCGGGCGGGTGGGGGTCAGCAGGATCGCCGACTCGGCGGCCCGGGCCAGCACCCGCCGGTCCCCGTCCGGCGCGGGGTGCAGCGCGGCGGCCACCCCGACCGACACGGTCAGACCGCGCGCGGCCAGCACCCGGCGTACCGACCGCCACAGGCTCTCCTCGCCGAGGAAGGCGGCCAGCGTGGTGGTGTCGCCGGCGTGCCGGTAGCGAAGCCGCAGCGGCACCACCGGCGCGCCGGCCGCGACCGCCGCCTGGAAGAGAGCCGGCCGGAAACCCCGGGCCGGCCGGCAGTCCGCCGCCGCGCCGCACCAGGTCGTCCCCTCCGGGAAGACCGCCACCGGGTGTCCCGCGCGCAGCGCCGCCGCCACCCGGCCCACCGTCGCCGGCAGGTCGCGCGGTCGCGACCGGTCCACGAAGACGGTGCCGGCCGCGGCGGCCAGTGGCCCCACCAGCGGCCAGCCGCGGACCTCGCGCTTGGCCACCATCCGGGCCGGGGCGACCGCCAGCACCGCCAGGATGTCCAGCCAGGAGACGTGGTTGGCGACCAGCAGCGCCGGCCGGCGCGGCAGCCGGCCGTGCACGTCCAGCCGCACGCCGAGGGCGCGCAGGATGCCCCGGGCCCAGCCGCGCAACGCCGCCCGCCGGCCCCGCGCCGGCAGCACCGGCAGCAGCGCGGCCAGCCCGACCCCGGCCAACACCATTCCCAGTACGCCGAGCAGCCGGCCGGCCCGGCGCGCCGGCGGCACGGCCGGCCCGGCGGCGGCCGGCAGGCACCACTGCCCGCAGCCGGACGCCGGCCGCCACAGCTCACCGGCGGTCACGACGCCGCCCCACCGAGGAAGTGCCGCAGGTAGCGGGGGTTCAACCGGTCCAGGGAGAGGAGCACGTAGAAGTCGGCGCAGCCGAATTCCGGGTCGTACGCCGGCTCGCCGCAGACCCACGCGCCCAGCCGCAGGTAGCCGCGGAGCAGCGGCGGGACCAGCGAGCGCCTGACCGGCGCCGGTGCCGGCCCGGCGGCCGGTACCTCGGCGAACCACGGCCGGCGGGGGGTCACCCGCAGCGGCGGCGGCGCGAGGTGCCGGGCGGTGACCTGCCGCCACACCTCGGCCACCGCGGCACCGCCGTCGGCCACCGGCACCGAGGCGCAGCCCCCGAGCCAGCGCGAGCCGCGCAGGTGCAGGTAGCGGGTGATCCCCGCCCACATCAGGTTGATCACGGCACCGGAGCGGTGGTCCGGGTGCACGCAGGAGCGGCCCGCCTCGACCAGGTCGTCCCGGAGCGGGGCGAGCGCGGACAGGTCGAACTCGCCGTCGGCGTAGCGGCGGTCGGTCCGGCCGGGCGGCAGCAGCCGGTAGGTGCCGACCACCTCGTCCGCGCCCTCGCGCAGCACCACGAGGTGGTCGCAGTGGGCGTCGAACTCGTCGCTGTCGAGGCCGGCCGCGCCCGGCGGCAGGCTGGCGCCCAACTCGGTGGCGAACACCTCGTGCCGCAGCCGTTGGGCGGCCGCGACCAGGGTCGGGTCGTCGGCGATCAGGAGGGTGTATCCGCTGGTCGTCAGGGGTGCGCCAGCGGCATGCAGAACGGCCATGGCACCTGTCTAGGTAGCCCGGGTTGCCACCCCCGGTGGGGAAGGGTGTCGATCCGGTGAACGCCAACCGGCGGGCGGGCCCCGCCGTCGGCCGGCGGCCGACCGGGGCGGGCGGCGGCGGGCGGCTGGAGCGTGCCGGGGCGGGCGTGCGAGGCTGCCGGGGCAGGCGAGCGCATCCGGAGGGCAGGCATGATCATCGAGTCCCGGTTCCACGGGCCGGCCGGCTCCGGCAACGGCGGCTGGAGCGCCGGGGTCTTCGCGGCGGCCGTCGACGACCGGGGACCGGTGGAGGTCACGCTCCGCCGGCCGCCCCCGCTGGAGACCCCGCTGACCGCGGTCGACGGCGAGGTCCGCGACCCGGCCGGCCAGGTGATCGCCGAGGTACGCCGGGTCGAGGAGTTCAGCGCCGTGGTCCCGCCGGTGGACCGGCCCACCGCCGAGGCCGCCGCGAAGGCGTACCCGGGGCTGGTGGAGCATCCCTTCCCCGGCTGTTACGTGTGCGGGCCGCAGAACCCGGCGGGCCTGCGGATCTTCCCGGGCCGGCTGCCGGACGGGCGGACCGCCGCGCCGTTCCGCGCCCCGGTTGAGGTGGTGCCCGCCACCGTCTGGGCGGCGCTGGACTGCCCCGGCGGCTGGGCGGTGATCGCCCCGGGCCGCCCGTACGTGCTGGGCCGGATCGCCGCGGTGGTCCGGGCGCTGCCGCGGCCGGGTGACGAGTGCGTGGTGACCGGCGCGACGGTCGGCGGCGCGGGGCGCAAGGCGGAGGTGCACTCCAGCCTCTACGGCCCCGGCGGTGACCTGCTCGGCTACGCCCGGGCCACCTGGATCGCGCTGCCCCAGCCGTGATCCTCCTCCCTCAGAACGATCGCCTCCTGCTCCAGCCGGAGGAGGACATCCCCATCGCGCCTGATTGACCCCCTTGCGCTGGCTTGCCAGGCTGTGCCACGGCGCCCCCGCAACGGCGTCCCCACCGGCGCGCCCCGCGCGCCGTGGCAGGAGAGGAGAACGATGTCCGACGGGCGAAGGAGCCCCAGCGCCGGTACCGGCCAGATCGTGGTGTCCGGACTGACCAAGGAATACAAGAATGTCCGGGCGGTCGACAATCTGTCCTTCACGGTCCAGCCAGGACGGGTGACCGGCTTCCTCGGCCCCAACGGCGCCGGAAAGACGACCACCCTGCGCATGCTGCTCAACCTGGTCACCCCCACCGCGGGGACGGCCACCATCGGCGGCCGGCGGTACGCCGACCTGACCGACCCGCTGCACTCGGTCGGCGCCGTGCTGGAGGCGTCGAGCGCGCACAAGGGCCGCACCGGGATCAACCACCTCCGGGTGATCTGCGCGGCCGCCGGCCTGCCCCGGCAGCGCGCCGACGAGGCGCTCGCGCTGGTCGGGCTGACCCCGGCCGCGAAGCGCAAGTTCAAGGGCTACTCGCTGGGCATGAAGCAGCGGCTCGGGATCGCCGCCGCGATGCTCGGCGACCCCCAGGTGCTGATCCTGGACGAGCCGGCCAACGGCCTCGACCCGGAGGGGATCCGCTGGATGCGCGGCTTCCTCCGGGGGCTGGCCGCCGAGGGGCGGACCGTGCTGGTCTCCAGCCACCTGCTCTCGGAGATGCAACTGCTCGCCGACGACGTGGTGATCATCGCGGCCGGCCGGCTGATCCGGCAGGGGCCGGTCGATCAGGTGATCGGCTCGATGGCGCACGGCGGCCGGGTGCGGGTGCGTACCCCGCAGTCCGACGAGTTGGTCGCCGCGCTGCGCGAGCAGTCGGCGACGGTCGACGCCGACGGCCACGGCGGCCTGCTGGTGACCGGGGCGGACGCCCCGACGGTCGGCCGGGTGGCCCTGGCCGCCAAGGTCGAGCTGCACGAGCTGACCACGGAACGCCCCGACCTGGAAGGCGTCTTCCTGGAGCTGACGGCCGGAAAGGCGGAGATCCGATGAACCTGGTCCGTTCCGAGCTGCTCAAGATCCGTACCACCAGCACCTGGTGGATCTTCGCCCTGATCACCCTGCCGCTCTGGGCCCTCGCGATGGCCTTCAACTGGTTGCAGACCGAGGCGCTGAACAGCGGCGACCTCGGCGAGGTACCGGCCGATCAGGCCGACCAGGTGGAGGCGGTCCGCAACGTGGCCAACCTGGCCGCCAACATCTACACCAACGGCCAGTTCTTCGGCCTGCTCATCGTGATGCTGCTCGGCATCGTGGTGGTGACCAGCGAGTTCTTCCACCAGACGGTGACCACCACGTTCCTCACCGCGCCGCACCGCACCGCCGTGATGATGGCCAAGCTGGTCGCCGCGGGGGTGCTCGCGCTGCTCTTCTGGATCGGCACCACGCTGCTGAACCTGGCCGTCGGCCCGCTGATCCTCAAGGCCACGGACGTCGGGGCGCACCTCGGCGACGGCGCGGTCTGGCGGGCGGTGGCCCTCAACGGGCTGGCCTACCTGCTCTGGTCGGTGCTGGGGGTGGGGCTGGGCGTGCTGATCCGCAGCCAGATCGGCGCCACGGTGACCGGCATCCTGCTCTACCTGGGCGGCGCGATCGGCGCGGCCATCGCGATCGGGCTGCTGGCCGCGAAGTTCGGCGACTGGATCAACCAGCTCCAGCTGCTGGTGCCCTCGCTGGCCTCCGGGCTGATGGTGAGCGGCACCGACATCCCGGGCAACCCGCCCCGCTGGGCGGGTGCCGCCGTGCTGATCGGTTATGCGGTGCTGGCCGGCGCGATCGGCGTGCTGACCATCCGCCGGCGCGACATCTCCTGACCCGCCGGCAACCGCACCACCCGTACCATCCGGCCCCGACCGGTGACCGTGCGTCACCGGTCGGGGCCGTCGTCGCTTAGCAGGACGGAACGGGACACGCAGCGTTTGCCGAACTTCTGGCATCTTCTGTGAAACCGGCCACCAGCCGGAGGCGAGAATGCCTGCGGCATCCGTACGGCGTAGCCTGGGACCCGTCTCCCGAGCGCCGGTGAATCGCGCCCGGGGGCCACCGCGTGACATTCACAACCGCGTGAAAGAGGCGATTAGCGGCCGTGTCGACCCAGCAGACTTCGCAGGAGAACCCACTGGCGGGTTTCGGCCCGAACGAGTGGATCGTCGAGGAGATGTACCAGCGCTATCTCGCCGACCCCTCGAGCGTCGACTCGGCCTGGCACGACTTCTTCGCCGACTACCGACCGACACCGGGCGCCGGCACCCCGCGCTCGGACGGCGCCGCCCCGGCGGCCCGCCCGGAGCCGGCCGAGCAGCAGGAGCCGGTCGCCACGGTCAGCCCGGAGCCGGCCGCCAAGGCCGCGCCGGCCCCGGCCAAGCCGGCCGCCGAGCCCGCCGCCAAGCCGGCGGCGAAGGCCGCGGAGCCGGCCCCGGCGAAGAAGGCCGCCCCGGCCAAGCCGGCCGCGAAGGCCCCGGCCGCGAGCGCCGCCGGCACCACCCCGCTGCGCGGCGTCGCCGCCAAGATCGTCCAGAACATGGACGCCTCGCTCTCCGTGCCGACCGCGACGAGCGTCCGCTCGGTCCCGGCGAAGCTGCTGGTCGACAACCGCATCGTGATCAACAACCACCTGGCCCGCGGCCGTGGTGGCAAGGTCAGCTTCACCCACCTCATCGGCTACGCGCTGATCCGGGCGATCGTCGAGCACCCGGAGATGAACAACTCCTACGCCGAGGTCGACGGCAAGCCGGCGATGGTCCGCCCGGAGCACGTCAACCTGGGCATCGCGATCGACCTGGTCAAGCCGGACGGCTCCCGCAACCTGGTGGTGCCCTCCATCAAGGGCTGCGAGCAGATGGACTTCCGGCAGTTCTGGCAGGCGTACGAGGACGTGGTCCGGCGCGCCCGCCGCAACGAGCTGACCATGGACGACTACGCCGGCACCACCATCTCGCTGACCAACCCGGGCGGCATCGGCACGGTCCACTCGATCCCCCGGCTGATGCAGGGCCAGAGCGCCATCATCGGCGTCGGCGCCATGGAGTACCCGGCGCCGTACCAGGGCATGAGCGAGGCCACCCTGGCCGAGCTGGCGGTCAGCAAGGTCATCACGCTGACCAGCACGTACGACCACCGGATCATCCAGGGCGCGCAGTCCGGCGAGTTCCTCAAGGTGATGCACGAGCTGCTGCTCGGTGAGCGCGGCTTCTACGACCAGATCTTCACCTCGCTGCGCCTGCCCTACGAGCCGGTGCGCTGGGTGCAGGACGTGGCGGTCGACTCCGAGGGCCAGATCAACAAGACCGCCCGGGTGCACGAGCTGATCCACGCGTACCGGGTGCGCGGGCACCTGATGGCCGACACCGACCCGCTCGAGTTCACCATCCGCAAGCACCCAGACCTGGACGTGCTCCAGCACGGGCTGACCCTCTGGGACCTGGACCGGACCTTCCCGGTCAACGGCTTCGCCGGCAAGCAGCGGCTGAAGCTGCGCTCGATCCTCGGCGTGCTGCGCGACTCGTACTGCCGCCGGGTCGGCATCGAGTACATGCACATCCAGGACCCGGAGGAGCGGCGCTGGATCCAGGAGCGGGTCGAGCGCAAGTACGAGAAGCCGAGCCCGGAGGAGCAGAAGCACGTGCTCAACCGGCTCAACGCCGCCGAGGCGTTCGAGACCTTTTTGCAGACCAAGTACGTCGGCCAGAAGCGCTTCTCGCTGGAGGGCGGCGAGTCGCTGATCCCGCTGCTCGGCGAGATCCTGGAGTGCTCCGCCGAGGGCGGGCTGGACGAGGTCGTCATCGGCATGGCCCACCGCGGCCGGCTCAACGTGCTGGCCAACATCGTCGGCAAGCCGTACGAGAAGATCTTCTCCGAGTTCGAGGGGCACCTCGACCCGCGCTCCACCCAGGGCTCGGGCGACGTGAAGTACCACCTCGGCCAGAACGGCAAGTTCACCACCCCCGACGGCGCGCACGCGGTCAAGGTGTCGGTGGTGGCCAACCCGTCGCACCTGGAGGCCGTGGACCCGGTGCTGGAGGGCATCGTCCGGGCCAAGCAGGACCGGATCGACCTCAAGCTGGAGGGCTACACCGTGCTGCCGCTGGCGGTGCACGGTGACGCCGCCTTCGCCGGCCAGGGCGTGGTCGCCGAGACGCTCAACCTGTCGCAGCTGCGCGGCTACCGCACCGGCGGCACCGTGCACGTGGTGGTCAACAACCAGGTCGGCTTCACCACCGCACCGGAGTACAGCCGGTCCAGCCTCTACAGCACCGACGTGGCCCGGATGATCCAGGCGCCGATCTTCCACGTCAACGGCGACGACCCCGAGGCGGTCGTCCGGGTGGCCCGGCTGGCCTTCGAGTACCGGCAGGCGTTCAACAAGGACGTCGTGATCGACATGGTCTGCTACCGCCGGCGCGGGCACAACGAGGGCGACGACCCGTCGATGTCCAACCCGCAGATGTACAAGATCATCGACTCGAAGCGGTCGGTCCGGAAGCTCTACACCGAGGAGCTCATCGGGCGGGGTGACATCACCGTGGAGGACGCGGAGGAGCTGCTGCGCGACTACCAGTCGCAGCTGGAGCGGGTCTTCAAGGCCACCCGGGACGCGGCCACCACGCCGCGCCAGCTCAGCCGGCCGCGCCGCGAGGAGGAGCCGGAGCCGCAGGTGGAGACCGCCACCGACGCCGCGGTGGTGAAGGCGATCGGCGAGGCGCACGTCAACCTGCCGGAGGGCTTCACCCCGCACAAGCGGATCCAGCAGCTGCTCGACCGGCGGGCGAAGATGTCCGTCGAGGGCAACATCGACTGGGGCTACGGCGAGATCATCGCGTTCGGCTCGCTGCTGCACGACGGGGTCACCGTCCGGCTCGCCGGGCAGGACTCCCGCCGGGGCACCTTCGTCCAGCGGCACGCCTCGATCGTCGACGCGAAGACCGGCGAGGACTACCTGCCGCTGAAGTCGCTCACCGGCGACGGCGAGCGGTCCCGCTTCTTCGTGCACGACTCGCTGCTCTCCGAGTACGCCGCCATGGGCTTCGAGTACGGCTACTCGGTGGAGAACATCAACGCGCTGGTCTGCTGGGAGGCCCAGTTCGGTGACTTCGTCAACGGCTCCCAGTCGGTGATCGACGAGTTCATCTCCTCCGGCGAGGTGAAGTGGGGCCAGCGCTCCGCGGTCACCCTGCTGCTGCCGCACGGCCACGAGGGTCAGGGCCCGGACCACACCTCCGGCCGCCCGGAGCGGTTCCTCCAGCTCTGCGCCGAGGACAACATGCGGGTGGCCATCCCGACCACCCCGGCGAACTACTTCCACCTGCTGCGCCGCCAGGCCCTGTCGCCGAAGCGCAAGCCGCTGGTGGTGTTCACGCCGAAGTCGCTGCTGCGGCACAAGCTCTGCGTGTCGCCGGTGGAGGACTTCACCACGGGCACCTTCCAGCCGGTCCTGGCCGACTCGGCCGCCCCGGCCCCGGAACAGGTGAAGCGGGTGCTGCTCTGCTCGGGCAAGGTCTACTACGACCTGTTCCAGGCCCGCCAGGAGCGCGGCGTCACCGACACCACGATCATCCGGATGGAGCAGCTCTACCCGCTGCCCGTGGAGGAGGTCCGGGCCGCCCTGTCGCGCTACCCGAACGCCGAGGACTTCGCCTGGGTCCAGGAGGAGCCGGCCAACCAGGGCGCCTGGTCGTTCGTCGCGCTCAACCTGCTGGAGCACCTGCCCGAAGTCCGGCTGCGCCGCATCTCCCGCCCGGCCGCCGCCGCCCCGGCGGTCGGCTCGGCGAAGATGCACGAGGTCGAGCAGAACGCGCTGATCGAGGCGGCCCTGCCCCGCCCGTGACCCGATCGGCAGCGGCCCGTCCCGACGCCGGGGCGGGCCGCTGCCGTCGGCCGGCCGACGACGAGAGGACGAACCGATGTACTTCACCGACCGTGGCATCGAGGAGCTGGTCGAGCGCCGGGGCGACGAGCAGGTCAGCCTGGAGTGGCTGGGCGAGCGGCTGCGCGACTTCGTCGACCTGAACCCGGAGTTCGAGACGCCGATCGAGCGGTTCGCCACCTGGCTGGCCCGGCTGGACGACGAGGACGACGAGTGACCGGCTGACCCGGTACGCCGGGCGCGCGCCGCGCCAGCCACCCGCCTGGCTGCTCAGCCCGTGGCGCCCGAGCCGGGACCGGCCACGACCCGTTCGGCCATGGCGTGCGCCCAGACCGCATCGAGGTCGACCCCGGGTGGAAACCGGCCGGCCAGTTCCAGGTCGACCAGCCCGTGTGCCAGGCCCCAGAGGGCGCGCGCCGCAGTCAGGTCACCACCGGTCACCCGGAGCAGCGGCGCCGCGGCGGCCGCCTCCACGCCGGGCGCGAGGCGCTCGCGCGCCAGCGGCAGCCGGGTGGCGATCTCGTACAGCCGGGGATGCCGGAGCGCCCAGTCGCGGTACGCGGCGGCGAGGGACGGCAGGTCCGGCGCCGCCTCCAGGGCTGCGGCGAGCCGCTGTAGCCCGCGCTGCTGGAGGGCCGCCTCGATCTCCGGCTTTCCCGCGACGTGCTTGTACAGCGACGGCGCCTGGATGCCCAGTTCGTCGGCGAGCCGGCGCATCGTGACGGCCTCCGGCCCGGTGCGCTCCAGCAGGCGTTCCGCGACGTCGACGATTTCCTCGCGGCGGCTCACCGGCGCGGCTCCGCCACCCACCCGCGGCAGAGCACGAAGGCCAGCACGAGCAGCACCGACAGGGTGCCGTCCCAGACCAGGATGGTGCCGGTCCCCTCGATCGCGGCGTTCCGCGCGTAGACCAGCGCGGTCACCGTCATCGCCACCTTGTGGAAGATCACCAGCGGCCATACCCCGCGGTAGCCCCGGGGACGCACGGCCAGCAGGGCGAAGAGCCCGGCGAAGACCACGAAGCCGTACGCCCGCCACGTCTCGACCACCGTGACGGCGGGTTCGGCGTCGGCGACCGCGCCGTACGCACCCGCTGCCGCCCCCACCGCGCCGACCGCGGACAGCCAGAGCAGCACCCGGCCGGCCCGGTCCCGGACGCGCCCGCCGTCGGTCGTCACCGGTCGGGTCTGCACGGTCGTCGCTGCGGTCATCACGGCACGCCCTCTCTCTGGCTAACGCTGTTAGCCTAGACGCTAGCGAACAGCGTTAGCCGGGTCAAGGGACAGCCTGGTGACACCTCGGCGCTGGGTACGCGGACGTGGTCATCGAGCGCTACCCGGGCCGGCGCCGGCCCGGGTTCAGCGGGCCGCCGCGGCGAGCAGGCCCAGGTAGCGCTCGACGACCGCGGTGGTCCGTTCGGCATCGCCGGTGGCCAGCAGGTCGAGCAGGGCCCCGCGCAGCAGCGCCAGGCCGAGGGCCGGGTCCGCGCCACCGCCGTCGGCCCGGCCGCCGATCTCGGCGAGCAGCCCGAGCCAGTCCTCCACCGTCTGCCGGGCGAACCCCGCCCACGGTCCGCCCGGCTCGCTCAGCGAGCGGGCGTACGCCTGGACCCAGAGGACCAGCATCGGACGGTGTGCCGGGTCCACCAGCCAGCCCCAGGTCGCCCGCACCGCCGCGGCGAAGTCGTCGGTGCCGCCCGCTTCCCGGGCCCGCCGGAGCGCGGCCAGTTCGTCGACCCGGGCCCGCCCGAGCAGGTCACGGATGAGCTGATCCTTGGAGCCGAAGAGGAAGAGCAGGACGCGCGGGCTGGAGCCGATGGCGGCGGCGAGCGGGCGCAGCGACAGTTCGGCCAGCCCGTGCGTCAGGACGTACCGGTAGGCCCGCTCGAGGAGTTCGGCCCGGCGGGCGCTGGGGGGTCGCTCGTGGTCGCTCACAGCGCTACTCTGCCACTGAAACGACTGTTTCAGTAGTGGAGGGGTGTCGATGAGCGAGCAGGTCCTCATACGTCCGTTGGGCCGGCCCGGTGACCTCGGCTGGGTGGTGCTGGCCCACGGCGAGACGTACGCCGCCGAGTTCGGTTGGGACAGCAGCTTCGAGGCGCTCGTGGCCCGGATCGTCGCCGACTACGCCGTCGACCACGATCCGGCCCGGGAGGCCGCCTGGATCGCCGAGGTGGACGGGAAGCGGGTCGGTTGCGTCTTCTGCGTCGCGGCCGACGACGAGACGGCCCAGCTACGGATCCTGCTGGTCGATCCCGCGGCCCGGGGGCGGTCCCTCGGCGGCCGGCTGGTCGACGAGTGCCTCGCCTTCGCCCGGCGGGTCGGCTACCCCCGCATCCGGCTCTGGACCAACCACCCCCTGGTCGCCGCCCGGCGGATCTACCTCTCCCGCGGCTTCCGGCTGGTGCGGGAGGAACCGCACCACAGCTTCGGCGCGGACCTGACCGGGCAGGTGTACGAACGGGAGCTGGCGGCGGCCGGCAACTGACGCCGACCGTTGACGCGGACGGCACCCGTCGCGTCCACTGGAGAGAGCACCGACCGACGACGGGAGGCGGCGATGAACCCCGAGCGCCGCAGGCCACCGCAGGACGCCGTGACCGTCCGCCACCTGCGACTGGGCGTCGGATCCGTCGGGATCGCCCTGCCGATCGTGCTGGTGGTCGGCCACCTGATCGTCGCCCGTCGGCTCACCCTGCTCGACTCGCTCAGCGGGTATTACCACACCGAGCTGCGCGACGTCTTCGTCGGCTCCCTGTGCGCCGTCGGAGTGTTCCTGATCGCCTACCGGTACCGCCAGCCGGACGACTCGCTCGGCACGGTCGCCGGCGTCCTGGCGGTCGTGGTGGCCCTCTTCCCCACCACGATGGGCGCCCGGGCCGGCACCATCAGCGCCAGCGACCGGATCATCGGCCTGGTGCACCAGGTCGCCGCCGGGGCGCTCTTCCTGCTCCTCGCCGTCTACTGTCTCGTCCTCTTCACCCGCCCGGACCGGGCCGGCGTGCCGCCGTCCCGGTCGGCGGCCCGGTTCTACCACCTCTGCGGCGGGCTCATCCTGGGGGCGATCGCTCTCGCCCTGGCCAGCACGCTGCTCTCCGCCGAGGTACGGCACACCCTCAAGCCCGTGCTCTGGTGCGAGACGGTGGCCGTGTTCGCCTTCGGGGCGGCCTGGGTGGTGAAGAGCGACGCGCTCTTCCTGGCCGCGCAGCCGAGCGACGAGCCCGGCACGGACCGGGACCGCGGCACCGTCACACCGGCCCCCTCCTGAGCGAGGAAGGGTCCTCCGCCCCAGGCCCAAGGACCCGCGCGAGGGACACCGCGATCTTGTAGCGTGAGGCCGTGGCGCGCAGCGTGTACCTGACGAGTGTCGGATCGGGTGGGGGCAAGTCGACGGTCGCCCTCGGGCTGGCCGAGCTGCTGTCCCGTCAGGTCGAGCGGATCGGCGCGTTCCGGCCGCTGGTCCCCGGCCGGGGGCCCGACCAGATCCTCGCCCTGCTCACCGAGCGCTACCGGGTGGAACTGCCGGTCGAGGAGCTGCACGGCGCGACGTACGCCGAGGCCACCGCGCTGGTCGCGGAGGGCCGGCGGGAGGAGCTGATCTCCCGGATCGTGGCCCGCTACCGGGAGGTCGAGCGGCGCTGCCCGGCGGTGGTCGTGGTGGGCAGCGACTTCGCCGACGGGGACGGGGCCGGGCCGCGCGAGCTGGCCTTCAACGCCCGGCTGGCCACCGAGTTCGGCAGCGTGGTGGTGCCCGTGGTCGACGGCTTCGGGCAGCAGCCGGAGGCGATCGCGGCGGCGGTCCGCGGGGCGTACCACGACCTGGCCGACCTGGGCGCGACGGTGGTGGCGGTGGTCGCCAACCGGGTGCCCGAGCCGATGCCCCTGCCCGACCTGCCGGTCCCCGCGTACGCCATCCCGGAGGTGCCCGCCGTGTCGGCGCCGACGGTGGCCGAGGTGGCCGCGGCGCTCGGCGCCACCCTGCTCGCCGGCGACGACACGGCGCTCGACCGGGACGTGCTGGACTACGTGGTCGGCGCGGCGCACGTGCCCACCCTGCTGGACCACCTGACCGACGGGGCCCTGGTGATCACCCCGGGCGACCGGGCCGACCTGCTGGTGGCGGCGAGCGCCGCGCACGTGGCCGGCCAGGTCTCGGTGGCCGGGCTGGTGCTCACCCTCGGCGAGCAACCCGACCCGCGGGCGATGCGGCTGGTCGAGCGGCTCAACACCGGGCTGGCCGTGCTCTCGGTGACCAGCGACAGCTACGACACGGTCGCGGCGTCCAGCCGGATCGAGGGGCGGCCCAGCACCGCGAACCCGCGCAAGGTGGAGGCGGCGCTCGGCGCCTTCGAACGCTGCGTGGACACCGTCGACCTGGCCCGCCGGCTGCGGGTCAGCCGCTCGGCGCGGGTCACCCCGCTGATGTTCGAGAACGACCTGATCGACCGGGCCCGCGGGCAGCGCCGCCGGCTGGTGCTGCCGGAGGGTACCGAGGAACGCATCCTGCGGGCCGCGGAGATCCTGCTGCGCCGGGGCGTGGCCGACCTGACCCTGCTGGGCCGGCCCGAGGACGTCGCGCGGCGCACCCGGGAGCTGGGCGTCGACATCACCGACGCGCAGGTGGTCGACCCGGCGCGCAGCGAGTGGCGGGACGAGTTCGCCGCCGAGTACGCGAAGCTGCGCGCGCACCGGGGGATGACCGTCGAGCTGGCGCACGACATCGTGGCGCAGCCGAACTACTTCGGCACCATGATGGTGGGGACCGGCCGGGCCGACGGCATGGTCTCCGGGGCCACCCACACCACGGCGGCCACCATCCGGCCGGCGTTCGAGATCATCCGGACGCTGCCCGACGTCTCGGTCGCGTCCAGCGTCTTCTTCATGCTGCTCGCCGACCGGGTGCTGGTCTACGGCGACTGCGCGGTGAACCGCGACCCGGACGCCGCCCAGCTCGCCGACATCGCCATCTCGTCGGCCGAGACCGCGGCCCGGTTCGGCATCGAGCCGCGGGTGGCGATGCTGTCCTACTCGACCGGCAGCTCGGGCGCCGGGGAGGACGTGGAGAAGGTCGCGGCGGCCACCGCGCTGGTCCGGCAACGCCGGCCGGACCTGCTGGTGGAGGGGCCGATCCAGTACGACGCGGCGATCGACCCGCAGGTCGCCGCGACCAAGCTGCCGGAGAGCCCGGTCGCGGGGCGGGCCACGGTGTTCATCTTCCCCGACCTGAACACCGGCAACAACACGTACAAGGCGGTGCAGCGCTCGGCCGGCGCGGTGGCGGTCGGCCCGGTCATGCAGGGCCTGCGCCAGCCGGTCAACGACCTGTCCCGGGGTGCCACCGTGCCCGACATCGTCAACACGGTGGCGATCACCGCCATCCAGGCCGCGACCGCCGGAGCGTCACGATGAGTCGCATCCTCGTCCTCAACTGCGGGTCCTCCTCGGTGAAGTACCGGCTGTACGACGGCGACCAGGTCCGCGACAAGGGCACCGTCGAGCGGGTCGGTGAGCCCGGCGGCGGGCCGGCCGACCACGAGAGCGCGGTCCGGGAGATCATCGACCGGCTGGACCTCACCGGGCTGGCCGGCGTCGGGCACCGGGTGGTGCACGGCGGCCGGAAGTTCAGCGAACCGGTGCTGATCGACGACGCCGTGTTCGCGGCGATCGAGGACCTGGTCCCGCTCGCCCCGCTGCACAACCCGGCGAACCTGGCCGGCATCCGGGTGGCCCGGGAGGCGCTGCCGGACACCCCGCAGGTGGCCATCTTCGACACCGCGTTCCACCACACCCTCCCCGAGGCCGTCGCCACCTACGCGATCGACCGGGAGGTCGCGCAGCGGTACGGCATCCGCCGGTACGGCTTCCACGGCACCTCGCACGCGTACGTGTCGCGCCGGGCGGCGGACCTGCTGGGCCGGCCGTACGCCGAGTCGAACATGATCACCCTGCACCTGGGCAACGGGGCGAGCGCCTGTGCCGTCCAGGGCGGCCGGAGCGTGGCCACCTCGATGGGCATGTCGCCGCTGGAGGGCCTGGTGATGGGCACCCGCAGCGGCGACCTGGACCCGACCGTCATCTTCCACCTGCGGCGGGAGGCGGGGCTGGGCGTCGACGAGATCGACGACCTGCTCAACCACCGCAGCGGCCTGCTCGGCCTGACCGGGGTCAACGACATGCGCGAGGTGCTGGCCCGCCGGGACGCCGGGGACGCCGCCGCCGCCCTCGCCTTCGACGTCTACTGCCGGCGGATCACCAGCTACGTGGGCGGGTACTACGCGCTGCTCGGACGGGTCGACGCGGTGGTCTTCACCGCCGGGGTGGGCGAGCACGCCGCGCCGGTCCGGGCGGCGTCGCTGGCCGGCCTGGAGCGGCTCGGGATCGCGGTCGACCCGGCCCGCAACGCCGACAGCGGCGACCGGGTGATCTCCCCCGACGGGGCCGAGGTCGCGGTCTGCGTGATCGGCACCGACGAGGAGCGGGAGATCGCCCGGGAGACCCGGGAGGTGCTGGCCGCGGCGGGCTGACCCGCCGCGGCACGACGGACGGGCCGGCGCCGCGCCGGGACCCGGCCGGCCCGGCTCAGCCCAGCGCCAGCCAGGCCACCAGGGCGACCACCACGACGGCGGCGACGATGCCGGCGACCAGCGGAAGCCGGGACGGGGCGGCCGCGGCGGGGGTCGCCTCGGGAGAGTCGACGAAGGCGCGGAACTGCGCCGTGTTGCCGCTCGGGTCGGTGTAGTTCTCAGCCATGCGGGTGACCCTAGCGAAGCGCGTCCACCGGCATGGTCCCGGCCGGGCCGGTGCCGGAAACCCGACCCGGCCGGTGGAGGCGGGCGCGGACCGGGTGGTGGCGGCGACCGGTCCGGACGGTGGGACCGGTCCGGCGCGGTGACCGCCTACCGTGCGGGGATGAGGGTGCAGCGGCTGATCGCCGCGCTGGTGGCGGCGCTGCTGGCGGGCTGCGGCCCGGCCACCGCCGCGACCGGCGAGTCGGGCCCGGTCGCCGCACGGCACGCCCCGTCGCGGTCGTACCCGGTGGGGATCCGGCAGTTCGTGCTCGACCCGGACGGCCCCCGGCCGCTGCCGGTCACCGTCTGGTATCCCGCCGGGCCGGCCGACCGGAGCCCGGTCGGCGGGCCCGCGGGGCCGGTGGTACGCGCCGCCGCGCCGGTGGCCGCCGGGCGGTTCCCCGTGGTGGTCTACAGCCACGGCCTGCGCAGCCTCCCCGCCCTGCACGCGCCGCTGACCAGCCGCTGGGCCGCCGCCGGGTTCGTGGTGGCCGCGCCCACCTTCCCCCGCACCAACCTGCGGGCCCGCGACTTCACCCGCGCCGACGTGCGCAACCAGCCGGCCGACGGCTGGCGGCTGATCCGCCACCTGGTGGGCCTGGACACCCGTCGCGGTGACCCGCTCGCCGGGCACCTGGACGTCGCCCGGTTCGCGGCGGCCGGCCATTCGGCCGGCGGCTTCACCACGGCCGGCATGTTCACCTCCGGGCACTCGGCGCGGCTGCGCTCCGGCATCGTGCTCGCCGGGGGCGGGCTGGCCGGCAGCTTCGCCGGGCCGGCCGCGCCGCTGCTGTTCGTGCACGGCGCCGCCGACCCGATCGTGCCCGAGTCCGTGGGCCGGGCCGCCTACCAGCGCAGCCACGGGCCGGCCGTCTTCCTGAGCCTGCCCGGCCAGGGCCACGGCGAGTACCTGACCCCGGGCCGGCCCGGCTTCGCCCAGGTCCTCGCCGCCACCACCGACTTCCTCCGGTGGACCCTCTACGACGACCCGGCCGCGCTGCGCCGGCTGCCGGCGGACGCGCTGCTGGCCGGCACCACCACCCTGACCACCCGCGCCCTGCCCGGCTGAGCCCGCCCCCGGCCCGCCTGGTCCCGGGCGGCCCGGGCAAGGGCGGCGGTGGCGGCCCCTCAGGCAGCCGGGACCGGAGCGGGCCGGGGACGGTACGGCCGGCGGCTGGCCGCTAGGGTCGGTCCGGTGGCGAACGACGGGTTGCCCGAGCGGCAGTTGACCGCGATCCGCGAGGTGCGGGAGCTGGCCGGGTCGGCCGGGATCCCGGTCTGGCTGCGCGGCGGCTGGGCGATGGACTTCCACCTGGGCGAGGTGACCCGGCCGCACGTCGACGTCGACTGGTACTGCTGGCGGTCCGACGCCGCCCGCCTGGCCGCCCTGCTCGACGCGCACGGCTGGCGGCCCGACCCCCGGCTGCCGGTCGAGCGGCAACTGGACCTGCTCCGCGACGACGTGGAGGTGAGCTTCGCGTACCTGGACCGGGACGCGCGGGGCCGGGTGGTGGTGGGGGCCGGGCCGTGGGCCGGCACGCCGCTGCCCGAGGGCATGCTGGACGGCCCGCCCGGACGGATCGGCCCGCACCGGGCACCGGTGATCAGCCTGGCGGCGCAGATCGAGTTCAAGGAGATGTACCCGGTGTGGATGCCGGAGCGGCCCCGTCGCGCCAAGGACGCCGCGGACCTGGCCCGCCTTCGGGCGAGCCGGGACGGCCACCCGACCCGCTGAGATCATCCCCGTCCGGGGCGCCGATCCGCGCCCCCTCGGCCGATGTCCGGCCGGCCGCCCCCGGCCGCGAGGCACAATCGTCTTCATGCTTCGTCGCCGTACCGCCCTGGTCGTCGCCGCGCTGGTCGCCGCCGGTCTGGCCGGCTGCTCCGGCGGCGCCGCCCCGACCGCGCGGCCCGCACCCGAGGATCCGCCGAAGGCGACCACCCCGGCCCCCCGGGTGCCGGCCGGGCACGCGCCCACGACGAGCTTCGCGGTCGGTGTACGCGAGCTGAAGCTCAACCGCGACGGCGACCGCCCCCTGCCGGTGACCATCTGGTACCCGGCCCGGGGCGCGGCGGGTGGCACGCCGGAGCGGTCGGCACCGGCCGCGGCCGGGCGGTTCCCGGTGGTGATGTTCAGCCACGGGCTGGGCGGCCGGCCGGCGGACTACCAACTGCTGCTGCGCCGCTGGGCGGCGGCCGGGTTCGTGGTGGCCGCCCCGACGTTCCCGCACACCGGCGCCGGTGGCGACGGCAATCCGCTGGACGTGCTCAACCAGCCGGCCGACGTGTCGTACGCGCTCACCCGGGTGCTCGCCCTGGACCGGAAGGCCGGCGACCCGCTGCGCGGGCACCTGGACCCGGACCGGGTCGCCGCGGCCGGGCACAGCGCGGGCGGGGTGACCACGATCGGGCTCTTCACCGCCGGGCGGGACGACCGGCTCGACGCGGGCATCGTCTTCGCCGGTACGGCGCTGGGCGTCGGCACCGCCTTCGCCGGGGCGGCGGCGCCGCAGCTCTTCGTGCACGGCGAGGCCGACGAGGTGGTGAGCTACGCCGCCGGCAAGGCGGTCTACGACGCGGTGCCGTGGCCGAAGGCGATGCTCAGCCTGCCCAAGGGCGACCACGGGCGGGCGCTGCTCAGCGACGGCACGGCGCTGCGGGTGGTCGCCGACACCACGGTCGAGTTCCTCCGCTGGACGCTGTACGGCGACGCGACGGCGAAGAAGCGGCTGCCCGCCGACGCCGCCCGGGGCGGCCTGGCCACCCTGGACGACCACCTCTGAGCGGGCCGTCCAGGGCGGCGGCGCGGGTCAGGCGGTGTGGTCGACGACCAGCTTGCCGAAGACTTCGCCGGAGTTCAGCCGGGCGAACGCCTCCTCGATCCGGCTGAACGGCACCACCCGGTCCACCACCGGGCGCACCACGTGCTCGGCGCAGAACGCCAGCAGTTGGGTGAGTTCGTCCGGGGTGCCCATCGAGGTGCCCAGGATCTCCAGCTGCATGGCGAAGACCCGGCGCAGGTTGACCTTGGGCTCGTGCCCGGCGGTGGCGCCGGAGACGACGATCCGGGCCATCGGCGCGGCGGACTTGAGCGAGTGCTCGAAGGTGGCCGCGCCGACCGTCTCGATCACCACGTCGACGCGCTCGGGCAGCCGGGCGCCGGGCTCCAGCGCGGTCGCGCCCAGCTCGGTGATCCGCTCCCGCTTCTCGGCGTTGCGGCTGGTCGCGTAGACCCGCTTGCCGAGCGCGACGCCGAGCGCGACCGCCGCGGTGGCCACGCCCCCGCCGGCCCCCTGGACCAGCACCGACTCGCCCTCGTCCACCCGGCCCTTGGTGGTGAGCATCCGCCAGGCGGTGAGCCAGGCCGTCGGCAGGCACGCCGCGTCGGTCTCGGAGAGGCCGTCGGGCAGCGGCAGCAGGTTCATCCGGGGTACGGCCACCCGCTCGGCGAAGGTGCCGGCGAAGTGCTCGGAGAGGATGGAGACCCCGCGCGGGTCGCCCGGGGTGGGCACCACCGGGTAGATGACCACGGCGTTGCCGTCCGGGTCGGTGCCGACCGCGTCGCAGCCGAGGATCATCGGGAGTTGGTCGGCGCTGAGGCCCACGCCGCGCAGCGACCAGAGGTCGTGGTGGTTGAGCGAGCTGGCCCGTACCTGCACGGTGACCCAGTCGTCCTGCGGGTGGGTCGGCTCGGGACGGTCGCCGACGGTGAGCGCGGCGAGCGGGTTGTCGGCGTCGAAGGCCGAGGCATAGGCGGCACGCATGATCGGCACGGTAACAAGCTGAGCGGCGGTTAAGAAGGGGCCCTTCCTGTGCATAACGCGATAAGAGGGGCCCCTCCCCTACCGCTCAGCGGCGGGCGACGCCGTCGCGGCGGGCCGCCTCGGCGACGGCCTCGGCGACCGCCGGGGCGACCCGCGGGTCCAGCGGCGAGGGCACGATCGCGTCGGCGGTCAGCGACTCGGCGACCACGTTCGCGATGGCGTCCGCGGCGGCCACCTTCATCCCGTCGGTGACCCGGGTGGCCCGGGCGTCCAGGGCGCCCCGGAACACGCCGGGGAAGGCGAGCACGTTGTTGATCTGGTTGGGGTAGTCGCTGCGCCCGGTGGCCACCACCGCGACGTGCCGGGCGGCCACCTCGGGGTGCACCTCCGGGGTCGGGTTGGCCAGCGCGAAGACGATGCCACCGGCGGCCATCCCGGCCACCGCCTCCTCGGGGATCTGCCCGCCGGAGACCCCGACCAGCACGTCCGCGCCACGCAGCGCCTCGGTGATGTCGCCCTGGCGCCCTTCGGCGTTGGTCGTCTCGGCCAGGTACGCCTTGGTCTCGGTCAGGTCGGGCCGGTGCCGGCCGATGATGCCCCGGGAGTCGCAGACCACCACCTGGTCCGGGTTCACTCCCCCGGCGACCAGCATGTGGGTGACCGCCACCCCGGCCGCGCCGGCCCCGCTGATCGTCACCCGCAGGTCGCCGAGCTTGCGGTTGAGCAGGGTGGCCGCGTTGCGCAGCGCGGCCAGCACCACGATCGCCGTGCCGTGCTGGTCGTCGTGGAAGACCGGGATCGGCAGCGCCTCGTCCAGCCGGCGTTCCACCTCGAAGCAGCGCGGGGCGCTGATGTCCTCCAGGTTGATCCCGCCGAACGACGGGGCGAGCGCCCGCACCGTGGCCACGATCTCGTCCACGTCCTGGGTGTCCAGGCAGATCGGCACCGCGTCCACGCCGCCGAACTGCTTGAACAGCACCGCCTTGCCCTCCATCACCGGCAGCGCGGCGCGCGGGCCGATGTTGCCCAGCCCGAGTACGGCGGAGCCGTCGGTGACCACGGCGACGGTGTGCGACACCCAGGTGTAGTCGTCGGCGAGGTCGGGATCGGCGGCGATCGCCTCGCAGACCCGGGCCACACCCGGGGTGTACGCGAGGGAGAGGTCCTCCCGGCTGGTGAGCGGCACGGTCGAGGCGACGGCCATCTTGCCGCCGACGTGCAGCCGGAAGACGGGATCAGCAGGGTCCGGGGTGGACGAAGGCATGGTGACTCCAGGATCTGTCGAGCAGACGGACCGGCCGGCTCGGCGCGCCATGTGTCAGCGGCGAGCGGGGCGGCTGGTGCGGGGGGTCACCCGGGCACTTTCCGAGCATAGTCACGCGGCCCGTGCCGGGATGTGAGCGGGGTCATATCCGTCGCGGACGGATCCGGCGCGGCCGCGGCCAGTACCGGGCCACCACCCGGCCCCGCACGTCGGCCACCCCGTACGCCCGGGAGTCGTCGGTGACCAGGTCGTTGTCGCCGCGCAACCACCAGCCGCCGTCCTGCGGGCGGACCGCGCGCTTGACCACCAGCAGGTCGGGGCGGCTGCGGAAGACGGCGACCACCACGTCGCCCGGGCGCACCAGCCGCCCCCCGGTACGCACCAGCACCGCGTCGCCGTGGCGCAGGGTGGGGGCCATGGACGGACCGGTGACCAGCACCGCGGCGAGCGGCCCGCGTGGCAGCGCCGGGCCGGACCGGCTCGGGGTGGGCACCGGGGTTTCACCTCCCGCCCGCCGGGGAGCATGTCCAGGAGTAATGTCGTCTCGGATCATCGCAAACATCCCATGGAGGACCCTAATGCGCCTTCGGAGCTTCCTCACGCCCCGCGTGACCGCCAGCGCCCACTGCGACCTGCCTTGCGGCGTGTACGACCCGGCGCAGGCCCGGATCGAGGCCGAGTCGGTCAAAATGATCTGCGAGAAGTACCAGGCCAACACCGACCCGGAGTACCGCACCCGGGCGATCCTGATCAAGGAGCAGCGGGCTGAGCTGGTCAAGCACCACCTCTGGGTGCTCTGGACCGACTACTTCAAGCCGCAGCACTTCGAGAAGTACCCGCACCTGCACCAGCTCTTCAACGAGACCACCAAGCTCGCCGGTTCGGGGGGCGCCAAGGGCAGCATGGACCCGGCGGTCGCCGACCAGCTGCTCCAGAAGATCGACGAGATCGCCAAGATCTTCTGGGAGACCAAGCAGGCGTGACCCTGCCCGACCCGGCACCGACGATCCGGCCGGCGCGTCCCGAGGACGTGCCGGCCGTCGTCGCGATGGTGCACGAACTCGCCGACTACGAACGCGCCCCGGAGCAGTGCCATCTCACCGAGGAGCAGCTGACCGTCGCGCTCTTCGGGCCGGCGCCCGCGCTCTTCGGCCACGTCGCGGTGGACGCGGCGGACCAGCCGATCGGCTTCGCCCTCTGGTTCCTCAACTTCTCCACCTGGGCGGGCGTGCACGGCATCTACCTGGAGGACCTGTACGTCCGGCCGGCCGCCCGGGGCACCGGCGCCGGTCGCCGGCTGCTGGCCACCCTCGCCGCGATCTGCGTCGAGCGGGGTTACCGCCGGCTCGACTGGTGGATGATCAATTGGAATCCGGCGGCGCGCTTCTACGCCGCGATCGGGGCGACCCCGATGGACGAGTGGGTGCCGTACCGGCTGACCGGTCCGGCGCTGCACGCCCTCGCCGCGCAGGTGTCGGCCGCGCCCACCCGTCCGGGGGCCTGACCGGGTAGAGTCCCGCACCGGGGGGATGAGGCGTGACTCAACTGACCGGCCAGCCGACCACCGACGACGACGTGGTGCACCTCACCGTGCCCGCGGACGGCGGCTACCTGGGCGTGCTCCGCACCGCCACGGCCGGCCTCGCGGCCCGGCTCCAGTTCGCCCTGGACGAGATCGAGGACCTGCGCATCGCGGTCGACGAGGCCTGCGCAATGCTGCTCGCCATCGCCACCCGCAACGCCGAGCTGGAGTGCCGGTTCGCGGTCACCGAGGACGCGCTCACGGTCGAGGTGACCGTGCCGACCGTGCGCGGCGCCGCGCTGCCGTCGGAGTCGTCGTTCGCCTGGAAGGTGCTCACCGCGTTGACCACCTCGGCGGCCGCCCGCGCCGTCGACGGCCGGGCCACCATCTCCCTGCTGACCCGCCGCGCCTCCGGCTACTGACCGCCGGCCGGCCGGTCGACGCCGAGCGCCCGGTTGGTGGGCGCGCTCACCAGCAGACCGGTGACGCCGAGGCCGAGCGCCATCAGCGGCAGGCCGAGCCAGCCCAGCCCGCCCTGGATCATGTACCAGCCGATCGGCAGCAGCATCAGCTGGAGCACGATGGCCGGTGCCCGGGCGCCGGCCCGCCGGCGGAGCAGCCCGCCGCCCAGCGCCCAGAGCGCCGCCGCCCCGCCGGCCGCGAACGCCGTCACCAGCAGCGCCGAGGTGAGGTGGGTGGTCCGCGCGGTCAGGTCGGACCAGATCAGCCACACCGCGACCAGGCCGAGGGCGACCGCCTCGGCGCGCAGCAGGAGCACCGCCCAGCGGAGCGGGGCGGGTGCCGGCTCGGAGTGGATCGTCACGCGCGACACGATACCCGTGGGTAGGCGCGGTACAGTGCCGCCCATGCGGGCCGTCCTGGTGGTCAACCCGAAGGCCACCACCACCAGCGAGCGCAGCCGGGACGTCCTGGTCCGGGCCCTGCGCAGCGAAGTCGATCTGTCAGTGCGGTACACCCGCCGCCGTGGCCACGCCGTGGACCTGGCGCGGGAGGCCGCCCAGGAGGGCGTCGACCTGGTCGTGACGCTGGGCGGCGACGGCACGGTCAACGAGGTGGTGAACGGCCTGATGGCCGCCGATCCGCCGACCTTCCGTACCGGCGGCAGCCTGGCCGAGCGGCTGCCCGCGCTGGCCACCGTGCCGGGTGGCTCGACCAACGTCTTCGCCCGCGCGCTCGGGCTGCCCCGGGAGTGGCCCGACGGCACCAGCATGATCCTCGAAGGGCTGCGGCTGGGCCGGTCCCGGACCATCGGGCTGGGCCGCGCGGACGACCGCTACTTCACCTTCTGCGCGGGCTTCGGGCTGGACGCGGCGGTGATCAAGCGGGTGGAGCAGGCCCGCAAGCGGGGCCGGGTCTCCACTCCGGCGCTCTACTTCCGTTCCACGGCGGCGCAGTTCTTCCTCGGCTCGGACCGGCGGCATCCGACCGTCACCCTGGAACGGCCGGGCGAGGCCGCCGAGGCGGATCTGGCGACGGTCATCATCCAGAACACCGCACCGTGGACGTACCTGGGCGAGCGGGAGATCAACCCGAACCCGGAGGCGTCCTTCGATCTCGGCCTGGACGTGCTGGCGATGCGGCAACTGAAGGTGGCCAGCACCGCACGCACCGTGACCCAGTTCTTCTCCCACAGCCCCGACCCGCACGGCAAGCAGGTGCTCCGGCTGCACGACCTGGCGGAGTTCACCCTGCTCTCGGCCCGTCCGCAACCGTTCCAACTGGACGGCGACTATCTGGGCGAGCGGGAGAAAGTCAGATTCACCTCCGTACCGGCGGCACTGAGAGTAATCTGTTAGGTCTCGGGTACTCCCGTCGGTTGACGCGGTGACCTACCGCACGCCGTGCGGTGACCGCGACACCCGAAGGACAGGTGCCGGAAATGTCAGCAACGTCACGCAGACCGTACTACATTGATTCTCGACTGTGGCACGCCGGGTAACCAGAGCCCTCGGAAACCCGGACAAATGGGTGGTGAGCCCGCTCACTGTTCGGAGTTTTTCCGAGCGTCACCCTTGACATCGCGGCAGTTCGTGAAAGTATTCACAAGCGAACTCGTGTTACCGGGACATTGCCTGGATATGCTCGGCAGGTTGAGCTGTTCCAGCAGGTCCGCGGAGCCCACAGCCTGCTCACGCAGCGCCGAATTGACGGATGCTGACCGTCACCGATCGGCAATGCGGACGCATATAGGAATAGCAACGAAGCGTTTATCTGGCCACCCACTTAAGAATGAGGAGTGTTGCCGCCATGGACTGGCGCCACGATGCCGTCTGCCGCGACGAGGACCCGGAGCTGTTCTTCCCGATCGGGACGTCCGGTCCGGCCCTCCTGCAGGTGGAACAGGCCAAGGCCGTCTGCCGGCGCTGCCCGGTGACTGACCATTGCCTGCAGTGGGCGCTGGAGTCCGGTCAGGACGCCGGCGTCTGGGGCGGGATGAGCGAAGAGGAGCGCCGCGCGGTGAAGCGCCGCGGCGGTCTCCGGGTGCTGCGCGCTCACTCCGCCTGATCGCACCACAGCCGCACGCCCCGGCCGGGTCACCCGCCGGGGCGTTCTGCTGTCCGGACCCATGCCATCCCCCTTACCCCGTCGCCGCCGTCCATGATCATCGGACGGCGGCGACGTCCGTCACGGCCCCGGCCCAACCGGCACTGGCGTCATCCACCCGCCGCAGCACCAGCTCGGCCAGTTCCGGCAGGTCGGTGAGCGGATCGGCGACCGCCACCGCACCGGCCCCGCCGGCCGCCGCCACCACCCCGTCGTGGAACAGGCCCGGCGCCAGGAAGTACGCGGCCACCGCCACCCGGCCCGCCCCGCCCGCGCGTAGCTTCGCCACCGCGACGTTCGCCGCCGGGGGCGCCGCCGAGGCGTACGACACCCGGCAGCGCACGCCCAACTCGGCGCCGAGCGCCGCGGCGACCCGCCCCACCGAGCCACGGGCCCGGGGATCACGGGTGCCGGCGGCGGCCAGCACCAGGGCGTCGTACCCGCCGGGCCCCGCCTCGGCCAGCCGGCGGCGCAACCCGCCCAGCAGCCGGGCGTCGACCACCCCGTCCGCCGGGCCCAGCACCTCGGTGACCCGCACGTCGATCGACGCGCCACCGGTGCCCACGGCCGCCACCGCCGCGGGGATGTCCACCTTCCGGTGGTACGCGGCGGTCAGCAGCAACGGCACCAGCACCGCCCGCGGCCGACCGGCGGCGGCCAGCTCGCGCAGCACCACCGCCGGACCCGGCTCGGTGTGGTCCAGCCAGCTCGGCAGCACCGGGACGCCGGGGCGGGCGGCCGCCACGGCCCGGGCCAGCGCCCGGGTCGCCTCGGCCGCCCGCGGGTCACGACTGCCGTGCGCGACCAGCACCACGGGCGGGGCGGTCAGGTGTGCAGCCCGCACTCGGTCTTCTCGAACATGGCCCACCGGCCGGCCCGCGGGTCCTCCCCGGCCTTGGTGCGGCGGGTGCAGGGCCAGCAGCCGATCGACCCGTAGCCCCGCGCGAACAGCTCGTTGACCGGGATGTCGTAGCGGGCGATGTAGGCATCCACGTCCCGCTGGGACCAGGCGGCGATCGGGTTCACCTTGACCTTGCCGCGCCGGGCGTCGAAGGCGACCACCGGCGTGTTGGCCCGGGTCGGCGACTCGTCCCGGCGCAGCCCGGCGGCCCAGGCGTCGTACCCGGTCAGCGCCCGCTCCAGCGGCTCCACCTTGCGCAGCTGGCAGCAGTCGTCCGGGGAGCGGTTGAACAGCCGCGGGCCGTACTGGCCGTCCTGCTGCCCCACCGTCATCCGGGGCCGGATGGACCGCACCGTCACCGGCAGCCGGCGGGCCACCTCGTCGCGGACCTTGAGCGTCTCCGGGAAGTGCAGCCCGGTGTCCAGGAAGACCACGTCGACACCGGGCGCCACCCGGGACACCAGGTGCGCCAGCACCCCGTCGGCCATCGAGCTGGTCACGCAGAACCGGTCGCCGAAGGTCCCGGCGGCCCACCGGGCGATCTCCAGGGCCGGCGCGCCCTCCAGCTCCCGGCCGGCCTCCTCGGCCAGCGCGCGCAGCTGCTCCGGGTCGCGCCGCGCCGGGTCGGCGGGCGCCGGGCCACCCAGCCCGACCAGGCCCAGACCGGCGGCGGAGAGCAGGCCCCCACTCATCGGGCCACCGCCTCGGCGAGCAGACCGGTGAACCGCACGGTGAAGACCCGGGCGCAGGCGTGGCACTCCCAGGCGCCGTGCCCGGTCTCGCTCGGCCGCAGGTCCTCCTCACCGCAGTACGGGCAGTACAGCGGCACGGAACGGGTTTCACTCATCGGAGTTCCTCCTCGTCGACCCTGATCACCCAGTTGGCGAAGGTCTCGCCCTCGGTCCGGCCGGCCAGGTAGCGGCGGGCCAGTCGTTCCACGTACTCCGGAAGCTCGTCGGCGGTGGTCTTCAGGCCGCGCAGCTTGCGGCCGAAGCCGGCGGTCTGCCCCTGGGCCATGCCGAGGCCACCGCCCAGGTGCACCTGGAAGCCCTCCACCTGCCGGCCGTCCGGGCCCACCACGAGCTGTCCCTTGAGGCCGATGTCGGCCACCTGGGTACGGGCGCAGGCGTTCGGGCAGCCGTTGAGGTGGATCGAGATGTCGGCGTCGAAGTCGCGCAGCCGTTCCTCCAGCCGGGCCACCAGCTCCTCGCCGCGCCGCTTGGTCTCCACGATGGCGAGCTTGCAGAACTCGATCCCGGTGCAGGCCATGGTGCCGCGCCGCCAGGCCGACGGCTGGGCCTCCAGGCCGATCTCCCGCAGCCGCGCCACCAGCGAGTCGGTCCGCTCCGGCGCCACGTCCAGCACCAGCAGCTTCTGGTACGGGGTGAGCCGGATCCGGTCGCTGCCGTGCGCCTCGACCACGTCGGCGAGCCGGGCCAGTTGCGGGCCGGCGACCCGACCCACCACCGGGGCCACCCCGACGTAGTTGCGGCCGTCCCGCTGCCGGTACACGCCGATGTGGTCGATCGGCCGGTCGGGCAGCTGCGGCGCCGGGCCGTCCAGCATGGTCCGGCCCAGGTACTCCTTCTCCAGGACCTCCCGGAACCGGGCCACGCCCCAGTCGGCGACCAGGAACTTCAGCCGGGCCCGGTTGCGCAGCCGGCGGTAGCCGTAGTCGCGGAAGATGCCGACCACGCCGGCCCAGACGTCCGGCACCTCGGCCAGCGGCACCCAGACGCCGAGCCGCTTGGCCAGCATCGGGTTGGTGGAGAGGCCGCCGCCCACCCAGACGTCGAAGCCGGGGCCGTGCTCCGGGTGGTCGACGCCGAGGAAGGCGACGTCGTTCGCCTCGTACGGGATGTCGGCCAGCCAGGAGATGGAGGTCTTGAACTTGCGGGGCAGGTTGGAGAACTCCTTGCTGCCGATGTGCCGGTCGACGATCTCGTCGAGCGCCGGGGTCGGGTCGAGCAGCTCGGCCGCCGACACGCCGGCCACCGGGCTGCCGCAGACCACCCGCGGGCAGTCGCCGCACGCCTCGGTGGTCTGCAGGCCGACCTCCTCCAGCCGCCGCCAGATCT
Source organism: Micromonospora sp. NPDC050495 (assembly GCF_040655175.1). NCBI lineage: Bacteria > Bacillati > Actinomycetota > Actinomycetes > Micromonosporales > Micromonosporaceae > Micromonospora > Micromonospora sp. NPDC050495. Next base: position 33,384 of record NZ_JBFAJK010000016.1, on the reverse strand, counting down.
CCGGCATGTCCTCGATCCGGATCCAGTGGAACTGGATGTTCTGCCGGTCGGTGATGTCGGCGGTGTCCCGGGCGAACTCGCGGGAGATGTCCGCGATGACGCGGAGCTGGGCCAGGTTGAGCTGACCACCGTCCACCCGCACCCGGAGCATGAAGAACTCGTCCTCCAGCTCGTGCGGCTCCAGCACGGCGGTGCGCCCGCCGTCGATGCCGGCCCGGCGCTGGGTGTAGAGGCCCCACCAGCGGAACCGGCCGCGCAGGTCCTGCGGGTCGATCGAGGCGAAGCCCCGGTGGGCGTAGATGGTCTCGATCCGGGCCCGCACGTTCAGCGGGTCGTCGTCCTTCTTGATCCGTTCGTTGGGGTTGAGCGGCTCGCGGTGCCCGAGCGCCCACTGCCCCTCGCCGCGGGGCCGGCGGGGAGCCCGGGCGGCCGGCGCGTCGGGCCGGGTCGTGGTGGTGCTGCTGACCGCCATCGCGGCGTCCTCCGTTGTCTGGTGTGCCTGGAAGCGCGGACGCGGCGGCCGGCCCGGGTAGGGGCCGAGGACGGCGATGTCAAAGACGGCCGGCGCGGAACGCGCCCGAGACGGATGGGTCGGGCGTCGTCAGTGGGCCGGACAGATCGCGCTGCGGACGCGGCCGTAATCGACGTGGCGGCGAGCCACGAAGCGGCGGATGACAGCGGCGGTCATGCGGAACATGCTGCCACACCCGCCAGGCCCGGACCACCGGCCGCCGATGTGATCCCACATCACGGGCCGCCGCCACCGCATCGACCGTGATAGGTTGCCGCACCCCTCGCCCGCCACCAGCCGGCCGGCCGGGATGCGTGGGCCGGTGGGCTGCGCCGCGCTACCTCATCCGGTCCCGGGGCCGGTGGCGTGGCTGCCGGGATCGGCGGACCGGCCCGGCGGGCCGCGCCGGCGTGTGAGGCTGCGGGATGTGACCGCGCCCGCAGCGTCCCGCCCGCCCCGTGCCCACCGGGGCTGGCCGGTGTGGGCGGTCCCCGGCCTGGGCACGCTGGCGGTCACCCTCGCCGGAGTCGGGCGGGCCCAGCTCTGGCGGGACGAGCTGGCCACCTGGAGCGCCGCCACCCGCCCGGTCCGCGACCTGGTCCGGCTGGCCGGCACCATCGACGCGGCCACCGGGCCGTACTACCTGTTCATGCACGCCTGGACCGCGCTGGCCGGGACCTCGCCGACCGCGCTGCGGCTGCCGTCCGCGCTGGCCATGGCCGGGGCCGCCGCGCTCACCGCCCGGCTCGGCGCGCGGCTGGTCGGCGACCGGGCCGGACTGCTGGCCGGGCTGCTCTTCGCCGTCCTGCCCGGCACCTCCCGGTACGGCCAGGAGGCCCGCCCGTACGCGGCGGCCACCCTGCTGGCGGTGCTGGCCACGCTGCTGCTGGTCGAGGCGCTGCGCCGGCCCGGCTGGCGGTGGTTCACCGGGTACGCCCTCGCGGTGGCCGCCCTCGGCCTGACCCACCTGATCGCCCTCACCCTGCTCGCCGCGCACGGACTCGTGGTGCTGCTCGCCGCCGGCCGCGGACCGGCGGCGGCCGGCCTCGCCCCGCCGGACCCCCGGCAGCCGGCGGACCCGGCCGACCTCCCGCCGACCGGCCACCGGCCGGCCGCCGACCCGGCGCTTGGCGACCCGGCAGCCAGCGCGGCGGCCCGCGACCCGGCGGCCGGCGACCCGGCGGCCGGTGGTCCGGCGGCCGGTGGTCCGGCGGCCGGGTCGGCTGACCTCTCGACCGCGACCGGACGGGCACGCCGGCACCCCGGCGGTCGTGGCCTGCTCTGGCGCTGGCTGATCGCGCTGCTGCCGGCCGTCCTGCTGGTCGCCCCGCTGGTGCTGCTCGCCCGGGGACAGCGGTCCCGGCAGCTGAACTGGGTGGACCTGGCCCGCCTCCCCGACCTGTCGGCCCTGCCCGGCGGGGTGGCACAGAGCGGGGTGGTCGGCGGCCTGCTGGTCGGCCTCGCCGCGCTGGGAGCGGGCCGGCTCGGCCGGCGCGCGCTGCTGCCGGCCGCCGCCGTCCTGCTGCCGGTGCTGCTGCTCTACGCCGCCGGCACCGCGCAACCCCTCTGGGTGACCCGGTACCTGGTCTTCACCGTGCCGTTCACCTGCCTGCTGGCCGGCGCCGCGCTGGCCGGGGTACGGCTGGCGCCGGCGCTCGCCGTGGTCACCCTGGCCGGCCTGCTGGGCCTGCCCGACCAGGCCGCGCTGCGCCGCACGCACGAATGGCCGCGTACCGCCCCGATCGACTACGCGGGTGCGGCCCGGGTGATCGCCGGCCAGGCCCGGCCCGGTGACGCGATCGTCTTCTCGCCCCGGCGCAGCTGGCTCTTCCTCGACCTCGGGATCGCGTACCACCTGGGATCGCGGGAGCCGCGTGACGTGCTGGTGGTCCGCGACGAGCGGCAGCGCGCGGACCTCTGGGCGAGCGAGTGCGACCGGCCGGCGGAGTGCCTGGCCGGCGCGCGCCGGGTCTGGCTGGTGGTGTCCGGCCGCCGCGACGACCCGCTGGCCGCGGTCGGCGGCGCCAAGGGCGCGGCGCTGCGCGACGGGTTCGCGGTGACGACGGTCGCGCCCCGGCCGGGGCTGACCGTGGCGCTGCTCACCCGGCGGGGTTGAGCAGCGCCACGGCGCGGGTCAGGCCGGCTTCCGTTCGAGCAGGACCACCCGGACCCGGTCGAACCGTTCGACGTGTTTGATCAGGAACTTCTGCCGCAGCAACCCCTCCCGCGCCGGCGGCATCCCGGCCAGCGGGTCGTTGAGGTGACCGGTCTCGACCAGCCAGAGCCGCTTGGTGTCACCGAGGCAGACGGTCGGGACCTTGCACTCCCTCGCGGTCAGCCAGCCGGTCTCCCGCGCCGGGACGGCGACGAAGACGTCCCGGGGCTGGAGTTGGTCGCGCAACCCGTAGTTGACGGCCTTGCGCGCGACGTCGCTGGATCCGCCGAAGCCGTCGTTGAACGCGACGCCGTCGCCCGGCTTCACCTGCTGGCCGAGGTAGCGGACCGCGTCCAGGTAGTGCGGCTGGCCGTCCGCCTCGTTGGACCGCACCTTCTCCTGGGCGGGCAGGGTCTGCCAGGCCAGTGCGGGCAGCAGCAGTGCCCCGACCAGCCACACCGCGGGCAGCCGGTCCCGGGTCAGCAGCCGCAGCGACTGGCACACGCCGAACGCCGCGAGCAGCGTCCAGGCCGGCACGGTGAAGAGGAAGTACCGGGCCAGGAAGAGGTGCAGCCAGGCGAAGGTCAGGTAGCCGACGAGCGGTGGCAGCAGGGCCCAGACCACCAGCATGAGGACGGCCGGGCGACGCGGCGCCCCCGCCACCGCCACCGCCAGGACCGCGAGCAGCCCGGCCACCGCGAGGGCGGCCGTCGTGCCGGTCAGGTTCTCCAGGAACCGGAGCACCGCGTCGCCGTCGTTCTTCACCCAGGAGATCTGGCCCGACTGCCGGCTGCCGAGCAGCAGCAGCGGCAGGACGAACAGCCCGGCGATGCCGACCGTGGCCGACCAGCGCCACCGCGGTTCCTCGCCGGGCACGGCGCGCCACAGGTAGAGCAGGTGCGCGGCCACCACGAGCAGCGCGACGAAGTGCAGCCAGCCGACCATCACCAGCAGGACGCCGTACGCCCACCAGCGCCCCCGGGTCGGCCGCTCGACCGCCCGGAGGAAGAGCCAGGTGGCGGCCACCGCGGCCAGCGTGACCAGCGCGTACGACCGGGCCTCCTGGGCGTACCGGGAGACGGCGGGGAGCAGGGCGAACAGCAGACCGGCGAGCACGCCGACCGGGGTGTCGAAGAGCCGCCGCCCGATCAGCCCGATCAGCCCGGCACTGGCCCCGATGGCCAGCACCGAGGGCAGCCGCAGCACCGTCACCGAATCGCCGGCCACCGCCGTGACCGTCGAGATGATGAGGTAGTAGAAGGCGTGCACCAGGTCGATGTTGCCGATCATCATGCGGAACTGGCCGGCGGAGAGCGAGGTGGCGTGCCAGGTGACCAACTCGTCGTTCCACAGGTCCCGCGACTCCAGCCCCCACCAGGCCAGCGCGGTGGCGGCGAGCGCGGGCAGCAGCGCCCACCACCCGCCCCGGGCCCGCGGCCGTGCCGGCGGCGTCGCGGCGGCCACCGCCCTGACCTCCGCCGGGGTGGGCCGCCCGGTCCACTGGACCGCCGGCGCGGTCACTTGACGGTCCTGATGTCGAAGCCGAAGGCGTCCTTCGCGGCGGCCCGTTTGAACGACGACAGCGCGCGGCGGTCCTGGTCGATGTTCCACTTCCCCGAGCCGTTGATGTTGAAGTAGGCCACCCCGATCACGTCCTTGCGCCGGGACACGTTGGTCAGCAGGTCGGTGATCTGGCCGGGGCGCCCGGCGGCCGGCTCGCAGCCGGTCTCCACGATCAGCAGCGGCCGCCGGGTGAACCCGCGCACCGCCTTGATGGTCGGGCCGAAGAGGTCCGAGAACGTCTTCTGGCCACGGACCGTGTAGTAGCCGTCCATGCCGACCCAGTCGACATAGCCGTCACCGGGGTAGAGCGCCTTGAGGCTGATCTTGCGGAGATAGTTGACGACGTTCGGGGTCCAGGTCCAGATGACGTTGGTGGCACCCTGCTGCTCGAAGATCTCGTGCAGGTGCCGCCACGCGGCCACGAACTCGGCCGCCTTGGTGTCCCGGTAGCCCCACGAGTACCAGTGGCCGTTCATCTCGTGCGCGAAGGTGAGCGCGATCGGCAGGTTCAAAGCCCGCACCGCGGTGGCGAACTCCTTCACGTACGCGTCGTGCTTGCCGTCCGCGATGTCGCGCAGCGCCACGTCGTGCGGCTCCCAGCGGATGACCGCGAGCGCGCCGTACTGGTGCAGCTCGCGGACCTCGCTGGCGGCGAACTTGTCGTCGAAGCTCTCGAAGATGGCCACCAGGTTCGGGGCCTTGCCGATCTCGTCGGCGAAGCCGCGCACCCGGCTCATCTCGGCGCCGCCCTGCACGGTCACCCCGAGGTACTTGCCCGGGGGCGACTTCAGCTTCGTCACGTCGTACGCCGGCACCTGCTCCTCGGCGGCGCCGGCCACGGCGGCGGGCCCGCCGGCCGCGCCCGGGGTGACCTTGAGGTCCACCGCCCGGAGCACCGCGATCTCGGTAAACGCCAGCGCCAGCACCGCCACGAACGTGACGAGGTACTTGGTCCTCACCGCACGACCTCGACATCCTGCTCCGGCTTCACCAGCAGCGCCTGCCCGACAACGGTCAGGTAGAACACGGCGCTGAGGAAGGCCGGCGCGAAGATCCACGGTTCCGGGTCGGTGAGCATCCGCCAGGCGGCGAGGCCGGCCCAGACCAGGCCGGTGCCCGCGGTCCACACCTTCATGCCGGTCCAGAGCCGCTTGGTCTTGCTCTTCTTGGCGGTGCCGCCGGTGGGCTGCCAGCCCATCCGCCGGCCCCGGATGATGTCGAAGATGGCGAAGGCGTGCGCCCAGCCGTAGATCATCTTGACCGTCCAGCTCTCCAGGCCGTACCGGTTGCGGTGCCAGAGCGGGAAGATGATCATGTTGTAGATGATGCTGGGCAGGATCAGCACGTAGTTGGCGATGGCGATCTGGTGCGCGAACGCGGTCAGCATCAGCACCGGAATGATCGGCGCCACGAAGGTGAACAGCCCGGTGTGCAGGTAGTAGCAGAACCCGGAGATGTAGCTCAGCCGGGCGCGCCACTTCAGCCTGGTCTGCCAGAACTTCTTCGAGCCGAGCAGGCTCATCGACCCGGCGCACCAGCGGTACTGCTGGGTGAAGAACGAGTCCACGTCCGACGGGCAGAGGCCGGCGGCCAGCACGACCGGGACGTAGCGCAGGTTCCAGCCCTTCATCCGCAGGTCGAAGCCGGTGTGCACGTCCTCGGAGTGCTCGATCAGGGTGGACCCGCCGATGGAGAAGAGCGCGTCCCGCCGGTAGATGGCACAGCTGCCGACGCAGATCGCCGAGTCGTGCGCCTGGCGGGACACCTGCACCGAGCGGTAGAACAGCTCCTGCACGGCACCGGCGCCGCGCTCGACCCAGGTCTGTCCCCGGTGCACCCGGAAGTACTGCGGCGACTGCACGATGCCGGCCCGGGGCTCGGCGTCGAACCACGGCAGCATCTGGTCCAGCATGTCCTTGCGCGGCACGAAGTCGGCGTCGAGCACCAGGATGAAGTCGCTCATGGTGCGCTCGAAGGCGTACCGCATGTTGCCGGCCTTCTTGAACCAGCCCCGGTTGGGCCGGCGCTGGTAGACGAAGCCGAAGGCGAGCGCGGTGCGCTCCATCGCCTCGTTCGGCGAGTCGTCGAGGATGTAGACCGTGACGTCACCCCGGTAGTGCTGGCTCATCGCCCGTACGTGCTCCCAGGTGTTGCGCAGCACGTGTGGCGGCTCACCGCAGACCGGCAGGAAGACGTCGACGCTCGGGTAGCGCGCCGGCCGCCAGGTGCGCACCAGCTCCTGGTGGCGGGCCAGGTCGAAGCCGGGCGTGCAGAGGTTCACCGCCAGCGAGATGAGGTAGTAGACGACGGTGAACGCCAGCAGCGGGACGAGCAGCCACAGCCACGGCGTCAGCCGGACGAAGAGCACCTGGCTGGTGATCAGGCAGCCGAAGCTCACCAGCGAGGGGAGCATCAGCGCGGCCATCCGCCGCTTGCGGTAGGAGACCAGCTCCTCGTCCGTGGGCGGCAGCGGCACCACCGCGTACGCCGGCCGGGTCGGACCCTGGTCGGCGCGGCGCGGGGTCCACCGTGAGAACTGGCTCGGTACGCGGAACTCGGCGGTCGGATCCGGCATGGTTGCCGGGTCGATCGCAGGTGGTGAGGTCATCCCCGTCTCCCCCCGTCGTCAAGCAGTGACTCCCTCCTCCGTCGAGCGGGCGAGGGTGTTTCGCCTGACGCAGCCAGGAAGCCGGGCACGGCAAGATCGGCCGTGTCTGCTTGATGGTCGCGACAAAGTTATTCAGATTCGCGCAAGGTGTCAATGCGTTGAAATTCGTCGAAAGCGGCGTCGTGCCCCGAACCGCCCAGAGGCCTTGCTCACATCGATCCGAACGACACCCCAAGATCGTCCGGATGTCCGAGGTCGCCGGCCCGCTCAGGCCCGCGCCAGGGGCACGACCAGCACCGCCTCGGTGCCACCGGCCGCCCCGTTGCGCAGCTCGATGCTGCCGCGCAGCTCCCCCGTCACCAACGCCCGGACGATCTGCAGGCCGAGGTTGCCGCCCCGCTCGGCGTCGAACGCCCCGGGCAGGCCACGGCCGTTGTCCGCCACCGAGACGTGCAACTGCTTGCGGAACCGGTGCGCGGAGACCACCACCTCGGGCACCGGCGCGCCCTCCGGGCCGGCCACACCGTCCTCGCCGGCCGGCGGGAAGCCGTGCTCGACGGCGTTGAGCAGCAGCTCGTTGAGGACCATCACCAGCGAGGTGGCGATCTCGGCGGGCAGCACGCCGAAGCTGCCGGTGCGGCGCATCCCGACGGACACCTCGGTGGCCGCGACCTCGGTCGCGGCGCTGGCCACCCGGTCGACGATGCCGTCGAACTCGACCGCCTCGTCGCTGGACATGGAGAGCGTCTCGTGGACCAGCGCGATGGACGCGACCCGGCGTACCGACTCCTCCAGGGCGACCCGGGCCTCGGGCATCGACACCCGGCGGGCCTGGAGGCGCAGCAGCGCCGCGACGGTCTGCAGGTTGTTCTTCACCCGGTGATGGATCTCCCGGATGGTGGCGTCCTTGGTGATCAGGGCGCGGTCCCGGCGGCGCACCTCGGTGATGTCGCGGACCAGCACCAGCGCCCCGATCGGCACGCCGGCCGGCATCAGCGGCAGCGCCCGGGTCAGCATGGTGGCGCCCCGGGCGTCGATCTCGCGCCGGGGCGGGGCCTCGCCGCGCAGCGCGGCCAGCACCGCGTTGCCCGCGTCGGTGCCCTCCAGCGGATCACCGGCCAGCCGGCGGTGCAGCTCGGCCAGGTCCTCCCCGACCAGGTGCGAGGCGTAGCCCAGCCGGCGGTACGCGGACTGCGCGTTCGGGCTGGCGTAGGTGACCTTGCCGTTGGCGTCCAGCCGGACCAGGCCGTCGCCCACCCGGGGCGCCGAGGTGGTCTCGCCCGGGTGCCGGGGCGGCGGGAAGGTCCCGTCGGCGACCATCTGGGCCAGGTCGTCCGCGGTGGTCAGGTAGTTCAGTTCGAGCTGGCTGGGCGTCCGCGCGGTGGAGAGGTTGGTGTCCCGGCCGACCACCGCGATCACCTCGCCGGCCTCCCCGTCGCCGCCGCGCAACCGGACCGGGATGGCCTCGTGCCGGGCCGGCACGTCGCCGTACCAGACCGGGTCGCCCTCCCGCCAGATCCGCCCCTGCCGGTGGGCCACCTCCAGGTGCGCCACCTCGGGCCCGCCGACGATCCGGCCGACCTGGTCGTCGAGGTACGCGGTCGGCGCGGTCGTCGGGCGGACCTGGGCCACGCAGAGGTACGTGCCCTCGGCGTCCACCGGCACCCAGAGCAGCAGATCGGCGAAGGACAGGTCGGACAGCAGCTGCCAGTCGCCGGCGACCCGGTGCAGGTGGTCGATGTCGGCCGGGCGGAGCTGGGTGTGCTCCTCGGCGAGGTCACGGAGGGTGGACACGCTGAACAGCGTGCCACGCCCGGGCTCACATCGTCGCGGTGACCTTCTTCAACCCGCGCGGCGCGTCCGGGTCCTCGCCGCGGGCCAGCGCCAGGGCCAGGGCGAGCCGCTGCAACGGCAGGATGTCCAGCAGCGGGGCGTACCGCTCGTCGACCTCGGGAACGGCCATCCGGGCGGTCGCCCCGACGTCGGCGGAGCCGACCACCACCACGTCGGCGCGGCGCTCGCCGAGCCGGGGCAGCACCTCGCCCATCGAGCGCCCGCCGGGGCCCGAGCCGACCACGGCGAGCACCGGCACGTCCGGGTCGGTCATCGCGAGCGGGCCGTGCAGCAGGTCGGCGCCGGAGAAGGCGAGTGCCGGCAGGTACGAGGTCTCCATCAGCTTGAGCGCCGCCTCGCGGGCCGTCGGGTACGCGTAACCGCGCCCGGTGGTGACCAGCTGGGCGGCGAACCGGTAGCGCGGCGCGAGCCGGGCCGGGGTGTCGTCGGACAGGGTGCGTTCGGCCAGCTCGGGCAGGCGGGCCAGGGCGGCCCGCTCCTCGGCGGGCAGCTCGCCGGCGCCGGCGCGTACCCCCTCGACCAGCATCAGCAGCGCGAGCAGCTCGGCGGTGTAGGTCTTGGTGGCGGCCACCGCCCGCTCGTGCCCGGCGGCGATGTCGATGCTCAGCTCGGCGGTCTCGGCCAGCGGCGAGCCGGGGTTGTTGGTGACCGCCAGGGTCAGCGCGCCGGAGGCGCGGGCGGTGCGCAGCACCTCGGCCAGGTCGGGTGAGCCGCCGCTCTGGCTGACCCCGACGACCAGGGCCTCGGAGAGGTCCGGCCGGGCGCCGTAGACGGTGACCGCGCTGGGCGAGGCGAGCCCGGCGGGCAGGCCGAGCCGGATCTCGGTCAGGTACGCCGCGTAGAGGGCCGCGTGGTCGGAGGTGCCCCGGGCGGTGAAGACCACGTGGCGGGGCCGACGCTCGGCGATCACCGCCGCGACCCGGGCGATCGCCCCGGCGTGTTCGGCGGAGAGCAGGCGGTCGTAGCCGGCCGGCTGCTCGTCGATGTCGGCGGCCATCCCGGCCCCTGGACGCGTCACGTACGACCCCCTTCTGCGCGTTTCCCGCGCGATCCATGCTCAGTCTTGCACCTTTGAACGTCGACGAGCAATCGAACGAGCAGTAGTGCGCAGTGGATCACCAATCCGACCAGTGATCCCCTACGCTGGCCCGGCTGACTGCTCGATCATCGAGAGGACGACGTGCCCGACGACGACCCCGCGCTCTCCGCCCAGGAGGAGCTCGCGCTGGCCCGGCTGGCGCTGGGCGAGGGGGACCTCCGGCACGCCGCCGGCCACGTCGCCGCCGCCCTCGTACAGGCACCCACCCTCCCCGAGGTGCACGAGACGCTCGCCCGGCTGAACGCCGCCAGCGGCGGAGACCTCGACCTCTTCCCGCTCGGCCAGCACGCCTTCGTCGGCGCGGTGGTGGCCCGCGCCCACCTGCTCGCCGCCGCCGGCCGACCGGCCGAAGGGCTCGACCTGCTCGCCGCGGCCACCGGATACGCGCCCGGCGCCGACTGGGCCGGCGTGCCCTGGGTGACCGCGCCCGGCCTGCCGGAACGGCTCGACCCCGAACGCACCGCCCGGATCCTCATGCAGATCTGCGCGGCAGTGCCCGACCCGGTGCCGCGCCGCCGACGCGACCCGCTGCGCCCGTACCTGACGCTGGCCCGCAACGCGATCACCGTGCATCCCCGCCACCCGCTGCTGCTCGGCGCGGCGTCCGCGCTGGCCCGCCGGCTCGGCGAGGTCGCCCTCGCCGTCACCTGGGCCGCCCGCGGGGTACGCGCCGAGCCCAGCAAACTCGGCGAGGTCTGGCTCGGGTACGCCTACCGCAGCGCCGGCCGCACCCGGGACGCGCTCGCCGCGCTCGGCCGGGCCGTCGACCTCGACCCCGACGACCTGGCCGTCTACGCCGACATCGCCGGCACCCTCGCCGACAACGGCCGGCTCGACGAGGCGCTGGACTGGATCGACCGGGCGCTGGCCAAGGACCCCACCTTCGACTGCGCCGTGCACACCGCGCACCGGCTGCGCTTCCAGCGCGACGGGGACGTGGCCCACCTGGTGGCCCTCGCCGACTTCGTCCGTGACCACCCGGACGACACCCACGAGCACGGCGACCTGGCCGAGTCCTGCCGCAGCCGGCCCTGGCTCGGGCAGGTGACCCCGGCGGCCGGGCCGGTGCTGGACGCGCTGCGCCAGGCCCTCGCGGCCGAGGGCGCCGCCCCCGTCGCGGTACGCCTCGACGCGCTGGAACCGCCCAGCGCCATGCGTACCGCCGCGGCCGCCGTGCCGGGCCTCGACGTCGAGGTGGCCATGGTGGCCGAGCCGGATCCGCGCGAACCCCGCCGAGACTCGACCCGCCCGCTCTGGCGCTACGAGGGCACCACCGCCGCGCCCACCCTGCCGGCGCCCTCGGCCGAGGCCGCCGAGCGGATCCGGCAGCTCGCCCACCCGGCCTGGCCCCACCCGCCGGCCGCGTACGACGCCGCGGTGGCGCTGGCCACCGTGGACCTCGACGACCTGCTCGGGCTGCTGGTCCACCCGCCCGACGCACCGGGCACCGCGCTGGGCCAGGTGCTCACCGGCCAGGACCCCTCGCTCTGGGTCCGCTGCGTGCAGGTCTGGGCCTGCCTCGGCCTGCTGCATCACCGCACGGACGAGCCGTGGGCCGAGTCCACCCGCCGCCGGGTGCTCCTCGAACTGGTCTGGGGCGTCGAGGACTGGATCACCGAGGCCGCGCTCTTCGCCCTGGTCACCGCCGCCTGGGTCGACCCCGGCGTACGTCCCGACGTGGCCCGGGTGGTGGCCGAGCGGCTCGCCGACGCGGCCGTCGTGGCCCGCGAGCGCCGGGTGCCGATCGCGGTGTCCCTGGCCCACCTTGCCCTGGCCACCCCGGACCTGGACCCGGCCACCCGCGACCTGGCCGGCGAGCTGGTCAGCGGCCCGGCCCGGGACACCCCGCCCGGAGCGCTACGCCGCCTCTGGCACCGCCTCACCCACCTCTTCCGCCCCCACCCCTGACCAGCCCACCCCGGCCGACCGTGCCCGGCGCCGGCGGCCCGGCCGACCCCGACCGAACCGGTCGCGCCTCGACGCCCCCGGCCGGTCATGCCCACGTCGGCCACCGGGCCGGGCCGGGCCGGCCGGTCGCGCAAGATCAACTCCGGTTGCGGCATTCCGGGCCTTCCCGCCCGCGGGAAGCAACACTTTGCCGCATCTCGAGGCACGGGCCGTCGACGCTCGTGGCCCTCGGCGCCGGGGTCGAGCGCCACGTCCCGGTTGGCTGGGCCGGAAAGTGGCGCGGCCACGCCGTACCCCTGGTGGGGTGGGCGTGGCCGCGACGGAGGGTGGGTCAGGCGACGGGCGCCGTGCCGAGAGCGGCCTCGGCCTGCTCCTCGGGGGTGCCGCCGGCGGGCGGGGCGTCGTTCGAGGAGCGCAGCGGGACCTCCTTGATGAACCAGGCGAGCACCGGCACCGCCACGGTGAACAGCATCGCCCAGACGAAGACGTGCGAGATGGCGTCGGCCAGGCCGCCCAGGACGACCTCCCGCAGCTGCGCCGGCAGGTCCTTGAGCTTCTCCAGGTCCATGCCGCCGCCCTCGCCGCCGCCGTTGAACGCGCCGCCCGCCGCCGAGTCGGCGAGCCGGTTGGCGAAGATCGCGCCGAAGAGCGAGATGCCGAACGAGCCGCCGATGGAACGGAAGAAGGTGGCCGCGCCGCTCGCCGCGCCGAGGTCCTTCTGCTCCACGCTGTTCTGCGCGATCAGCATCGAGGTCTGCATGAGGAAGCCCATGCCGACGCCGAGTACGACCATGTAGAGCGACGACTCGGTCTTGCTGGTGCCGACGTCGAGCAGGGTCAGCAGGCCCATGCCGGCGGCCATCACCACGCCGCCGACGATCGGGAAGATCCGGTAGCGGCCGGTCTTGGTGATGGTCCGGCCCACGGCCAGCGAGACCACCAGCATGCCGAACATCAGCGGAAGCAGCAGCAGGCCGCTGTTGGTGGCCGAGGCGCCCTGCACGGTCTGCTGGAACATCGGCAGGAAGTTCATCGCGCCGAACATGGCGAAGCCGAGCAGGAAGCCGATCACCGAGATGAGGGCGAAGTTGCGGTTGGCGAAGAGGCGCAGCGGCAGGATCGGCTCGACGGCCCGGCGCTCCACGAAGCCGAAGACCACCAGGGCCACCCCGGCCAGCGCCGCGAGGCCGAGGATCTGCGGGGAGACCCAGTCGTACTCGTTGCCGCCCCAGGTGGTGATCAGCACGATCGCGGTGATGCCGACGGAGAGCAGCGCGGCACCCAACCAGTCGATCTTGTGCTCGGTACGGTACTTCGGCAGGTGCATGGTGGTGGCGAGGACCAGCAGCGCCACCCCGCCCAGCGGCAAGTTGACGTAGAACGCCCAGCGCCACGAGAGGTGGTCGGTGATGAAGCCGCCGACCAGCGGGCCGGCCACCATGGCGATGGCCATGATGCCGGCGATCATCCCCTGGTAACGGCCCCGCTCGCGGGGCGGCACCAGGTCGCCGATGATCGCCATGACGCCGACCATCAGGCCACCGGCGCCGAGACCCTGGACGGCCCGGAAGGCGATCAGCTCGACCATGCCGTCCTCGACGCCGCCGAAGACGCTGGAACCGGACATGCCGCAGAGGGCCGAGCCGATCAGGAAGATGACCACGGCGGTCAGGAAGACCGTCTTGCGCCCGTAGAGGTCACCGAGCTTGCCCCAGATCGGGGTGGAGACGGTGGTGCCCAGGACGTACGCGGTGACCACCCAGGTGAAGTGGTCGACCCCGCCGAAGTCGCCGACGATCCGCGGCAGCGCGGTGCTGACGATCATGTTGTCGAGCATCGCGAGCATCATCGCGATCATCAGACCGAACAGGACAACCCGGACGTTGGGTCGCACTGTCGCCTGGACTTGTTCACTCATCGGTAAGCTCCCCCGAAGATCTGTGACCTACTTACTTGCCGTCCGGCTAGTCACCTTACTAGCCGGACGGTAAGTTGGACAGCAGAAACCCGTCAAGCGAGTTAGGTGGTAATGGTGAGGGAGAGCACAGGCGGCACGCGGCACCGGATCCAGGCCGTCGCGCTGGAGCTCTTCACCGAGCAGGGGTACGAGAAGACCTCGCTCCGGGAGATCGCCGAGCGTCTCGGGGTGACCAAGGCCGCCCTCTACTACCACTTCAAGAGCAAGGACGAGATCGTCAACAGCCTGGTCGAGGACCGGCTGCGCCGGATGGACGAACTCATCGAATGGGGCGCCGCTCAGCCCGCCACCCTGGCCACCCGGCGCACCCTGATCGGCCGGTACGCGGACACCATGTTCGGCGGCGACCTGCCGTCGGTGATGCGCTTCTTCGAGCAGAACCAGACCGTGCTGAAGAGCCTCAGCGCCGGCATGCAGATGCGGGACCGGATGATGCGGCTGGCCAACGAGCTGTGCCGGGGGGACGACTCGCCGGAGGCTCAGCTCCGCGCGGCGCTGACCCTGTTCGCGGTGCACACCAGCTGGTTCGCGATCCGCGCCCCGCACATCACCGCCGACGAGCGCAAGAGGATCGCCCTGGACGTGGCCGACGAGCTGCTGGCAAAGATCGCCGGACCCGACGACCCCGACCGGCCCAGCGCACCCGACCGGCCCGACGAACCTGACCAGCCCCGCGCCGCCTGACTCACCCGACGAACCCGACCGGCCTGGCGCCGCCTGACCGACCCCGCGCCGCCGGACCGGCCTGGCGCCGCCCGACCGACCCGACGAACCCGACGGGTCCCGCGCCGCCGGACCGACCCCGCGTCGCCCGACCGGCCCGGCGCGCCGAGGGTCCCGGGTCAGGCGCGGGCCGGCAGCTCCAGGCGCAGGCCCAGCAGGTCCACCCCCGGCAGCGGGGACCAGTCCTTCTCGGGCAGCCGGACGAAGCCGAGCCGCTCGTAGAGGCGGTGCGCCGCGGCGGCCATCCCGCTGCGTACGCAGATCACCACCGCCGAACAGCCCAGCTCGGTGGCCCGCGCCACGCAGGCCCGGACCAGGACCGAGCCGGCGCCGCGACCCTGCGCGGCCGGGTCGACCGCGAGCATCCGGAACTCCGCCTCGCCGGGCCCGGAGAGTTCCGCGTACGGGGTGCCGGCCAGCACGAACGTCACCGCGCCCAGCACCTCGCCGGTGGCCTCGTCCACGGCGACCAGCACCTCGCCGGTCTCCGCCCGGGTGGCCACGTCGGCGAGCACCGTGCCGTAGCCGTTCTCGCCCTTGAGCTGCCCGTCCGCCTCGTACGCGGCGACCGTCAGCCGGGCCACCGCCGGGTGGTCGGCCGGCTCCGCACGGCGGACGACCAGGGCACTCAACCGATCACCGCGATCAGGTCACCGTCCTGCACGACGTCGCCCTCGTTGACGGCGAGCTGCTGGACCACCCCGTCGGACTCGGCGACCACCGGGATCTCCATCTTCATCGACTCCAGGATCACCAGGGTGTCCCCCTCGGACACGGTGTCCCCGGCCGACGCGACGACCTTCCAGACGTTCGCCACCATCTCGGCGCGGATCTCCTCGGCCATCTCCAGGCCCTCCCTCTCCACCGGTCTGCCTGCGAACGGTATCCAATCATGGCTTCCGTCACGTCCCGACCCCTGACCGCCTGCACACCCGAACGTGCCCCGGCGGCCCCCGGCCCGCCCCGGCGGCACTAGCATCAGCGGGTCGGTCCCGGGCATTCCCGGAGCACCGGTACGCGACCTCGCCGCGTTCGCCGCGGCCGGACCGTGACCAGCACAAGGAGGCAGAACATGGCGAAGAAGGCCCGTAAGAAGAAGGCCCGCAAGAAGAGCAGCGCGAACCACGGCAAGCGCCCCAACTCCTGAGGGCGACACAGCGGTGGCCCGGGTCCGCACGGACCCGGGCCACCGCTGTCGTCAGATCGTGCCGCGCCCGCTCAGTCGGCGAGTTCGCGGGACTCGGTGGTCTCGAAGACCACCAACTCGGTCAGGCGTACCCGCAGCCGCTCGCGCAACTGCTCCGGCGCGGTCTCGTTGCCGCAGCAGCGGGCGACCAGCGCCTTCACCTCCTGCTCGATGCCGAACTCGCGCAGGCACGGCCCGCACTCGTCGAGGTGGTGCCGGATCAGGGTGCGCCGCTCCTCACCGCACTCCAGATCGAGGTAGAGGTAGACCTCGGCGAGCACCTCACGGCAGTCCGTCTCGTGCGGCTCTCCACAGCTCACGGTCACACCTCCCGGCCGGCGGCGGCGGTCGAACCCTTCGATGGCGCGGAGCTGAAGCCCCGCTCCGCGGCGTACCCCTCGAGCAGCTTGCGCAGATTACGTCGACCGCGGTGCAGCCGGGACATCACGGTGCCGATCGGGGTGCCCATGATGTCGGCGACCTCCTTGTAGGAGAAGCCCTCGACGTCGGTCAGGTAGACCGCCAGGCGGAACTCCTCCGGCAACTGCTGGAGGGCCCCCTTGACGTCGCTGTCCGGCAGCCGGTCCAGCGCCTCGGTCTCCGCCGAGCGCAACCCGCTGGACGTGTGCGACTCCGCCTCGGCGAGCTGCCAGTCGGTGATCTCGTCCGTGGGCGCCTGCACGGGCTGGCGCTGCCGCTTCCGGTAGGAGTTGATGTAGGTGTTGGTCAGGATCCGGTAGAGCCAGGCCTTCAGGTTCGTGCCCTGCTCAAACTGGTGGAAGGCCGCGTACGCCTTCAGGTACGTCTCCTGGACCAGATCCTCGGCATCCGCCGGGTTACGCGTCATGCGTAGCCCGGCAGCGTAGAGCTGATCGACGAAGGGCATCGCGTCCCGTTCGAAACGGGCCCTGCGCTCGTCCGTCTTCTCGGTGGTCAACCGCACATCCCCTCGCGTCGGATGCTGTCCCGCCGAGAATACGCGTACCCGCCTGACGGCAGATTCACTTCCGGACTGTGTGCTGGTGCTCACGGCCGACGCCGCCGCGGGCCACTCCGGCGCGTCGAGCAACTCCCTGAGCTGCCGCGCGTCCCGTTCGTCCCGCTCCCGGCTCCGTGTCTCGGTCGGCACCGGTCACCCCCCTCGCCTGGAAATGTCATCCGGAGGTAGTAACGCGGGTCGTGGGCCGGCGCATTCCGCCACCGCCCCCGCCGTTCCTGGTCCCGGCCCCGGCCGCGACCGGCGCTGGGACCAGGAAGGGCCTGGGAGGTGGCCCCGGAAGCCCGAACCGGGCGACCGGCACCATCCGATGCAACGACCGCCGCCACCCACGGTCACGCCGACCACGCGCGCCGTGCCCGTCCCGTGACCCGCGGAGCCGCCGGGCGAGCGGCGTGGCGCGGCCCGCACGCGCCTCGGTGGAACGCCATGGAGGTCAACGGCCCGTTTTGACCGCCATGGCGTTCCACCCGACTGGCTTCCGGTTGGCTCGGGCGACAGACACACGCGCCCGGAGCGCTCGGAAGCCGCCGGCCAGCTGCCCCGTGTCGATGGCGCCGGACGCCGAGGCCCGAGGCCGACGGCGGGCGACGAGGGCTTGAGGACTGGCGGATGGGAGGAGGTCGGGTCAGGCCGGCGTCCAGCCCTGTGCGCGCAGCCAGTCGCGCACCACCGCGGCGGTCCCTGGCGGGTCGCCGCGCAGGTCGTGCCGCTCGCCAGGGCGGAGGACCACCTCGACGCCCGGCCCCGGCGCCGGAACCCCGAACGGGTCGCGGTCGCCGTTGACGACCAGCGTGGGCAGGCCGGTGGCCAGTTCGTCGGCGCGGGACCGCTCCGGACGCCCCGGCGGGTGCAGGGGGAACGCCAGCGCGACCACGCCGGCGGCGCCGACCTCCCGAGCGGTACGGCAGGCCACCCGGGCGCCACTGGACCGGCCGCCCACGATCCAGCGGGACACCGTGGGGTGGCGCTCCCGGAGCACGGCCAGTACGGCTCGCCAGGCCTCGTCGAGGTGGCCGGCCGGGGCGGGTGCTCGACGGCCGGCGACCCGGTAGGGCTGGGTCACCCGGATCACGCCCAGCCCGGCCTTGGTCAGCGCGTCCCGCACGGCGACCAGGTCCGGGGCGTCCACGTCGCCGCCGGCGCCGTGACCGAGCACGAGCATGGTGGAGTACGCCGCGCCGGGCAGGTCGGTGTCGACGCGGGCCGGGCCGCGCGGTGTCTCGATCTCGTCGCCGTGGGGCACCGGCCCATTCTGCGTCCCCCGCCGACCCGCGAACCCCGCAGTGCCGGGAAACGCGCGACCGCCCCGTCCACCGACCGGCAGACCCGGCGGTGCCGGGAAACGCGGGACCGCCCCGTCCACCGACCGGCAGACCCGGCGGTGCCGGGAAACGGTCCGCAAGCCCGTTAACCGACCGGCGATCCCCCGTCGACCGCAACCCGGCAGCACCGGGAAATGCCGCCGCCCACGGTCCCTGAACCGGGAGCGCGGGCGGCGGCATCGGTCAGCTCAGCGGCACCAGGGTGAGCAGGCGGTCGCGGACCGGCGGACCGGCCTCGTCGAGAGCGTGCGGATCCGGCTGCACCTCCTGACGCCAGGCGACCAGCATGGCCCGGCGTTCGCGGGGTGTGGTGCCGCCCCAGACGCCGTGGCAGTCACCCACCTCCAGCGCCCAGGCCAGGCAGGATCCCTGGACTTCACAACTGCGGCAGAGCGCGACGGCCGCGTCGGCCGGCTCGTTGGGTGCCGGAAAGAACGTCTCCGGATCCACGCTCTGGCAGGTCCCTCTGGTCCGCCACGCCTCGTCCTGTCGCCGTTCGCGCAACGCCCGCAACAGTCGCGGGTCGCGGCGCGCGGCGGCGACTTCGTGCGGGCGGGGCATACGTGCCCGTGTCAATACACCCACCTCCCCCGTGGGACCGGCCTTGATCATGAAGAATCGATGGGTGCCATCCGCCCCGTGCGGACAGACGCCCAACGCCGGCGCTGTGTTCTATCGCACTCGAGCACACGGAGACAAGACTCTATCCCCAAACATGGCTGAACGGCCGGGCGACTTTTCAGGGCCAACCCCGGCAAATCAGCACACGACAATGTGCTGAGCGTGATCAGAACAGCGTCATGTCCGCGGCCGCCTCCTCGCGCGCCAGGGGAACCCGGGCAGTGAGCTCCGGGCCGTCGTTCCGGACGTCGCCGACCGCCGGTGCGACCGGGCGGATCTCCAGCCCGGCCAGCCACTCCGCCGGCGGCGGGGCGAGCAGCGCGGCCTGATCCTCGGCCGGCCCGAGCCAGTCCGCCCAGCGCTCGCGGGGCAGCAGCAGCGGCATCCGGTCGTGCACCTCGGCCAGCTCGCCCACGGCGGCGGTGGTGAGCACGCTGAAGGTGAGCAGCTCCGCGTCGCCCGCCGCCCAGACCGACCAGATGCCGGCGAAGCTGAGCACCGAGCCGTCCCGGGGCGTCATGAAGTACGGCTGCCGCCGGCCACCCGGCTCGCGGACCCACTCGTACCAGCCGTCGGCCGGGACCAGGCAGCGCCGGCGGGCGAAGGACGGCGCGTACGCCCGGCTGGTGGCGACCGTCTCCGCCCGCGCGTTGATCATGCGGGCCGCCCCCGCGGCGGTGCGGGCCCAGTGCGGCAGCAGACCCCAGCGGCCCACCGACAGCAGCCGGTGCCCCTCCGGCGCGAGGCGTACCAGCGGCACCGGATCGGTCGGGGCGACGTTCCAGTCCGGGCCGACCTCGCCGCCGGTCTCGTCGTACGACTCGAACAGCGCGCTCAGGTCGCCCGCGCTCCGGGTCGTCGCGTACCTCCCGCACATGGCGCACACGCTAACGCGCCGCCGGCGTCCCGGTTGTCCCGCCAGCCGGGAGCTGGGGCGACGGGCGGTTCCATCGGCTCCGGGAGTTGGCAGAATGTGAGCGTGGGGAATCTGACCGCTACGCGCCCGCCGCAGCCGTGGACGCCGCCGACCGCCACCGATCCGGTCGGCGTCACGCTGCGCCTGCCCGGCTCCAAGTCGATGACCGCGCGGGCCCTGGTGCTCAGCGCGCTGGGCAGCGGGCCGAGCACGCTCGCCCAGCCGCTGCGCGCCCGGGACACCGAGCTGATGGCCGGCGGGCTGCGGGAGCTGGGCGCGCACGTGTCGGTCTCCGACGACGAACGCTGGCTGGTCCGGCCGCACCGGTTGGTCGGCCCGGCCCACGTCGACGTCGGCCTGGCCGGCACGGTGATGCGCTTCCTGCCCCCGGTGGCCGCCCTGGCGGAGGGTCGGGTCACCTTCGACGGCGACCCGTACACCCGGGTCCGCCCGCTCGGCCCGCTGATCGGCGCGCTGCGCTCCCTCGGCGTACGGATCGACACCCCGGAGACCGGCAGCCTGCCGCTGGCCGTCCTCGGCGCCGGCCGGGTCGCCGGCGGCGAGGTGGTCCTCGACGCCTCCGCCTCCAGCCAGCTCGTCTCCGGCCTGCTGCTGGCCGCGCCCCGGTTCGACCGGGGCGTGGTGGTCCGGCACCAGGGGCCGCCGGTGCCCTCGGCGCCGCACCTGCGGATGACCGTGCAGATGCTGCGGGCCGCCGGGGCCGCGGTCGACGACAGCACGCCCGACGTCTGGGCCGTCGAGCCGGGCCCGCTGACCGGGCGGGGCTGGGAGATCGAGCCGGACCTCTCCGGCGCGGTGCCGTTCTTCGCCGCCGCGCTGGTCACCGGCGGCGAGGTGACCCTCCAGGGCTGGCCGCACAGCAGCATGCAGCCGGTGGAACAGCTCCGCACCCTGCTCACCCGGATGGGCGGGGAGGTGACGCTGGGCACGGCCGGGCTGACCGTCCGGGGCACCGGGGTGGTGCACGGCCTGGACGCGGACCTCTCCGACGTCAGCGAGCTGACCCCGGCGCTGACCGCGCTGGCGATGCTCGCCGATTCGCCGTCCCGGCTGACCGGCGTCGAGCACATCCGGGGGCACGAGACCGACCGGATCGCCGCGCTGGCCACCGAGTTCACCGGGCTGGGCGCCGACATCACCGAGTTCCGCGACGGCCTGGAGATCCGGCCCCGCCCGCTGCGCGGCGGCACCTTCCGGACGTACGCCGACCACCGGATGGCGCACGCGGCGGCGGTGGCCGGGCTGGCCGTCCCCGGGATCGAGGTCGACGACGTGGCGTGCACCTCGAAGACCATGCCGGAGTTCCCGGCACTATGGTCGGGGATGGTGACCGGCAAGAACTGACGCGACGGGGGGACGTCCTGGCGACCAGGCGGCGGGAGTACGACGAGGACGACGTCCGGGTCCGGCCCGGGAAGTCCTCGCGCCCGCGTACCCGGACGCGGCCCCGGCACGAGGACGCGGTCGACGGCTTCGTGATCGCCGTGGACCGGGGCCGCTACACCTGCGTACGCCCCGGCGACGGTCCGGCGGTCCCGGCCGTGACCGCGATGCGCGCCCGCGAGCTGGGCCGCAAGTCGGTGGTGGTGGGCGACCGGGTCGGGCTGGTCGGCGACACCTCGGGCGCGCCCGGGGCGCTGGCCCGGATCGTCCGGATCGCCGAGCGCAGTTCGGTGCTGCGGCGCACCGCCGAGGACGACGCCACCACCGCCGAAGGGCGGTTGGAACGGGTGGTCGTGGCCAACGCCGACCAGTTGGTGATCGTCAGCGCGCTGGCCGACCCGCCGCCGCGCACCGGGTTCATCGACCGCTGCCTGGTGGCCGCGTACGACGCCGGCATCGAGCCGCTGCTCTGCCTGACCAAGGCCGACCTGGCCGGCCCCGAGGCGGTGCTCGGCTACTACACCGAGCTGGAACTGCCGTACGTGCTGATCCAGCCGGACGCCGACCTGGCCGCGCTCCGCGCGCTGCTCGCCGGGCGGATCTCGGTCCTGGTGGGCCACTCCGGGGTGGGCAAGTCGACGCTGGTCAACCGGCTGGTGCCGGCGGCCGACCGGGCGGTCGGCGTGGTCAGCGCGATCGGCCGGGGCCGGCACACCTCGACCAGCGCGGTGGCGTTGCGGCTGCCCGCCCTCGACGACCGCACCGACGACCCGGGCTGGATCATCGACACCCCCGGGGTACGCAGCTTCGGGCTGGCCCACGTCTCCGCCGAGAGCCTGCTGCACGGCTTCCCCGACCTCGTGGAGGGGACGGTCGACTGCCCGGCGAACTGCCCGCACACCACCGACGAGGCGGACTGCGCGCTGGACGCCTGGGTGGCGGCGGGCCGGGCGGACCCGCGCCGGCTGGCGTCGTACCGGCGGCTGCTGGCCTCCCGCAGCGGGGAGGGCGACCCGCGCGAGGTCGAGCGCAACCCGGGCGACCCCCTCGCCGGCTCCTGACCCACCGACCCCGGCGGACCCCGCCGACCCGGGCGGACCCCGCCGACCCGGGCGACCTTGCAGACCCGGACGGACGCCGACGACCCGGCGCTCCCGACCGGCGGACGCCGACGACCCGGCGGCCGGGAGCCTGCGCCGGCCTCGCTACCGTTGCGCCATGACCGGGTACGCCGAGGACCTCGCCCTCGCCCACACACTCGCGGACGCCGCCGACGCCATCTCCATGGCCCGGTTCCGCGCCCTGGACCTGCGGGTCGAGTCGAAGCCGGACCTCACCCCGGTGTCGGACGCGGACACCGCCGTCGAGCGGGCGATCCGTGCCCTGCTGGCCGAGCACCGGCCCGGCGACGGCCTGCTCGGCGAGGAGTACGGCGAGCAGCCGGCGGCCGGCCCCGACGGGCGGCGCTGGGTGGTCGACCCGATCGACGGCACCAAGAACTTCGTCCGGGGCGTGCCGGTCTGGGGCACCCTGATCGCGCTGCTGGAGGGGGACCGCCCGGTCCTCGGCCTGGTCTCCGCCCCGGCGCTGGGCCGGCGTTGGTGGGGCGCGCGCGGCGCGGGCGCGTACGCGGGACCGGACCTGGCCGCCGGCACGCCGATCCGGGTCTCCGGCATCAAGGAGCTGGCCGGCGCCAGCTTCTGCTACTCGTCGCTGACCGGCTGGGAGGAGGCGGGCCGGCTGGACGCGGTCCTCCAGCTCATGCGCGACGTCTGGCGCAGCCGCGCGTACGGCGACTTCTACGGTTACATGCTGCTCGCCGAGGGGGCGCTGGAGGTGATGGTGGAGCCGGAGCTGTCGCTCTGGGACATCGCCGCGCTGGTGCCCATCGTGACCGAGGCGGGCGGGACCTTCACCAGCCTGGACGGCCGTCCGGCCCCCGCCGGGACCAATCCGAACGAGATCAGCGCGGTCGCCAGCAACGGCCTGCTGCACGACGACATCTTGGCCCGGCTCGGCCGGCCGGCCGAGCACTGACCCGGCGACAGCCCTTATCCTCGCCAGGTGGTTTCCTCCGGTTGGTGCTTCCTGGCGGCGATGATCGTCGCGTACGGCTTCGCCAACCTCCTCCAGTCGATCGCCGCCGCGCGGACCACCGTGCACCACACCTTCGATCCGGGGCTGCTGCTGCGGCTGGCCGGCCACCGCACCTACCTGGTCGGGCTGCTCTGCCAGATCACCGGGTTCGTGCTGGCCTTCCTGGCCCGCCGGGACCTGCCGCTGTTCCTGGTCCAGGCCAGCGTGGCGGCCGGGCTGGGGGTGACCGCGGTGATCGGGGTGGTGGTGCTCAAGTGGCGCCTGCCGGCCGCCGAGGTCGCGCTGCTGGTGCTGCTCTTCGGCGGGATCACCGCGCTGGTGCTGGCCGCCGAGCCGGCGCCGTCCCGGCAACTCGGCACGGCCGGGCTGGTCGGGCTGGTCGGCGCGCTCGGGCTGATCTCCGTACTCGGCTTCTTCGCGGCCCGGCTGCACGGCCCGCCGGGCTCGGTGGTGCTCGGCTCGCTGGCCGGGATGGCGTTCTCCGCGGCGGCGGTGGCGGCCCGGCCGCTCGCCTCGGCCGACTCGGCGGAGGCGTTCGTCCGGGATCCGCTGCTCTACCTGCTGATCGTCCACTCGGTGGTCGGGCAGCTCCTGCTCGGCCTGGCCATGCAGCGCGGCTCCACCACGGCGGCGGTGGCCGCGATGGACGCCGCCGGCGCGGTGCCCGCGGCGATCGTCGGCCTGCTGCTGCTCAACGACCGGATCTGGCCGGGGCGGGAGTGGCTGGCCGGGATCGGCTTCCTGGCCACGCTGGCCGCGGTGGTCGGGCTGACCCGCTACGCGGAGCCGCAGCACCACCACGCGGTCGCCCGCGCCGCCCGGGAGCGCCCGATGATCGCCGCCGCGGCGGCGGCCCGGCCACGGCAGTGAACCGGGGTCAGCCAGCCTCGACCGGCCCGGCCGCGGCAGTGCGCCGGGGTCAGCCAGCCTCGACCGGCCCGGCCGCGGCAGTGCGCCGGAGTCAGGCCGCCTCGACCGGCCCGCGCTCGGCGACCACCTCGACGGTCGGGGCCGGCTCCGCCGCCTCGGCCGGCCGGCGGCGGCCGATCACCCGCTCGTAGAGCCGTTCCAGCGCGCCGGCCGTCCGCTCCCAGGTGTAGCTGCACCGGACCCGGTCGACCGCCGCGTGCCCGTACGCGAACCGGCCGGCGTTGTCGGCGAGCAGCCGGCGCAGGGTGACCCCGAGGGTCCGGACGTCGCCGGGCGGGATCAGCTTGCCGGTCACCTCGTCGACGACCGCGTCGGCGATGCCACCCATCGCGTAGCCGACCACGGGCACGCCGCAGGCCATCGCCTCCAACGACACCCGGCCGGCGGAGGCGTAGTGCGGGGTGCAGGCGACCACGTCGGCGGAGCGGTACCAGGTGGCCAGCTGGTCGTGCGGCACCGCGCCGACGAGCTTGACCTGCTCCCCCACCCCGGTGTGCTCGGCCAGCTCGCGCAGCCGGCGGGCCTCGGCGTGGTCGGCGAGCTGTTCGGCGGGCGGACCGCCGGCGATGACCAGTTCGGCGTCGCCGACCAGTCGCATGGCGCGGATCAGGTCCTCCTGTCCGTGCCCGGGCGCGAGCCCGCCGACGGAGAGGATGCGGGCGCGCTGGTCGCGCGGGGCGGCCTCGCCGTCGGGATGGAACTGCTCGGTGTCGACGCCGGTGGGCACCATGGCCACGGAGGTGCGCTGCAACCCCATCCGGGTCAGCTCGTCGACCTCGTCGTTGCACTGGGCGACGGCGATGTCCACGGCCCGGATCAGCGCCCGTTCCAGCGGGATCCGCTCGCCCGGACCGTCGTAGCGCGACCCGAGGTGGCGCAGCTGCTCGACGCCGAGGGAGTGGAAGGTCTGCACGACCGGGATGTCGGTCTCGCGGACGGCGTGGGCGGCGGCCAGCCCGCCCACCCAGTAGTGACCGTGCACCACCTCCGGCACCCAGGCGCCCGACCACTGCCGGGCCAGCCAGGCGCCGAGGTCGGTCACGTACGGGACCAGTTCGGCGGTGGGCAGCGGGCTGGCCGGGCCGATCGGCACCCGCTCCAGCCGGTACCCGCCGACCTCGGCGACCTCGGGCTGGTTCGGCTCGTCGCGGCGCTCGTACACCCGGACGTCGTGGCCCCGTGCGGCGAGTTCGGCCGCCACCCGCGCGACGTGCTGGTGCGTGCCGACGGTGGGACCGTCGGTGGACGGGCCGGCGTGCGCGCACACAAGGCCGACGCGCATGGTGCACCTCCATGCGTTCTCGCGAGCGGTGGTCCTCCGGTCAGAGGGTCCCATTAACCCGGCCCCGTTGCGCCGAAACCTGGCAGATCGGGACCGGTCCGGCGGGCCGGCCGGGCTGCTCACCCGGACGTTCCGCCGTTCTTGGTGACACCTGCCCCGTACGGCCGCGCGGTAACCGTGATCCGCGTTGCTCCGGCGGCATGACCCGGCCGCGCCGGGGGTACGGGCGAGGAATGCCTCTCACCCGCACTCTGGACGACGCGACGGTGGTGATCACGGGGGCTTCCAGCGGGATCGGCGCGGCGACCGCGTACGCGCTGGCCCGCCGGGGCGCCGACGTCGTGCTCGCGGCCCGCTCCGAGGACGCGCTGCGCCGGGTCGCCGCACACTGCCGGGAGCTGGGCGGCCGGGCGCTGGTGGTGCCCACCGACGTGACCGATGCCGAGGCGGTGCGGCAGCTCGCGGCGCAGGCGGCGGCGGAGTTCGGCCGGATCGACGCCTGGATCAACAACGCGGCGGTGGGCGTGGTCGGGCTCTTCGACGAGATCCCGGTGGCGGAGTTCCGCCGGGTGCTGACGGTGAACCTGCTCGGCACGGTGCACGGGACGAAGGCGGCGCTGCCCTGGCTGGACGCGGCCGGCGGCGGCGTGGTGGTCAACAACGCCTCGGTGCTGGCCGAGGCCGCGATGCCCTACCAGTCGGCGTACAACGCGGCCAAGCACGGCATCCGCGGGCTGTCCGACACGGTCCGCCAGGAGCTGCGGGTCACCGGGCGCGGCCACATCTCCGTCTGCACGGTGCTGCCGGCCACCATCGACACCCCGTTCTTCCGGCACGCCGCCAACCACACCGGGCAGGAGTTGGTCCCACCGCCGCCGGTCTACCCGCCGGAGGTGGTCGCCGAGACGATCGTCCGGCTGCTGCGCCGGCCGCGTCGGGAGGCGTACGCGGGCGGCGCGGCGCGGCTGCTCGGGCTCCAGTGGCGGCTCGCCCCGGCGCTGGCCGAGCGGGTGCTCGGCTGGTACACCGCGCGCACCCAGTTCGGTCCCGGGGTGCGGCTGGACAGCACCGGCAACGTGTTCCGGCCGGACGCGGCGGGCGAGCAGACCGGCGGCTGGCACGGCCGGCGCCGCCAGCTGGTGCGGATGACGGCCGCCTTCGGGTTGGCCGCGGCGGGCACCGCGGTGGGCACGATGGCCGCGATGAACCGGCGGGCCAGGGCGGATCGGTGAGGAACGGGTGAGCCGGCCGGGTGCGCGTGCCGCTGCGGGCATGCACAATGGGACGATCATGCCGACGGACGTGCGATGCCTGGTGGAGACGGACGAGTCGTCCGCCGTCGTCCGGCTGACCGGGGTGCTCGACCTGCCCGGGGCGGATGCCGTCCGGGACGCGCTGCTGGCCCGGCTCTGGCAGCGGCCGGGCCCGGTGATCGTCGACCTGTCCGGGGTGCGGATCGTCGCGCCGCAGGCGCGGGCGGTCGTCGACGACGTGCACCGGGCGGTGGCGGGCTGGCCGGCGGCCGGCCTGCTGGTGCTGGACCCGGCGGGCGCGCCGGCGGGCGACGCCCCGGTCTTCCCGACGCTGGACGCCGCGCAGGCCGCGCTGGTCGCCGCACCGCTGGCCGCGATGCTCAGCGCCGACCTGCCGCCGGTGGTGGCGGCGGCCCGGGAGGCCCGCGCGCTGGTCACCGACGGCTGCGCCCGGTGGCGGATGCCGGAGTTGGCCGAGCCGGCGTGCATCGCGGTGACCGAGATGGTCAACAACGGGGTCGCCCACGCCCGGTCGCCGATGACGCTGCGGGTCGGCCCCCGCGACGGCACGCTCCACCTCGCCGTCCGCGATCACTCGTCGCGGCCGCCCGCGTACGCCGGGCTGGCGCCGCTGACCTCGACCGGGGGCCGCGGGCTGCTGCTCATCGACACGGTCTCGCGGTGCTGGGGCAGCACTCCGCTGCCGGACGGGAAGGTGGTCTGGTGCGTGCTGCACGCCGAGGACGAGGCGGCGTTCCGGAGCTGAGGCCGGGTTTGACCCTCTTTCTCCCGATCCACCCCGCCGGTTGCGGTTAATCCGGCGAGCGCAGTGGGTAGTTCCCCGTCATGCGCGACGACGAGTACCCCACCCCCGTGTCCGACCCCGAGGCGGAGGGCCTGCCCGACACCGCCGACGACGACTCCACGGCCAACGACGACGTCTTGACCGGGCGCGAGGCGGACGGCCCGGAGCCGGCCCAGCTGCCCGGCGACCGGACCCCGGTGGCCGTCGACCAGTTCGGCACCACCGCCGAGGAGCAGCTCGACGGGGAGTCACTGGACTACAAGATCCATCGCGAGCAGTACGAGCGGCCCGCCGACGACCCGCTCGCCGGCCCGGTCGACCCGGACATCGCCGCCGAGGCGGACAGCGAGGAGGCCGCCGCGCAGGCCCAGCTCGACGCGGACGTGATCGACCCGGGCCCGACCTCCGACCCGCACTCGCCGGTCTCCCTCTACGACCACGGCCAACTCGGTACGGTCGCCGACCACCAGGTGGGCCGCCTGGTCGAGCCGGACGAGGGCGCCCACACCGACCAGGAGACCGACAACGTCGCGTACGACGCCGGTTCGGCCGGCGGCGGGGCGACCGCGGAGGAACTGGCCATCCACGAGACCCGCCCGCCCGAGGCGAGCTGACCGGTCAGCCGTCCAGGCCCCGCTCGATGGCGTACCGGGTCAGCTCGACCCGGTTGTGCAGCTGGAGCTTGCCGAGCGTGTTCTGCACGTGGTTCTGCACCGTGCGGTGGGAGAGCCCGAGCCGCTCGGCGATCTGCTTGTACGACAGGCCCTTGGCCACCAGTCGCAGCACCTCGGTCTCCCGTTCGGTGAGCCGGGGTGCCGCGTCGTCCGCGGTGGCCGGCCCGGCGGCCAGCCGGCGGTACTCGCCCAGCACCAGCCCGGCGAGCCCGGGCGTGAAGACCGGCTCGCCGGCCGCGGTCCGGCCCACCGCGTCCAGGAACTCGGCCGGCGCGGCCGACTTGACCAGGTAGCCGGTGGCGCCGGCCTTCACCGCGTCCAGCACGCTCTGCGGCTCGCCGCTGGCCGACAGCATCAGCACCCGCACCTGCGGCAGCGCGGCGCGCAGCCCGCGGATCACCTCGACCCCGGAGACGTCCGGCAGTTGCAGGTCGAGCACGACCACGTCGGGGCGGGCCGCCGGGGCGACCCGGATCGCCTGCCGGCCCTCCCCGCTGGTCGCCACCACCAGGTAGCCGGCCTCGGTCAGGTCGCGGGCCACGCCCTCGCGCCACATCGGGTGGTCGTCGACCACCATCACCCGGATGCTCACCGGTCACCCCTCGGCACGCTCAACTCGATCTCCGTACCGGCGCCCGGGGCGGAGACGATCCGCACCTGGCCGCCCAGGTCGGCCACCCGGCCCTGGATCGACTGGGCCACCCCGAGCCGGCCCTGCGCGACGGCCTCGACCAGCCGCCCAGCCGGGATGCCCGGCCCTTCGTCGCGTACCGAGACCGTCACCGTCTCCCCCTCGTCCTCGATCAGCACCCAGGCCCGCCCGGCGGCGTGCCGGGCCACGTTGTCCAGCGCCGCGCCCACGGCGGCGGCCAGCTCGCCGGCCACCCGGGCGGGCAGCTGCACCGGCGTGGCCGGCGCGGCCACCTCGACCGTCGCCGAGGCGTACCGGTCGAGCAGGTCGCGCAGGTCCCGGGCGTCGCCCTCCTCGGCCGGGGCGGCGCCGGCGCGGCCGATCAGCGCCCGCAGCGCCGCCTCCTGCTCACCGGCGAGCCGGGCCAGCTCGCCCGCCTCGCCGTCCAGTTCGGCGCCGCGCCGCTGCACCAGCGCCAGCACCTGGAGCACCGAGTCGTGGATGTCCCGGGCCAGCCGCTCCCGCTCGCGGCTGGCCGCCTCCAGCTCCACCGCCCGTTGCAGCCGCTGCTCGGCGGTCACCGCGAGCCGGGCGACGTGCCCGACCACCACCCCGGCCAGCAGCATCAGGATCACCCCGGTGAGCGAGGACTGGCTGACCCGCTCCCGGGCGACCAGGTCGGTCCCGCCGAGCACCAGGGCGGCGACCGCGCCGCGCCGCCGCCCGCCGGAGACCGCCCAGGCCAGCACCGGCCCGGCCTGCCAGGCCACGGTCAGCGTGGGCACGCCGGCGGCGAGCGCCGCGCGGCCCACCACCCAGGGGTTGGCCAGCATGATCGCCAGGACCACGCCGAGGTCGGCCAGGAGCAGCGGCCAGCGCCGCCCCGCCGGGCGCGCGTAGCCGGCCGCGGTCGCCGTGCTCCAGGCGAGCATGACCAGGAGTACGCCGCCGGCGGCGAGCGGGTGCGCGTACCGGTCCGCGTCGCGCAGGACCAGCAGCCCCACGTACGCCAGCGAGGCGAAGCGGAACACCGCGATCGACCGCCAGAGCGGGACCTCCAGACCACCCGGGGACGACGGCATGCGCGCCACCATCCCATAACCGACGCGGGACGGGGTGGTGGGTGCGGCTCGGGAAACCCTGACGTACGGTGGAAATGCCGCGAAAATCGTCGAGATCAACCGTCGGGACGGGGCCATGACGAATGCAGAACCCCCCGCACCGCGTACGGTTGTGCCCATCGAACCTTCCCTCCTCATCGCCGAAGCCTTCGACCAGGGGCGGGTGACCGAGCTACGCCACTCGGTCACCTCCTGTGCGCGCGGCGCCGGGCTGGCCGGCCAGCGGCTCGACGACTTCGTGCTGGCGGTCAACGAGCTGATCACCAACGCTGTGCGGCACGGCGGCGGCCAGGGCCGGCTGCGGTTGTGGCAGCAGGACGGCCAACTGCTCTGCGAGGTCGCCGACCACGGCCAGGGGATCAGCGCGCGGCAGCTCAACGACCGCGACCGGCCCGCTCCGGACGCCGCCGGCGGCTGGGGGCTCTGGTTGGCCCGGGAGCTGAGCGACACCATGGCGGTGCAGACCGGCCAGGCCGGCACGATCGTGCGGATCAGCGCCACGCTGGCCGCTCGGCAGCAGGTCGCCGAGCCCGCCGAGAACTGACCGCCCCACTGCCTCAGGCGAAGAGCGCGCCCACCGAGCCCGCCGAGAGCTGACCGCCCTCGCCGCCTCAGGCGAAGAGCGCGCTCACCGACTCGCCGTTGTGGATCCGGCGCATCGCCTCGGCCAGGGCCGGCGCCACCGACAGCACCGTCAGCTCCGGCACCCGCTTCTCGGCCGGGATCGGCACCGTGTTGGTGCAGACGATCTCCAACACGCCGTCCTGGGCGCTCAACCGCTCCAGCGCGTCGCCGGAGAAGAGGCCGTGGGTGCAGGCCAGCCGGATCGAGCGGACCTTCCGCTCGCGCAGGTGGGCCATCAACTCGATCACCGTACTGCCCTTGGCGATCTCGTCGTCGAGCACGATCACGTCCCGGTCGGCCACCTCGCCGATCACCGTGCTGATCTTCACGCGGTCGTCCCGGAACCGCTGCTTCGCCCCGGCCGCCACCGGCGTGCCGAGCATCCGGGCGAACGCGGCGGCCTCCTTGGCGTTGCCCAGGTCCGGCGAGACCACCACGGCGTTGGCCAGGTCGTAGCGGGTAAAGTGGGCGGCCAGCTCGCGCAGCGCGTGCAGGTGGTCCACCGGCACGCTGAAGAAGCCGTGCACCTGCGGCGAGTGCAGGGTCATCGCGAGCACCCGGTCCGCGCCGGCCGAGGTGAGCAGGTCGGCGACCAACCGGCCGCCGATGGAGATGCGCGGCGCGTCCTTCTTGTCCGACCGGGCGTACGCGTAGTGCGGCAGCACCACGGTGATCCGGCCGGCCGACGCGCCCCGGGCCGCATCGATCATGAGCAGCAGTTCCACCAGGTGCTCCTGCACCGGTGGCACCAACGGCTGGATCAGGAAGACGTCGCGCTCCCGGCAGTTGGCCTGCAACTGCACCTCGAGGCAGTCGTTGGCGAACCGGGACACCCGCACCGGGTGCAGCGGCACGCCCAGGTGGGCACAGATCTCGGCGGCGAGGTCGGGGTGGGCGGTCCCGCTGAACACGGCAATGTCACGCACGCCTGATGATCGTACGGGGCGGCCGGGGGAGGCGCCGGACGCTTCCGCCGGGTACGGTGCTGCCGTGACCGGAGACTTCGTCGCCGCCATCGATCAGGGCACCACCTCCTCCCGGTGCATCGTGTTCGACCGGTCCGGAGCGATCGTCTCCGTGGCCCAGCGCGAGCACCGGCAGATCTTTCCCCAGCCCGGCTGGGTCGAGCACGACGCCGAGGAGATCTGGGCCAACGTGCGGCAGGTGGTGACGGAGGCGCTCGCCGCCGCCGGCACCGGGCCGGACGGGCTGGCCGCGGTCGGCATCACCAACCAGCGGGAGACCACCGTGGTCTGGGACCGGGCCACCGGCCGCCCGGTGGCCCCGGCCATCGTCTGGCAGGACACCCGCACCGGCCCGGTGCTGCGCGAGCTGGCCGAGACGTACGGTGAGGAGCGGCTGCGGGCCCGCACCGGCCTCACCCTGGCCACCTACTTCGCCGGGCCGAAGCTGCGCTGGCTGTTGGACCACGTGGACGGGCTGCGCGAGCGCGCCGAGCGGGGCGAGGTCCTCTTCGGCACCATGGACAGCTGGCTGATCTGGAAGCTGACCGGCCGGCACGTCACCGACGTGACCAACGCCAGCCGCACCATGCTGATGGGTCTGGAAACCCTGGACTGGGATCCGGAGCTGCTCGACGCGCTGCGGGTGCCGGCGGCCATGCTGCCGGAGATCCGCTCCTCCAGCGAGGTCTACGGCACCGCCGACGAGCTGCTCGCCGGGGTGCCGGTGGCCAGCGC
Organism: Micromonospora sp. NPDC050495; assembly: GCF_040655175.1. Classification (NCBI taxonomy): domain Bacteria; kingdom Bacillati; phylum Actinomycetota; class Actinomycetes; order Micromonosporales; family Micromonosporaceae; genus Micromonospora; species Micromonospora sp. NPDC050495. The sequence goes on along the minus strand of NZ_JBFAJK010000016.1, from coordinate 1,419 downwards.
GCTCGGCGACCAGCAGGCCGCCCTCTTCGGGCAGACCTGCTTCCAGCCCGGCGAGGCCAAGTGCACCTACGGCACCGGCAGCTTCCTGCTGCTCAACACCGGCGCCAGCGCGGTCCCGTCCCGGCACGGCCTGCTCACCACGGTCGCCTACCGGATCGACGGCCAGCCCGCGGTGTACGCGCTGGAGGGCGCCATCGCGGTCACCGGCTCGCTGGTCCAGTGGCTGCGGGACAACCTCGGCCTGATCTCGACCGCCGCGCAGGTCGAGGAGCTGGCCCGCACCGTCGACGACAACGGCGGCTGCTACGTGGTGCCGGCGTTCTCCGGGCTGTTCGCCCCGCACTGGCGCAGCGACGCCCGGGGGGTGATCGCCGGGCTGACCGGCTACATCACCAAGGGGCACCTGGCCAGGGCGGCGCTCGAGGCGACCGCCTGGCAGACCCGCGAGGTGGTCGACGCGATGGACGCCGACTCCGACGTGGCGTTGCGGCGGTTGCGGGTGGACGGCGGGATGACCGGCAACGCGCTGCTCATGCAGTTCCTCGCCGACGTGCTCGACGTGCCGGTGGTGCGCTCCCGGATCACCGAGACCACCTGCCTGGGCGCCGCGTACGCCGCGGGCCTCGCGGTGGGCTTCTGGCCGGACCTGGCCACCCTGCGCGAGCAGTGGCGTTCGGACGCCCGCTGGGAGCCCGCCATGGACCCGGCGCACCGCGACCGGGAGCTGCGCAACTGGCGCAAGGCCGTGCAGCGCACCCTCGACTGGGTGGACGACTAGGGCCCCCGTTCAGACCGAGCGAATCCCGGAAGTTTCAACCTTTCGGTCCGGCACGGCACCCCACCGGATCCGCCACTCCTGCCGGCCATTGGTCCGCCCGGAGGCCGCCGGAACCATCAGAACCGCTGGTAGAGGCGGCAGCCTGCCCCCGTTCCGGAACCCTTGCCGAGTAGAGCTTGCCGGAAGTTTTCCGGAACCCATTGTTTCCGGGATGTTGCCATGCCAGCATGACCTGGCATTGAAACCTGTCGTTCGCCGGTCCAGGTCACGCGATCCACCGATCCCGATTCGCACGCGCGGCGGCTGCGGCCAGCCCGGTGTGTGGTGCTCGGCGTCCGGGGCCCAGACCCGAGAAAGGAGGCCACCGTGGCAACCAGTTCCCCTGCCCGCTCCGCTGACTCCCCCCAGAGCCGCTCGTTAAGGTTCCGCCTGCTGATCGGCGGCACCGTCGCCGCCGTCGCGGCGATGGGTGCCGTGATGGTGATGCCGTCGGCGAACGCCGCGGCGAGCACGTTGGGTGCGGCGGCCGCGCAGTCGGGCCGGTATTTCGGCACGGCGATCGCGGCGGGCCGGCTCGGTGACTCGACGTACAGCACGATCGCGGCGCGTGAGTTCAACATGATCACGGCTGAGAACGAGAT
>NZ_JBFAJK010000015.1:0-138173 GCF_040655175.1 Micromonospora sp. NPDC050495 | reverse complement strand
GGAACAAACCGGGTCATCAAGACCGTCGCCCGCGACGCCTACGGCTTCCGCAACCCCGAAAACCAGCGATTACGCACCCGCACCGCAACCACCCGACGCCACCGCGGACACCTCAACCCCGCCTAACTTTGAACAGCCGCGATGACGGCCCCCTGATCGATCACCACGATGTCGTCGGCCAGCGCATCGGCTTCCTCCAGATATTGCGTGGTGAGCAGAACGGCGCCGCCGACCTCGGTCATGGATCGGATCATGCGCCAGACGTCATCGCGCTTGCCCGGGTCCAAGCCGGTCGTCGGCTCGTCCAGATAGATGATCCCCGGGTCGCCCATGACGCTTGCGGCGAGATCAAGGCGACGTCGCATTCCTCCCGAGTAGGTCGAGGCTTTCCTGCCGCCTGCCTCGCTCAGATCGAACCGTTTAAGCATCTCGCTCGCGCGTCTGTCAGCGTCCCGACGGCGCAGATTGAGCAGCTGACCGATCAGCACCAGATTCTCTCGTGCGGTCAGGTCCTCGTCGACGGATGCGTACTGGCCGGTCAGCCCAATCAGCTCCCGTACCCGCCGCGCGTCACGGACAACGTCGTGCCCGTACACCCTCGCCCGCCCCGAATCGGGGCGTTCAAGCGTAGCGAGGATGCGGACGGCCGTCGTCTTGCCGGCGCCATTCGGCCCGAGCAGACCCAGCACGGTGCCCGGGCGCGCGGCGAAGTCGACTCCGTTGAGTGCAGTGGTCCTGCCGAAACGCTTGACCAGGCGCTCGGCCTCAAAAGCGTAGGTCACTGATCCTGTTGTCCTTCGTGATGCGGCCGCGTGCGCGGGGCACGGTCGAGGAACGTGGCGACTGATGCGATCCGTCCGTCGTTGTCCACGGTGAGCACGTCCGTGCCTTCGGCGAACGACGTGTCGCCGACTCGAATCTCCCACTGCACACGGGCGTGGTCATGGTGCATGTCGGGCTCGGTTCGAGCGCGAAACCGGTACGCGCCGACGTGGCCGGCGAACTGCTCGGTGAAGTCGGCCAGCGCGTCGACGCCCGTCAACACCCCGGCTGGAGCGACGTAGGTAACGTCGCCGACGAAGGTCTCGCTTCCGCTTCGGCGCTGCTCGGCGGGTGCGGTGTTCCAGAAACGCACGTAGCGCGCAACGGCATCGGCGACGCGCGGTACACCGGTCTCAGTCACCTTGTCCTCCTCGGTTCGTGGAGCTGGGTCCTACCTCAACCAGCCTGGCTTCAGCGCTGCGGCACGTCGATTACCTCAGAGGTAGTTGTGCCAGGCGGCCTACAGGTGCAACCTGACCTGGTGACTCTCCCCCAAGAGCCGGTAGGAGAGCTGGTTCGCAGATGGCGGGAACGCCGGCGCCGCTCGCAGCTCGACGTAGCGCTGGCAGCAGGTGTGTCCGCACGGCATGTGAGCTTCATCGAGACGGGTCGGGCCAATCCGAGCCCTGACATGATCGAGAGACTGTGCGACGAACTCGACGTCCCGCTGCGTGACCGGAACAGACTCCACCTGAGCGCCGGCTTCGCGCCGGTGTACGCGGAAAGGCCCCTCGCCGAGCTGGGCGTCGCGCGCGAGGCCGTCGAGGCCGTGCTACGCGGACATGAACCGCATCCGGCGATGGCCATCAACGTGCGTTGGGACCTGCTCACCGCCAACCAGGCGATGCAGGCCATTCTCGGCGGGTTGGACCCCGGGCTCCTTCAGCCACCGGTGAATGTGCTCCGCGCGATGCTGCATCCGAACGGGATGGCGCGGAGGGTCCGGAACTACGCGCAGTGGCGGACGGCGACGTTGCGAAGGGTACGTCGTCAGCTCGACCGCACCGCCGCCGCCGGCCTGGATGAGCTTTTGGAAGAACTCGAGTCCTATCCTGCCCCGTCGAACCAGGACGACGACGGTTCGGCGCCTGTCAACGATCTCGTCATGCCCGTCGTGCTCATGACCGACCACGGCGATCTTTCACTGCACCACGCCCTCACCGTGTTCGGTGCTCCGCGGGACGTGACGCTCGATGAAATCGCGATCGAGGCGTTCTTCCCCGCCGACGACGACAGCGCCAAACTGTTACGCATGCTCACGTCTGCCGGGCCGTGAACCGTATATCCAACACCCCCGTTGTGCTGCGACCATCCCCGGATCGAGGACTGCCGCGATGAGCGGCGTTGTGGCCGACTGCGGATACAACGGCGATGCACCTGACCCACGACTGCGTAACCGTCGGCCTGTGGCGTGGCTCAGCATCGCGTTCCGCAACACGCTCGCAAACTACCTACGTCGAGTGGTCAGCGGCCCTGGAGCAGTCTGCCTCCTCCGAGCGCCGCGAGCAGCCGAACGCCTCGCAGCAACAGCAGAGGTTCAATGAGGCCTACGGCGGTTCCGGTACGCCGCGAAGGAGGGTCAGTGCCGAGCGGCCAGGGCTGAGCTGGGACAGTTCGGGCGTTGGTGGAGTCGGTGAAGAACGCGGCGGACGACCCGGGGAAACGGGCTGCTCGCCCGAGCGCCAGTGGTGCAGCCACGGCTCGATCTCCGCCAAGCCGGCGAGCAGCGGCAGCAGCCGGCGCCGCGGCCACGCCTCCTGCGTCTTTCGATCAAGGTAGACGGTGGCGAGCGTCTGTGCCTGGCCCAGGTGGTCCCGCCCGGCCCAGTCAAGTAGCTCGCTGCGTCGTCGCCCCGCCCCGCGCGGGTAGGAGATGAACCGCTCCTCCGGTCTGCTTCAACCAGAAGCATGAAGCCGAACTGCTATTTTTCCTCCGTCGTGGGTCGGCAGGCGAAAGGCTCTGCCCACTAAGTTCTGGGCGGAATGTCCGGCGAGCCTTGCATGGGCAGGTTTCACCGCGGTACCCGTCGCTCTGTGCCCGCACCGTCACCTGCCGATGGTGGCCAGTAGCGGCGAACGGTGCGTTCGGATTTTCCGATTCGGGCAGCGATTTCGGCGGGGTGCAGGGTGGGGTCGCGTCGCCGCCAGTAGGCGACTGCCGGGGCGGTGCCGCTTGGGACGTCGTGTGGGTCTGTGTCCCGCCCCGCGTTCGCCGACTCCGGCCTGCGCGCGCCGTCCTTGTCCACTGTTCGTGGTCGCTGGGGGGTGTCGGTTGGTCGCGGCGGCGTGTCTTGAGCCCGGCGCTGGTTCCTGTCGCCTTGCCTTGCCTGACCATCGGCTGCGGGGATGACAGTCGTGGCTGGTGGTCTTTCGGCGTGCGGTGGCGCCGTCGGCGGCATGACCGGCGCTGCCTGCAGCGCCGCTGCATGGATCCTGCCGGTGATCTCGACGAGGCTGACGCTGGCGACGATGACGAGCCCGTCGACGGAGATGGGCAGCAGGTAGGCGGCGCCGTGTTCGGTTTCGCCGTAGCGGGCGGCGACGCCGACGAGGTGCCAGTAGCTCACCCAGGTGGCGATGGCGGCGATGACGGCGGTCGCGATGAGCCGGATGGCGCGCAGCAGCCGGCGGTGGTGCGGGGCGCGGGAGATCAGTTCGACGGTGAGCAGCAGCGCCAGCGGCGGCCAGGCGGCGATGATTTGGCTGATCGGGTTGGGTCGGGCGTGTAGCACGTTCGCGGCCACCGACGCGATGACGCCGAGGGCGAGGCTTGCCCGCACCGCCCACCGCAGTCGCTGCAATTGTGCGGCGGAGTCACGAGTAGGGGCGTCTGGTGCGTCATCCCTGGCGATGATGCTAACGGTGGCAGTCATTTCCTGCCTCGCTGCGGCTCGAGGGGACGGCGGCTGTTGGCGGTGTGGCCGCTGCGGGCCGCGGCGGCGATGAGCCGGTCGGCGAGGGCGAGGGTGTCGTCGCTGGGCTCGGCGTCGATTTCGCTGAGCCGACGTGTCAAGGTTCGGCGCAGCGCCCGGATACCGTCGGCGTCCCCGAGGTCAGCGCGGGCCCGCATCGCGGCCTGGTAGAGGGCTTCGTTGTACGGGTTGTGGGTGATGGCGGCGTCGAGAACGGTCAGTTGTTGCGCGGGCTGGCTGCTGAGGGTGTCGGCGAGGGCGAGGTGTGCGTCGAGGGCTTCTTGGCGTATCGCCTCGCGGTAGGGCTCTATCCATTCGTAGTCGCAACCGTCGGCGAGGGTTCCGGTGTAGGCGTCGACCGCGTGGCGTAGCGCGGCGGCGCGGGTCTGCGGGTTGGTGGTATGCGCGGCGTCGCGGATCGCGGTGCGCATGCGCCACAGGTCGATGTCGAGCAGGTCTCGGTTGAGTAGGTAGCGGTGGTCGGGGTGGGTGACGTGTCCTGCGGGTCCGCCGGCGTGGCGGAGGACGGCGCGTAGCCCGGAGACGTAGGTGTAGAGCCGTCCGGCGGCTTTGCTGGTTGGGGCATCGGGCAGCAGGTCGTCGAGGATCGCGTCGGTGGAGGCGGCGCCGTCGTGCACGGCCAGGTAGACGAGCAGCTCGACTGATTTGGCGCGTGGTGTGCGGTGCGGGTCTGCGCCGACGACGGCGGGTGTGCCGAGCACCTGGACCCGTACCACTCGTTTGCCGCCCTCAGGGTCGTTGCCTCTCACGTTGGCCGCGTCGTCTGGCGCTTGGGGATGTTCAGGGTGCGATGCCGGCGCCGTCGGGATGTCCTGGCGCGCGTCTGCTGGCGAGGCAGTCATGGTGCAGGGGTTTTCGACTCCGGGTGCGTCCTCAGGGGTCGGGTGGTTGCTGGTCCTGTCGGTGTGGGTGGCGCAAGGGCGAGGAGTGTCGGTCGTGGGCGGGTGGGTGTCGACGGGTGCAGCGGAAGATCGCTCGGCGGGTGCGGGGACCTGTGGCAGCCCGGTGTGTGATTCGGTGAGGGTGGCGAGCAGGTCAAGGGTTTCGGCGGGGTTGAGAACGGTGAGACGGCCGATCTCGGCGGGGTGGTTGGTGTGCCGCGCGTCGCGGGCGGCGGAGGTGGTGCCGTCGGTGTCGACGGCGGCGGTGTCGCCCGGGGGCCAGTGGCCGAGGAGTGCACCGTGGATGTCCAGCGGTTGGCCTTGGGTGAGCAGGGCGGCGATGCGCCCCTGCTCCCCCGTGGGGTCGGCCAACAGCATGACTGGTGGGATGGGTTCGTCGTGGCGGCTGGTAGCGCGCAGCTCGCCGATGGTGCCGACGTCGTGCTGCTGGAGCAGCCGGGTGCGACGCATCGCCTGCGTTTCGAGGATCCGCAGGGCCTCGTCCAGGTCGGCGGTGACGGTCAGCCGGGCTGTCCGGGGCAGGTTGGCTGTGGTGGTGCCGAGCAGGGTCGCCGCGGTCGCCGATGGCATGACCACTTCCGTACGCGCGTCAGGATGGTCGCCGGCGTCGGCGGCGAGGGCGGCGGTGAGGAGTCCGCGGGCGGCGGCGTGCGCGCCGGGCCCGGTGAGGCCCAGCCCTGGCGAGCGCCAGGCGGGTGACAGCGAGCTGCGCGGTGTCGGCACGAGAGACGTGCGGCTCTCGTCTTCCGGCCGGTCAGCGGTGGCATCCGCGTCGTCGCGACCCGATGTCCGGTTGTGCCGTGCGCCGCCTGGGATGGCCTGGTCCGGGTCGGGGTTGCCGGGGTGCGCGTGTGCCGGGGCGCTGAGGTGTGCGTAGCGGGCGGTGGCGCGACGCAGGCCGCGGCGGATCTGCGCGACCAGGGGCGGCAGCGGGGTCAGGGTTGGGTCGTCGGAGCGCGGCCGGGTCATGGGTGTGCGGGGGACATAGCGGCGCCGGCGGTGGGCCCAGACCAGTGCGGCGGCGGCGCTGATGGCGCCGGCCAGGGCGAGGTCGATCCAGCTTCCGGTGGGAAGCGGCACACCTGGGCAGTCCCGTTCTGCCGGGCGGCTGGTGTCCGCTGCGCTGGGGCTGACCGCGTTACCTGCTGCGGTGCTGGGTGCGCTGGCGTTGCGGTGGGGCTTTGTGGTGGTGGCGCGTTGTGGGGCGGCCGGGCGGTCGGTGCTCGTGGGTGCCGGACGGGACGGTGTCGGATCGGAGTCCGGCGTCGGATGTCTGCCGGGGGTGCCGCCGTTGGGTGGTGCGGCGTCGGCGGGTGGTCGCGCTGTGGGAGGTGGGGTGGCGTCGGCGGGCAGCTTGAGGGTCCAGCCGGGGTAGATGACGTTCGGGTTGCGCAGGGTGCCGCCGGCGTGGGGGAAGTGGGTGCCGCGGTTGAGGGTGAAGATTTCGGGCCAGCGGTCCGGGTCGCCGAGGGTGCGTGCGGCGATGCGGCAGAGGCTGTCCCCGCGCCGCACGACGTAGGTGGATGGCTGGGTGGCTGGAGTCGGGTTGGCGTGGTGGGCGGTGGACGTAGTGGTGCTCGGTTCGATAGAGGCCGGTCCGCTGTTGGTCGTGTTGACTGCCGGGTTGGCGTGTGCGGTGCCGCCTGTGGCGGTGGTGACGGCGGTGGCGCCAAGTAGCGCGGCGGTGAGGCCCTGGGCGGGGCCGGGGAGGCGGAGGCTGGTCGTCCAGCGCAGCCGGCGTGCCAGCGCGGCGTAGGCGTGGGTGAGGATGGCGGTGGCCAGGAGCAGCCACAGCGCCGCTGCTGCGGCCTCGGCGAGGACGATGACGAAGCCGGTGCTCATCGGTTGGGCGATCCATTGCCGGGCGGCGGCTGGTGAGGGCAGCTGCGGGGTCCATGTGCCGGTGGCGGCGAGGACGGCCGGCACGGCGGTCGTGGACAGGACGACGGTGGTGGTTGCTGCTGCGCGGGCTGTTCGAAGCGTCACCTTGGCCTCCCCTCGTGGCCCGCGTGGCAGGCGAGGGTGCTGCCGGTGCGCGGCGTTGGATGGTGCCGTCGACGCTATGGCCGCCATCGGGGTGGTGGGCTGTTGCGGCGGCTGACAGGACCTGACACGGCCTCACACGACCTCACACCCGCAGGTCAGCGCCGCCCGGGTCAGCTCCTGACAGGTGCGGCTACGCGGGCGGAGCTGCTGTTGGTGAGGTGATGAGCGGCTGGGTCAGCGCCGTGGTGGGCGCCGGTTGGTCGCTGGCACGGATACCGGCGAGCTGCAGCCGCGTCTGGTAGGCGTGCAGGAGTCGGGCAGCGGCGTCGGCGTCGCCCAGTGCCTCGAGTTGGTCGGCGGCGAGCTGGTGCAGCCGGTGGTTGTAGGGGTCGACGCGGATGGCGTCCTGCAGCAGCCGCAGCCGGTGGTGGGGTTCGGTTTGTGCCGCCGCGGCGCTGGCGTAGGCGTCGAGGACGAGCCGGCGGGTGGACTCGCGCGGCGGGTCGATCCAGGCCCAGGTGTGGCCGGCGGCGAGGTCACCGCTGTAGGTGTCGATCACGGTTTGCCAGGCGGGTGCGGGGTCGGCGAGGGCGGTCGCGGCGTGGTGGGCGGCGGCGTGCAGCCGCCACAGGTCGACGTCGACCCGGTCGGGGTCCAGGTGGTAGCGGTCGTCGGTGTGCGCGACGACGGTGATGTTGGTGGCGGTGCGGATGGCGGCGCGTAGGTCGCTGAGGGTGGTGTAGAGGCGGCCGGTGACGGTGTGGGCGGGCAACCCGGGCCAGATGGCTTGGACCAGGTCTGTGGTGGTGGCGCCCGCGGGGTGCACGGCGAGGAAAACGAGCGCTTGCAGGGCGGCGCTGCGGCGGATCGTGACGGGCTCGCCGCCGGCGAGGACAGCGGGCCGGCCGAGGACCCGCACCTGGACATGGGCGCTCGTGGTCGCCGGAATGTCGGGCGCCGCCCGACGGTCGCTGCCGGCTTGGCGGGGAATCCGGGCGTGGCCGTTGTCCGCCGGCTGCCGCGGGGGCGGATCCGGTTCCGTTACGGGGTGCTGCCGTTGGCGGGCGGGCTGGGCGATGACGGCGAGCAGTTCGGTCGCGGCGGTGCGGTTGAGCACGCAGAGCCGCGGTCCCGCCCGTCCGGTGTGCTCGTCGCGGGTGTGGCCGTGGCGGTCGATGCTCCAGGTGGTCTCGGCCGGTCCGGCGCCGAGCATCACGACGCTCGCCTCCGCGTGTGGCAAGGTCGCGAGTTGGGCGACCGTCGGAGCGTTCGGCGCGTCGGTGAGCAGCATCAGCTTCGGGTGGCCGGGTTCCCCGCTGAGGGCGGGTGGTGCGGTGCTGAGGGAGGCGAGCAGCGCGGCGGCTTGGTCGACGGTGTCGACGACGCGCAGGCCGGGGATCGCGGCGTACATGGCGTTGTCGGGCAGGAGGGTGGCGAGGGCGGTGTGGGTGATGAGCAGCCGCACCGTGTCGTGTGGGTCTCGCAGGGCGGTGAGGAGTCGGGTGAGCAGGATGCCGCGGGCGGCGTCCTCGGCGCCGTCTCCGGTGAAGGCGACACAGGGTGTGGGCAGGACGGGCAGCCCGAGGGCGGCGGATGCCGGTGGTGGCTGCGGGGTGTCTGCGTCGGTGAGGGCTGCGCGGATCGTGGTGACGGTGTCCGGCAGCGGTGCCAACTCTGCGGGCTCGGTGGGGGGTTGCCCCGGGTGGTAGGCGCGGCGGCGGCGCAGCCACACCAGCGCGGCCCCGGCGGCGACCTGCTGGGCGACGGCGTCGGGTAGCCAGCCGCCGGGCACGGTCAAGCCGCCGCTGCTCTGGGGCTCGACGCCGTCGGATTGCGGGCCGAGGGTGCCGGTGGAGGCCGGGACCGGCGGGGCCGGTGGACCCGCGGCGGGGGTGTGGGCGGTGTGGAGGGCGGCGGCGCCGGCCATGCTGGTGGCCGTGGCTTGCCACGGTGTCGGCAGCGGTAGGCGGCGCAGCCAGCGGGCGCGGGCGCGTGCCCGGCGGGCGGCGGTCACCGCGACGGTGCAGGCTAGGCCCAGCCACACGAGCCAGGCCAGACAGGTGAGCCCGGCGGTGAGGGTTCGCTGGTTCAGCGGGTCGGCGATCCAGCCGCGTAGCTGCGCCTCGGTGGGCCAGCCGGGCAGCGGCGGCCCGGCGAGGGTGGTCAACAGCCACGGCGGCGCGACCAGCAGCGTCATGACGAACGCGGCCGACACCACGCGTCGGGGCCATCTCATCTGCCGCGCTCCCACCCGGTGACCTGGTCGCCGGCCACGGCGCGTCGGCTCATCCGGCCTGCCGGCGCAGTGGTGGGGATTGGGGGCGCAGGAGGCGGGCCCACAGCTGGCGCAGCCACCACCCGGCCACGGCGATCGCGTAGGTCACGCCGAGGATTCCGGAGGCGGGCCAGCTGACCAGCGCGGCGGTGATGACCGCGAGGGGCGCGCCCAGGATCAGCCGCAGAATTGGCTGGGACACGACCGCCATGACGGCGCCGATGCCGAGGAGCAGGCCGCCGACGCGTCCGGCGAGGTCGATCCACAGGACCATGGTCGGCCAGCGGTCGGCGGTCAGCGAGTACTGGATCAGCGCCATGCCGAGCCCGGCGGTGATCACCGATCCGGTGGGGAACGCGAGTAGTTTCGACCAGCCGCCGGGTGGGGTGCGCCATTGGCGGGCGGCGATGAGGGCCATCACCGCGGCCGCGGCGATGATCGGGGCGATCGGCAGCAGTGTCCAGCGGAGGAACCCGCCGACGGGGTCGCCGATGTAGAGGCTTGCGAGGACGGCGTACATGCCGGTGACGGCGACGCCGAGGGATGCCGACGCGAGGATTCCGGTGCCGGTCTGCGGGCCAGGGTGCGCGGGTTTGCCGGGCGTGAGGCTGGTGTGGGCGGCGATGGTGGAGGCGAGGACTGTGCCGGCGCCGAGGCTGGCGATGACGGCGAAGACGGCGGCCATCGCGAGCTCACCCCAGTTGAGCAGCGCCCACTTGTACCAGAGGCTGCCGTTCCACTCGGGGGTGAGCAGGAACTGGGAGATCAGCCCGAGGGAGGCGAAGCCGGGCACGGCGATGGCGATCGCCCGCCGTACCGGCGGTACCGGCTCCTCCCCCGGCGACTGCCCGGCCGTGGCGTCGGTTGCGCCGGTGTCCGCGGCCCCGCGCGCCGCCGCCAGCGCAGGGTCGGTGAGGACGACGGGGGTTATCCCGGTGGTTTCGGTGAGCGTCTTTTGCAGCAGCGGCATGCGGGCGACACCGCCGACGCAGTACAGGCCTGCGAGGTCTTCGGGCTTGATCTCCGCGGCTGCGATCGTCTCGGTCGTCAGGTGGGCGGCCCGGTGCAGAATCGGGTGGGCGGCCTGTTCGAGCAGGCCCGTGTGCAGCACAACGGCTGGTCCTTGCGGCTGTGGGATCGTGACGGCGACGTGCTCGGCCAGGGCGTGCTTGCCGGTACGGACGCTGGCGATCAGTGCCCACCGTTCGCCGTCGCCTTGGTCGGGGCTGGTGCCGGCGAGCAGCCCGGCGAGGGCGTCGTCGATGGCCGTGCCGCCAGCGGCCGGGTCGGCCAGGGTGGCGAGGACCTCGAAGCCGGCCGGGCCGCGTCGCAGGACGCTGACTTCCGCTCCGGCACCGACGTCGCAGACGGCGATGAACGCTCCGACCGGCAGTTGCACCCCCGTGGCGAGGAGGTGTCCGGCGACCGCTATCGGCGCTTCGATCAGCGTGGGTTGGGGCAGTCCTGCCCGATGCGCGGCGTGCCGCATCCAGGTGCGGCGTCTGGGGCCCCACCCGGCGGGCACGACCAGCCGCACATCCTCGATCTCGTGACCAGCGACCTGCTGCGCCTCGTGGTTGACCCGGCGCAGGGTTGCCGCTGTCAGGTCGAGGGGGTCGACGTCCTGGCCGGCGACGCGCAGCCGCTGGTCGGGAGGCTGCCGCGGGGCCGGGATGAACCGGTCGGGAGCGGTGGCGGCGGCCTGCCACGCCTGGTGGCCCGTCACCGTCTCCCCGCCCGGGGAGAGCAGGACAGCGCTGGGCATCTCTGGTTCTCCGTCGAACAGCAGTGGCGTCCAGGTGCCGTCCGGCCACGCCACAACGGCGCTGGTGCTGGCGCTTCCGCAGTCGATCGCTAGCCGCGCCTGCCCCGCTCGCATAGATCTCAGTCAAACATGAGGATCATGTTCACGTCATCCGTGAATTACTCACCGCCACGAGCCGGGGTACGCAAGTCTCGCTGTGGCCAGCCGCAACGACTCCGTTCGCTGACCCGGCGAACTCCTAGGCCCGGCACGCCCGGCCACGACTTGACCCACCACCGCACCGTCGAAAGCCACCGCACCTGGCCGCCGGTATTGGAGGAGACCATGACGTCAGCCATCTACCCGATGACAGCGCCGGCCCACGCCGTAACGGACCGATGGACGCGGGCGGCGCTGTCCTGCAAGCCCGCCAACCATGCGCGCGCCGAGGCCGGCGCGCGTCTCGCCTACCAGGCGGCAGGCGAAGCCGAGCCAGCGCGCTTCCTCTGGTGCCCCTCTCCCCCGGCCGCAATCGAACACCTGCAACGCCTCCTCGATGACGGCCACCGGCCGCTGGTCGGTTCGGTGCGACGCGGCAACCTCAACCGGTCCCTGACCGCGGCGCGGGCACCGATCTGGGAGCACACCAGCGAGCGCGATCAGGTCACCGCCTTCGGTGACTTCCACCAGTTCATGGAGTGGACCGGCTACTACGGTGAGCAGCGCTACGACGGCGTCGAAGCCCGCTACGACCTCATGGAGCACCCGTACCGGTGCAACCCCGTCACCGAGGCGGAGCGCACCGTCCTTGAACCGGTGCTGGACACGGTGCGGCGCGTGTATGACCTCGTCCATGCGCCGATCTGGTCGACGATCGACCGGAGCCTCACCGCCGGCTACATCATGCGGTCCGCCTGGTTCTGGGACGCCGAGCGCAGCATCGTCGACCAGGACGACGAGGGACACGCCGTCGTCCGCTACTGCCTCGACCCCCACGACTGGTTCTTCGAAGCAGCCTGGACCTACTACCCGGACTGGCTCGTGCTCGCCACGATCGACACCTACCAGAAGGTTTTCGGCAGCGCGCCGGATGCCGCGTGGGAAGGATGCAGGGACGTGGCTCTGGCAGCCGGGCCCTGGTGGCCGCTCACCGGCGTCGCCGTCCTGACCGAGCGGCCCACCGTTCTCCGGATCGACGCACACGGCCGCCTCCACGCCGAGGACGAGCCGGCGGTTGTCTGGCCCGACGGCAGCCGGATGTGGGCGCGCAACGGCACGCTGCTCCCGCCGCCGTAACCAGCCGACACAGCGGCGGCAGGCGTGTGGCGACCAAGGCCGCAACGGCTGCTACCCGGTGGCGCCAGCGGTGAAGGGCAGCCCGGCCTTCCCGCCGGCCGTGGCTGCCCTTCACCGCATCGAGAGCGGCTGTCTGATCAGCCCGGTAGACGCGTCAGGAGGTGCAGGTGTTCAACATGCTCTGCAGGGCAGACTTTTCCGCCGACTGCAGGCTCAGACCCCAGCTGTACTTCACGGTGATCCACATCTTGCTGTAGGTGCACCGGTACGACGACAACGGCGGCTGCCAGGTCGACGGGTCCTGGTCACCCTTGGCCTGGTTGACGTTGTCGGTCACGGCGATCAACTGCGGGCGGGTGAGGTCGTTGGCGAAGCTCTGCCGCCGGCTGGTGGTCCAACCGCTGGCACCCGACCGCCACGCCTCAGCCAGGGGCACGACGTGATCGATGTCGACGTCGGAGGCAGCCGACCAGGTTGCGCCGTCGTACGGGCTGTACCAGCGTCCCGACACCGCGGCGCAGCTGCTGTCGGTGACCACGGACGTGCCGTCCCGCTTGAGGACCGTCTCACGGGTGTTGCAGGTGCCGCTGATGGTGATCCAGTGCGGGAACAGGTCACGGGAGTACCCACTCGTCGAACCCTGCGCCTTCACCGTCAAGGCGTTGAGCTGCGACTGAGCGGCCGACTTGGACGGGATTCCCGGAGGTGTAGCCAGGGCCGATTGCGCGTCGACGGCCAACAGGCAGGCACCGGTCAGCGCGGCAGCGACCGCAGCGGCAAGACCGCGGCGCCAGAGTGGGGATCGGGTGAACAGTCGGGTGACTCGCATGAAGGCCTCCTCGACGACGGAGCTGGACAGCGACCGTCTCCCCCGATCATGTCCATCGAAGGTCGCCTGTGTGAAGAGGGTGCAAGGTGTCTGCGAATACTGGCCTCGAGATCGCGGCACCAGCCCGGCTGGCAGACCGCTGCCAGCCGTCCTGCTCGCGCGTGTCGGCATCGGACGCACCGGGAAACCCGCGCTCCAGCGCCGCCCTACAGTGCCAGTACAGACCCGCGACTGGATCTGCGCTATCGCCCGGTGAGGCCCCGTTTCCTCGGCCAGTCTCCTGCTGGTCCCTGGCTAAGCTGCGCGACACTGGATCAACTGGGGCTACGTCGCGGCGGTCAGTGTCGAAACGGCCCGGCGGATCCTGCACGAGCGAGGCGTGTCGTGCAGGGCAGCAAGCCGTGGAACGCCAGCACAGACCCGGGCTTCACGACCAAGAGGCACCGGATCCTGGACCTCCGCAGCCACGCCGAACAGGACGCTGCCATCGGCGACTACATCCGCTGGCGTAACCAGCGCGTCAAACCGAAATCCGGACTCGCCGCCGACTCCAACATCCGCCACCCGGATTACCCGCTCACGGCTGCGTGACGAGACACCAGCGCGCGGCAAACGGTGGACGGTGAGAGCCCGCGCCTGCGGCAGCGAGACTGGCAAGGTCCTGCGGTGTGCGTTCGACACGGAGCCGGAGGCGCTGGGCATGCTTGAGCGCCTGCTGCGCGCCGATACCGCCGGCCATTGGCGGGAGCAGGATCGAAGGGGCATTGATCCGTCGTGACCAGGTGGGCGTTCGGGTTCGGCGGCTCCGGAATGATGACCATCCTCGCTTCGTGCTACGGACCTTGTCCGCGGCGGCTGACGTCTACCCTCGCGGCTTGAGGATGTGCGCGCCGTCGAGTGGCCGGTACGCGGAGGCGCCTAGCTTCATCCGAGCAGCCGCTGCATGGCAGAGTCATGTTTGGGGTCGTTGCGGAGGCGGAGCGAGGTGCACGCCACCGGCGATGTCGCGCGCCTGCACCACCGACCCGTGGACGTGACCTGACACCGTGTTGGTCACCACGTCGGTTCTCAGGGTCGTCTGGTGGAAGACGTCCCACCGTCGGCGTAGCTCCTGGTCGAAGTCGGGGTCCTGGGCTGTCGCGTTGGCCAGTGCGCGCCGAAGGTCGATGGCTCGGTCGTCTGCCGTCGGGGAGGTGCGCTGTGCGGCGAGTGCGGCGTGGAGGTCGGGTTGTTCTTGTGCCTTGCGGCGGACGAGGCGCACCAGGGCGGCGAATGTTTCTCGTCCTGCGTCGGCGAGGCCCTCGGCGGCTCGGGTAGAGAGGGCCACTGCGATTGCGGTGAGGATCGGATCATTCATCTGGTTCTCCCTGGTTCGGTCTGGTGTTGTCGCCGCCGAGTTCTGCCAGCCGTCGCTTCACGTCGGCGGCGAGCGGGTCGTCAAGCTCGAGCAGGGTCAGGAGGGCGTCGGTCAGGGCTTGTCGGGCCGCGTGCGGCTGGTGGCGGGCTAGGTGGGCGTCTCCTTCGTGGGCGCGGGCGAGTGCGACGTGCCGGCGGTCGCCGAGTTCGCGGAATAGGTCGGTGGCCGCGGCCAGCGCGTGCAGCGCCTGATCGTGATCGTGTGCGCGCAGCAGTGTCTGCCCTCGGTGGAGTTCGACGAGGGCTTGGCTCCATCGGTTGTTCAGGTGTCTGAACACGTTCGTGGCCTCGTCGTAGGCGGCGAGCGCGTCGGTGAGGCGTCCGGCGCCGCGGTGTGCGTTGCCGAGGCTCATCAGTGCAAGGCCGGTGCCGCGTTCCTCGCTGATGTGTTGGAAGGTGCGGAGTGCTTCCTGGGCGTATCGGGTGGCTTCGGAGTAGTTTCCTCGGTCTTCGTCGACGAGGCCGCAGCCGCGTAGGGCGAAGCCGGTTGTCCAGCCGTCGCCGACGTCTTGTGCCGCTTGGAGGGAGTGGGCGTAGCAGCGGCGGGCTTCGTCGAGGTCTCCGCGGTCCCACCAGGCGTCGCCGAGGCTGAGCAGGAGCCAGCCTTCGGCCAGGCGGTTGCCTTCGTGGCGGGCGCACTCCAGCCCTGTCAGGTGGCTGTCGACCCATGCTTTCCAGTAGGAGCGTCGTTCGAAGAAGGCCATGCCGGCGAGCGCGATCTGCCATCCGAGTTGGTGGTGGCCCCATTTGAGTGCGGCTTGGATGGCGTCGAGCAGGTTGAGCCGTTCCTGCTCGCACCACCGCAGTGCGTCGTCGAGCGCTTCTTCGGCGGGGGCGTCGACGCCGGGTAGTGGGCGGCCCTGCGGGAGGATGGCTCGGTAGGCGGCGTAGGTGTGCTGCAGGTACCAGCGCAGGAGCCTTTCCCGTGCCCGGTGGACGGCATCCGGGGTCTCGTCTTCGTTGGCCCGTTCCGCGGCGTATAGCTTGAGCAGGTCGTGGAGACGGTATCGGTGTGGTCCGGTGCGGGTGAGCATGTGTAGCCCGACCAGGGATTCGAGGTGGCGTCGCGCGGACGGCGCGGTGAGGCCGGTGAGTCTGGCCGCCGCGTGCAGGGGGATGTCAGCTCCGGGGTGGATGCCGATGAGCCGGAAGGTTCTCGCGGTGTCGGGGTTCAACGCCCTGTACGACCAGGAGAGGACAGTTCGTACGGCTGATAGCTCGTCGTCGTCGACGGTCAGGGCGTCGAGTCTGCTTTCCTCGGCGGTGAGTTCTCGCGCGAGGTCGGCAAGGGGCGTGTCCTGGTCGATGCAGGCGCGGTCGGCCACGATGCGTAGGGCCAGTGGCAGGTGGGAGCAGAGTTCGACCAGTTTGGCGACGGCTTCGGGTTCGCGTCGTACCCGGTCGGTTCCGATGGTCAGCTTGAGCAGTCGGGTCGCGTCGTGGTCGGACAGCACGTCCAGGACGGCCCGGATGGCGCCGTCACGGACGGCCAGCCCGGAGAGTCTGCTGCGGCTCGTGATGATCACCATGCAGCCGGGTGACGCGGGAAGGAGCGGACGTACCTGCTCGGCGGTGGCGGCGTTGTCGAGCAGGATCAGCATTTTCCGGCCGGTGGTCAGCGATCGGTAGAGCGCGGCGCGGCCGTGCAGGTCTCGGGGGATCTTCTCGGCGGGCACGTCCAAGGCTCGGAGGAACCCGTCCAGGGCTTCTGAGGGCGTCAGAGGCGGTACGGCGTCGTATCCGCGCAGGTTGATGTAGATGTCGCCGTCGGGGAAGCGTTCGCGGACGCGGTGGGCCCAGTGCACGGCGAGGGCGGTTTTGCCGACTCCGGCGCTTCCTGAGATCGTCGAGATGGTCACGACCGGCAGTCTTGCCTTGTCGGTCACCAGTTCGACTTCGTCGAGCAGCGAATCGAGTTGCTGGATATGCACCTCTCGGTCGATGAAGCCTTTGGTGGCGGCCGGCAGTTGCCGTGGTGAGGGTAGCGGCACGTCGGTGACGGTGCGGAGGTTGACGTTTCCGTGGATGAGGCCGGCCTGGACGACTGCTCCGCTGTGGCCGGAGAAGTCGTTCTCGATGGGGTTCAGGTGCTCACTCATGGGACTGTGGGGTGGCCTGCTGTGCCTTCCGGAACTCGCGGCCCAGCAGCCCCATGAGGACGACGTCGCAATGGTGGCCGGCTAGGTACTCCTGCTCTCTGAGGAGTCCTTCCTCGGAGAATCCCAGCCGGTGGTGTAGCCGCAGGGACGCGGTGTTGCCGGCGTGGATGTCGACGAGGCACTTGTGATAGCGGCGTTCGGTGAACATGTATGTCAGCACGATGCGGGCGGCCTCGATGCCGTATCCGCGTCTGCGGTGTGCTTGGCTGACGGCGAGGCCGTAGCTGAAGGTGCCGGTTCGTGCGTTCGTGCGGTGGGTCGAGATAGCGCCGATCATTCCCGGGTCGTCGATGCGTTCGATTGCCAGGGCGAAGCTGTCGTCGCTCGTCTCGGACAGGCCGGTACGTTCGATGTCCTTGCGTAGCCGCTCCCGGGATCGCGGTGGCTCGACCATGAAGACGTCACGAGCTCCGGTGATGTCGTCGGCGAAGTCTCGGTAGTAGGTGTCGTCGTCGGGCTCGATGGCGCGGAGCCTTATCCGGCTGCCTGACCAGCTGGAGAACACGGTGCCGCCGATCAGGTGGCGGCCGTGACGGTGGTGGGAAGGTCGGAGAATCGGGTGGCTCGTGTCCAGGCCCGGTCCCGCCATTGGCAGTGCCGCAGCACCTCGGTGGCGTCTTCGATGGTCGTGAAGCCTACGAACTGGTCGTCGTCGGTGAAGTGCAGGAGGGCCACGACTCGCGAGTCGAACAGCCAGAAGTCGTATTGCGGCAGCGCCAGCTCGGCGGCCCGGTCGCGGACGAGATATCGGATGTCCTCGCCCGCTTCCAGGTTGTGCGGCGTCACCGAGATCTCGAACCGGAGGTAGTCGCTTGGGGGCTCATCAATGACCCGGACCCGCTCCACCCTCTTGCCTGTCGACGTCTGCGCCTTCATCAGGTCGAGCCAGGACCGAAGCCACTCGATGCCCGGGTCCTGCCCGGTGAGGAACTTCTGGAATGGCTCGTCTTCGGAGGGCAGGCCGTATGAGCGGCGGACCTCCAATTTGAAGGCGGCGTGTTCGAAGTCTTGGAAGAGGCGCTGGAAGGCGTCCGGATCAGTGATGAGCGACCCCATCTCAGCCCTTCTTCTCGAACCAGGTCATCAGCTCGCGGGGCACCACGACGAACGTCTCGTTGGGCAGCACGTCCCGCAGCTGCGAGAGTGCTTCCGGGTCGGTCAGCTGGTAGCCCTGCACCACGATGTCACCCTCGTCGGTTTCATACAGGCTGGGGCAGGACCCGGAGTTGCTCGACGTGCTCAGAAAGCGAAGCTTCATCGTTCCTCCTCCACCGGTCGGCAACTACGCATAGTAGTGACTACGTTACATCAACTCAATAGACGGCCGGCTCTAAGCTGTGCCGTGGCTTCTTACCTCGGTTTCGGTATCGTTCACCCCAATTCCAGGGTCGCCTGGACGGCCGTCGCTCTATCTTGGACAGATGCTCGCACCTTATCCATGCCCGCGAGCATGCTCCTCATCGAGGCGAACCGGAGGGCCCGACTTACGCGCGGTGATCACTACGGAGACAGCAGCCTTTCCCGCGCTGGCCGGGCCGTGACCGGCGGACGACCGCGGCGGGCCGCCCAACTCCACCATCCGAACCGCATCCTCAACAACGACCCTTCTTCGTCGCTACCGACCGCTGATTCAACCTCGGGTTCCCGCCCACGCGGCGGGAACCCGAGGTCTCGAGAAGGCCATAGATGACCATGACGCTGGAGACCGTGCTCACCACCGACAACGGCCTCTTCCTCTTACGGGACGTCGCCGCCGACACGCCAGCACACCAGCGACCCGCCTTCGAGGCATCGCGCATGCCGCAGCCGAGCCGGCCGACGCGTCTCCGCCGCCGGGCCGGTGCTACTGAGCCGCTGCGCCCACCAATACACACGCCCCCACGTACGAATCGCAGCCCTAGCCGAGGCCCCGACCGCCGACGGGCCCTGGCAATGGGAAGAACACCTGCGGCTCCTCCTTCCCACCGCCGTCGTCGCCCGATTCCACGGGTAGAACAGGGCGGCCGGGAACGCAGCGACCGGAACTTCGCGCCGAGACGTCATCGAGCTCGGCTGCGGTGGCGGCCCTCCGTCCAGCGGGGGAAGGAGCACATTGACGGATCCCACCGTAAGTCGTAGCTTTCCGTCCGTGACCACTTACCAAGCAGGCGGCGCCTGGGAAGCCTTGGGTGATCCCAGCAGGCTCGCCATCGTCACGTGCCTGGCCGAACGGCCTCGGGCCGTCGGCGAGTTGGCCGACAAGCTGCCGATCAGCCGCCCCGCGGTGTCGCAGCATCTCAAGGTGCTCAAGGCGGCCGGCCTGGTCAGCGACCGCGCCGAAGGCACGCGCCGGGTGTACCGGCTCAACCCGTCAGGGCTATCGGCCTTGCGGGACCAGCTGGACACATTCTTGCACCCGGCGCTGGCCGGCTATCAGCAAGTCGTCGAAGACCCCTACGCCAAGGTCGCCGCAGCCGCGAAGGTCAGCCGTGCCTGGCGATACAGCCAGCCTGACGTCCGAGCGGCAGTCGATCGCCTACGCAACATCAACAACCGCTCCACTGGCGTCGCCGTCCCCGCACGCCAGCGCACCAGCAAGGCCAGCTTGGTACGACGTCTTGCGGCGGCGCACCGCCGCAACCAAGAACTCACCCGGCAAGTCACCGAGCTGCGTGAGCAGCTTGCCGCTATGCATGGTGCCCTGCGAGACACCTCCCGCCAGCCGTCCGCCGTGCAGCGACCTCGCTGAGATTATCGATCACGCTCGGTCGTGCGTCTTGCTCGGTCATGGCGTTCCGCGCGGAAACTCGATTGCGCGGCGCTGCTTCGCCGGGCAGCATGGCCGGTCGATCTGACGAGAGGCGACCATGACGCGGACGTTCCTGCAGTCGGATGAGTTGCACGACTTGGTGGCGGAGCAGTTCGGCTCCAACAGCAGGCTTACTGGGCTGGACCGGCTGACCGGCGGCAGCAAGAAGGGCGTCTACAGGCTTGGCCTCGACAACCAAACAACCGTGATTCTGTATGTGTGGGCAGCGGGCGAGAATTACTGGCCACCGTCGCCGACGGTGCCGGACGACCCGTTCACCGACGCGTCGGGCGCGGAATTGTTCGCCGCTAACCACGCGGCACTCGTCGCCGCCGGTGTGCGCATACCGCGTCTGATCACGCTCGACCGCGACGGCCGCTACCTCGACGCCGACATCGCGCTGCTTGAGGACGCCGGCACGCTACGGCTGGAGGCGCTAATGGAACGCGATCCCGCCGCAGCCGCCGCACCGCTATCTACGCTCGGTGACGCCTTGCGCCGCATGCACACCACCTTCGGCCCGCACTATGGCAAGCTCGCGGCCATCACCCGGGGCGAGGCGTCCCAGACTCGACGCACCGAGGACATCATCGCCAATCGGGCGCTCGGCCACCTTGACGCAGCAGCCGCCCGCGATCCCCGGCTGGCTGATGCGCATCACCGGATCGCCGCCCACGTGCATCACCTCCGTGGCAGGGTGGCGCCACGACAGACATACGCACTGGTGCACGGTGAGCTCGGACCGGATCACGTACTCGTCACGCCGGCCGGCGAACCGGTCATGATCGACTTCGAGGGTTTGGCCTACTTCGACGTCGAATGGGAACACGCCTGGCTGCAGATGCGCTTCGGCGAGGCGTATCCGGCACTCCGTCCGGTCGACCTCGACCCCGACAGGCTGGAGTTCTACCGGTACGCGCAGGTGCTGTCGCTGATCGAGGGTCCGCTGCGTATCGCGGACACCGACTTCCCGGATCGACAATGGATGCTCGACTTGGCCGAGTGGAACATCACCAAGGCACTCGCCGCAATCTGATGCCTCCGCGACGTGGAGGCAGGAGCGGAGGCGGTGTCTACGCCGTCCCCACGCGCGTCTGAGAGTCCTTCGCGCATTATGTTCGCCCGGTTCTGGACATATCTACGACACGGCGCCCCAGGTCATGGCCCTGCGGTTGGATGCAGCTGCAGATAAACGGGGAGCTGATCGTCTGGGAGCACGGTGGGACGAACGTCGCCCTACTCCAGCGGCGGATCACCGCCGGCCGCGGGAATCTCCGCCTGGTCCACGACAGCCCGACCCACTACATGCTGTTCGACCTCCTCGCCGACGCCGGCGGCGAGGTCGTCCTGGACCTGCCGTTGTCGCAGCGACGTGCCCGGCTGGAGGAGCTGCTCGTCGACGCCCAGCGCAGCTCACCCTGACCCCGCAGACGACCGACATGCGGCAGGTGGCGGACTGGCTGACCGGTGGCTCAGGCGGCGACGGGCAGCCCCGCCAACCGCCACTCCAGCATGCCCTCCTCGAGGCGGTGGGCGGTGCGGCCGTGCGCGGCGAGGATCCGTACCGCCTCGTGGGCGAAGACGCAGTATCGGCCGCGGCAGTAGGCGACGACGGCGACGTCGGTGGAGATCTCGGCGACCCGGTCGGCGAGGTCCTCGATCGGGATGCTGATCGCCCCGGGGATGTGGCCAGCGGCGTACTCGGTCGCGGGCCGGACGTCGAGGACCACCACCTCACCCTGCTCGGCCCGGCGGAGGAGCTCGTCGCGCCCCATGGCCGTGACGTCGTCCGGGCCGAGGTAGGCGCGGCTGGCGGCGACGACGTCGGCGAGGTGTGTGGCCGCCACGTCCCGCAGCATATGGAACAGGCCGGCCACGTCGTCGCCGGCGAGTCGGTAGTGGATCCGGGTGCCGTCCCGGCGGGAGGTGACGAGACCGGCCTGGCGAAGGGTCTGCAGGTGGGCGGAGGCGGTGGTCAGCCCGAGGCCAGCGGCGCGGGCCAGCGCGTCCACGCTGCGCTCACCCTGGGCGAGCAGGTCGAGGAGTTCCAGACGCTTACCGTTGCCGAGCGCCTTGCCCACCCGGGCCAGGTTCTCGAAGAGTGCCGCCTTGCGTTTCGGGTCGCCCATGTCATCCTCCAGCTTTGCATGGAAGACTGTACCAGTCGCAGGCAGGAAACACCCAGGTCGCGGGGCCGGAAGGGGGCCGGCACGGCCTGGCCCGCTCAGCCCTCGGAGGCGGCCGCGCGGGCGGCGTGCCGCTCGGGACGGACCGCCGCGCGACCGGGCCGCGCCGGCAGCAGCTGCGCCGCGGCGAGCGAGCCGGTCACGATCACCGCCAGCACCAGCAGCGCGACCCGTGGGCTCTCCGCGAACGAGGTCACCCCGTCCAGTCCGGACCGTCCGGCGTTCTCGCCCACCGCCGGCCGGGTGGCCGGGGCGGCGAGCTGCAGCGCCGCTCCGACCAGCGCCACCCCCACGGCGCCGGCGAGCTGACGACCGGTATTCAGCACGCCGGCACCGGCCCCGACCAGATGCTCCGGCAGTCCGCGCATGGCCTCGGCGCTGACCGGCGCCATGATCAGACCGACGGCGAGCCCGGCGATCGTCAGTGGACCCACGAAGTCGAGCGCGCCCGCCGTCGCGGTGCCGATGGCGGCCAGCCACCCGAGGCCGACGCCGAATGCGACGAACCCGGCGGTGATGATCCGCCGGCCGCCCCAGCGGTCGGTCAGGTGCCCGGCCAGTGGCGAGACCACTCCAGATACCACGGCCATCGGCAGGTACACCAGGCCGGTGCGCACCGGTCCGCTGCCCAGGGTGCCCTGCAGGTGCAGGGTGACCAGCAGCATCAGGCCGAACATCACGGCGAACTGCGCCCCGGCCAGGGCCACCGAGACCGTGAAGGGGCGGTGCCGGAACAGGTCACCGGGCACCAGCGGCTCGCGACGGTTGCGCTCCCACCAGGTGAACACCGCGAACAGCAGCACCCCGGCGCCGAACAGCACCGGCACGGCGGCGTCCACGTCGGATCGGCCGGTGCCGGGCAGGGCGTAGGTGACCAGGCCGACGCTGGCCACGATCAATAGCACGCCGCCGAGGTCGAGGCGGTGGCTGCGGGTGGGCGCCCAGTCCGGCACGAACCGGCGTACCAGCGCGAGCGCCGCGAGGCACAGCGGCACGTTGACCAGGAACGCCGACCGCCAGCCGAGCTGCGCCACCAGCAGACCGCCGAGCACCGGGCCGGCGATGGCAGCGAGTGCCATGGTGGCGCTAATCAGTCCGAACGCGGCGCCCCGGCGTCCGGTAGGCACCGCGACGGTGATCAAGCCGAGGGTCTGCGGGACGAGCAGGGCGCCGCCGACGGCCTGCACGCAGCGGGCCGCGATTAGCAGGGACGCGGACGGGGCGATGCCGCACAGCACCGAGCCGACCAGGAACACCAGCAGCCCGGCGACGAGCACCCGGCGGAAGCCGAGCATGTCGCCGGCGCGGGCGCCGGGGATCAGCAGCGCGCCGTAGGCGAGGACGAAGGCGTTCACCACCCACAGCGCCTGGTCGAGGCCGGCGTCCAGGTCCCGCATCAGGGTGGGGAGCATGACCTGCACGACGGTGGTGTCGGCCATGACCACGAAGACGGCGAAGCAGAGCGCCAGTACGGTCGGGGCGAAACGCGTGGACACCTCGGCGGTGGGGCGGTCCGGCATGTCGTCACCTCGGTCCGGTGGTGGGCGGGGGCTCAGGCGGCGTCGAGCAGGCCGTGCATGACGTGTGGCGCCGCCTCGAGCTGGAAGTTCATCGACGGGTGGTGGCGCTTCACGGTGCCCTCCAGGGAGAGCAGGCAGAGCAGCGGGAAGACGAACTGGGGCTCGGCGAACAGGCCGCGCCGGCGTTGCAGGTCGAACAGCTCGACGGAGAAGGCGACGAGGCTGAACTCCTGGGCGGTCCGGCCGGCGCTCTCGGTGACCAGCCGGATCACGTCGCGGCGGAAGCCGGCGATGTCGGCGTCGGACGGATCGCCCCGAGTGGTGGAGAGCAGGATGTCGGCACAGGTCTCGCCGTCCCCCCTGATCATGCCGGCGAAGAACTCGGTGAAGGTCCGGCGGGCCGGTTCCCCCATCCGGAAGGCGAAGCCCGCGTCGACCACGGCGACCGTGCCGTCGGTGCGGAAGTAGGTGTTGCCCTGGTGCAGGTCGACGTGGATGAAGCCCTCGATGAACAGCATCCGGTAGACGGCCTGCACCAGCGTGCGTACCTCCTGTTCCCGCACCGCCGGCGGGAGCTGGTGGACGGTGGCGGTGTCCAGGCCGTCGAGGAACTCCATGGTGAGCACGCCCGGCCGGCTGAGTTCGGTGACGACCCGCGGCACGACGACGTCCGGTACCCGCCCGAGGTCCTCCCGCAGCCGGCGCAGGTTCTCCGCCTCGGCGACGAAGTCCAGCTGCCCGAGCAACGAGTCGCCGAGCTGGTCGACGATCTCGGCGAAGGGGATCCGGCGCAGCTTCGGCAGCCGTTGCAGCAGGCGGGCCAGGGCCCGGACCACCGCCAGGTCGGCCCGCATGGCGGTACCGATGTCGGGTCGCAGGACCTTGACCGCGAGACTGCGTCCCTGGCTCTCCGCGCGGTAGACGCAGGCCACCGAACCGCTGGCCACGGGGGGCCGGCGCAGGGCCCGTTCGAGGAAGGCGGGCACCTCGCCGAAGCCACGCCGGACAGTGGTCAGCGCGGCCTCGGCGGTCATCGGTCGGGCCCGGTCGTGGAGCCGGCCGAGGGCCCCGGCGAGCTCGGGGCCGATCACGTCCACCCGGGTGGCGAGCAGTTGCCCGAGCTTCAGGTGGGCCCCGCCGAGCCGGTCGAGCAGCCGGCTAAGTTCGACGCCGAGCGCGCCCGGCCGACGGGCGGCGCGGGCGGCGGCCAGGCGCAGCGCGGCGACGCCGACCTCCCCGCAGACCCGGGCCATCCGGGCCGGCACGGCACGAGTTCGTGGCATGGTGCTCACCTCCTGTCGAGCTGCTCCTCCACGGCGTGCCGCAGCTCGGCCGGCGGCTGCGCGAACACGCCGTCCGGGAGCTCCACGGCCGGACTGGTCCGGATGAATTCGGTGCGGTGGCCCGTACGCAGCCGGGCCACCTCAATCCGCCGGGGCGGTTCCGCTCCCCCGGCGTCGTCGTGCTCGGTGATCTCCCAGGTGCGCAACGGCTCGCCGTCCCGGCTCAGCAGCCGCCGGGCCACGATGTCGCGTTCCGGGTCGACGACCTCGGTGACCTCCAGCGTCGGCAGGCTGGCCGGGCCGAGGTAGCGCCGGCTGCCGGGCGCGGACCGGCCGGCGGGGTCCGCGTCCCGTACGTCGGCCGGGTCGGCCGGGCGCAACGCCGGGTGCGGCCACGCCATCAGGTCGAGGTAGCTGACGTCGGTCAGGGGCAGGCAGTCGAACGTCAGCGGCTCGGCCACCGGCATCGGCGCGGCCATGGTCGGCAGGAACGTGTGGACCTGACAGCGGCCCGCCCGGGTGTCCTCCTCGATCTGCACGTACGTGCCGGACAGCACGGACGGCCGCACGACGAACAGCACCGTGGTGGCCCGGGTGGGACGGTCGCCGTCGAAGCGGCGGGCGAGCAGGTACCGCATCGGGTTGCGGCCGATCGCCGTCTCCACGCTGAAGGTGTAGGCCGTGAGCCGGCCCGCCCGAAGGTTCGGACGGACCGGCCCCGCAACACGCACGTCGTCCATGTGCTCAGCGCTTAGGCGAGCACGCCGGCAAGGTACTCCGGGATCACCGCGCTGTCGATCGGGACGTGGTGCAGGAGCGCACCGATCTCGATGTCCGCCGCGATGAGCTCGCCGACCTGACGGTTCTCACCGTCGTACAGCGGGTACCTCATGGAGGTACGGGAAACGTCGCCGATCGGGGGGACCATGGCCACCCGGGACTCGAGCCGGACGATCTGCTCGCCGGTGGTCACGGTCCGGCCGAGCTGCTCCACCTCGAACTGGGGGTAGATCGCGGTGACGCAGTCCTTGATCGGCATGGGGGTGGTGAAGTGGGAGGGGCTGGGCTTGACCCGCGCGCCCTCCGGCTTCGCCGGGGTGTTCATGACCTTGACCTGGCCGAAGATCTCGCTGTGGCCGGTCACCTGGAGGGAGAGGAACTGGGCGGTGATGGTGGCGCTGGCCCAGTCGAGCTCCCGACCCTCCGCGGCGTGCGGGTCGTGGCGACGGTAGATCGCCATGCCGTGCAGGTCGACGACGTCCTCACCCAGGCCGTCGATGCGGACGTGGATCCGCTCGCGGACGGTGAAGGCCTCCAGGGCCGACGGGGTCAGCGTGTACGGGCGGATCGGGTACAGGTTGCCCGGCCCTCCCCACGCCGCCTCGTGCCCCTCGACGACCTTCGCCGGGGCGAGGCTCTCGCCGTCGATGCCGACGGCGACGCCCCTTTCCTGCAGCATCTTGACGATGTTCAGTGGTTGACTCATGACCTTGTCCTTTCGCTCCTGCGATGTCCTGGACGGGTGCGGCGGCACCGGCTAGTCGGCCAGTGACGCCATCAAGGCATCCAGCCTGTCGACGACGTGCGCGAAGTCGACCTTGCGCGCGGGGATCGCGGTCTTGGCCACCGTCTGGTCGCCCAGTTCGGCCACGAGCACCATGATCAGCCGGTCAAGGTTGTTGTGAGCGATGCTCACCGGGAAGTGCATGAGGGGTACGGCGTGCACCGGGTCCGCCTGGGGCTCGCCGGACTCGAGCCGGCCCTCGGAACCGGACGACTGCCGCCACGCCTGCTCGACGGAGAGGTCGTAGCGGTAGAAGGTCTGGTCGTAGTAGGGACGCCAGCGCTCCCGCAGCTCGTTGGCGGAGATCTTCTCCTCGAGGTAGTCGATGGCCGCGGGCACGAAGACCTTGCGGTACTCGCTGAGCAAGGTGTTGATGTCCGGAGAGGCGAGGGTGCTGCCGGCGGTCGTCATGGCGTTCTCCGATCCTGAGTTGAAGCGGTGGCGGATGGTCGGGCAAGAGAGGCGGTCGGCCCCGCCGCCGGGATACCGCGCGACGTGCGCCATCGGCGTGCGTCGGGGTGTCGGGGCGGCCGGTGCGGCGGCGGAGGGCGTAACCGGGAAGTGGTGCGGTGCGCCGCATCGGTGGGGGTGGCGGCGAGGCAACTGACCAGCCTTGCGCCATCAACAGCCAATCACTTTAGAAAAATATAGTCAACGGTCTTGGATGGATTTTTTCCGCCGAATCTGGCGACCGCCGATCCCGGGCGACCCGGCCGGCGGGCCGCACGAAAGACGGCCAGCAGCCGGGCGCGTACCCGGTGCTGACCGTCGTCCGTCCGCCGACGGGCGTGACCCGTCGACCACTCCGGCCGGCCGCCAGGCGACCGGGCCGACCTCGCTCCGCGGCCTCAGTGGCCGCGGGCGCACATGCTGTAGCCCTCCCGGATGATCGTCGCGGCCATCGGCACGTACGTGGCCGGATCCTCCGGAACCACCACCGCCAAGCCGTCGCAGTAGCGGTTGTACATGCAGAAGGCCGCCGAGATCAGGACGGTGTCGTGGATCTCGATGTCGGTCGCGCCCTCGGCCCGGGCCGCCTCGACCATCCGCTCGGTGACGGCGTGCCCGCTCTCCTGCACCGCGCCGGCGATGGTGAGCAGGGCCTTGAGCTTGGGGCCGATCGGGGCGCTCATGTGGTCGGCGAGCACCTTGTCTACCAGGGACCGGCCCTCGGGGTGCTGCTGGGCGCTCATCTCGCTGTGGGTGTTGGTACAGAACCGGCACTCGTTGAGCACCGACACGTACGCGGCGATCAGCTCGCGCTCGGCACGGGTGAGCGAGTGCTCGTCCCGCAGGAGCACCTCGGCCAGCTCGCTGAGCGGGCGACCCGTCTCCTGCCGGTACTGCATCAGGCCCGGCGTGCCCGGCATGAGGCCGGCGGGCATGGTGACGTGGGGCATGGCGAACTCCCTTGCTGGATGGGTGTCTCGGGCACCGGTGAGATCGGGCCATTCCCGCAACACTCGAATTCTTGCGGGGTTTCCCCCTCCGGGGCCACGTCGGCCAGTGTTCTGCTTTAGAACCATGTAGTCAAGCGATACGCTCCGATCCCAGCAACCGCCCGGCGAGCCGATGTGCGGTGACGAGGAGGCACGATGTCCGCATCGACAGAGACGAATCAGGGTGGGGTCGGTCGACGGTCCCTGCTGCGCGGCGCGGCGCTGGCCGCCCCGGCGGCCGCGCTGCTCCCCGCCGCCACCCCGGCGGCCGCCGCACCGCGTTTTGACCCGCACAACTGGCGCTCGGTGCGGGACCAGTTCCTCCTCACCCGACAGCACGCCCACTTCTCGGCCTTCATGCTGGCGTCCCACCCGGCCCCCGTACGGGCCGCGATCGCGAGCTTTCGCGAGCAGCTCGACAGCTACCCGGAGCAGCACCAGATGGGGGTCGCCGACATCGGCCTGGGCGCGCGCTCCCGCGCCGCCCTGGCCGGCTACATCGGGGCCGATCCAGCGGAGATCGCGCTCACCGACAGCACCACGATGGGCATCGGCCTGGTCTACGCCGGCCTGCGGTTGCGGCCCGGCGACGAGGTGGTCACCACCACCCACGACTTCTACTCGACGTACGAGGCGCTGCGGCTGCGCCGCGAGTCCGACGGCGTGGTGGTCCGGGAGGTAGCCCTCTACACCGATCCCGCCGCGGCGCGCGCCGACCAGATCGTGTCCCGGTTACTGGCGGCCGTCACCGCGCGCACCCGGGTGCTGGCGCTGACTTGGGTGCATTCGAGCACCGGGGTGAAGCTCCCGATCCGGCGGATCGCCGACGCGATCGCCGCCGTGAACGCCGACCGGGACGCCGAGGACCGGATCCTGATCTGCCTCGACGCGGTGCACGGGTTCGCGGTGGAGGACGTCGACGTGCCGGCGCTGGGCGTCGACTTCTTCATGACCGCGACGCACAAATGGCTGTTCGGGCCGCGTGGCACCGGTTTCGTCTGGGGCACGCCGGCCGCCTGGGCCCGGCTGCGGACGACCATCCCCAGCTTCTCGATCCCGGCGTTCGTCGGTTGGCTGACCGGGCAGCCACCCGTGGGGGCGCCGGGTGACCTGCACAGCCCCGGCGGCTACCACTCCTTCGAGCACCGGTGGGCGCTGCCCGAGGCGGTCGCGTTCCACCAGGCGGTGGGCCGGGACCGGATCGTCGCGTACACCCACGCGCAGGCCACTCAGCTCAAGGAGGGGCTCGCCACGCTGCCCCACGTCCGGTTGGTCACCCCGCGCGCCCCGGAGCTCTCCTCGGGGATCGTCTGCTGCGCGATCGACGGATTCGGCGCCGAGGACGCGGTCACCCGGCTGCGGGAGGAGCACCGCATCCTGGCCGGCACCACGCCGTACCGGGAGTCGTACGTCCGGTTCGGGCCGAGCCTGGTGACCACCCCGCAGGAGGTGGCCCGGGTCGTCCGAGCGGTCGCCGCGCTGCGCTGAACCCCGTCGACGGCGACGCCGCCCGGCCGATCGGCCGGGCGGCGTCGTCGTCGGGTTCACCCGCCGGAGATGTTCTTCCCCGCCGCGTCGTAGGCGTGCAGCTGGCCGAGCAGGGACACCACCGCCTGCCCGACCCCCTCCGTCCGGCCCACCTTGACCAGGATCTCGGTCAACGCCTCGATCCACCTGCTGTTGGAGAGCGGGCCGGTGTCGGCCACCTCGAACCCGGCCTCGGTCAGGACGGCCATCGCCCGCCGCTTGGGGGCGCCGTCGTCG
This sequence comes from Micromonospora sp. NPDC050495, assembly GCF_040655175.1. Taxonomy (NCBI): domain Bacteria; kingdom Bacillati; phylum Actinomycetota; class Actinomycetes; order Micromonosporales; family Micromonosporaceae; genus Micromonospora; species Micromonospora sp. NPDC050495. Next base: position 109,268 of record NZ_JBFAJK010000015.1, on the reverse strand, counting down.
CCGGCGACCGGCACCACCACCCGACCGCCCTGGTCGAGCCCGGCGATCTGCCGCGGCGACAGGCAGTTGAGCGCCTTCACCACGGTGCGGGGCGGGAACGCCGAGGCGACGAACTCGGCTCCCGAGCAGACGCCGGCGGGCGTTCCGCCCCGGCTCAGCCCTGGGTTGGACATGTCGATGACCGGGGTGCCGGCCAGCGCCGGTCCGAGGTCGCGGGCGAGCTGCCGGTAGTCGGCGAGAACCGGGGTGGCCAGCAGGATCACGTCGGCCCGGGCGGCGAGCCAGCGGGGATCACCGGCGCGGGCGCCCGGCACGGCGTCGGCGAGCCGACGGGCGCTGCTGGGCCGCCGGCTGGTGAGGCGGACCGGGAAGGCGCCGGCGGCGAAGAGCCGTGCCAGGGCGGAACCCATCGCCCCGCAGCCCACGATGCCGATCGTCGGCCTGGTGGTCGCGCGCGGCCGCGGGACCACCCGGTCCTCTCGCCGGCCGGATGCCTCGCCGGTCGACTCGGGCACCGACAGCGGGTCCTCCGGACGCTGATCCGGGAACGGCTCGTGAGACGCCCGCGACCGCAGTGGTCCCACGTCGTCGGGGATCCCGAGCGTCGACCCGCACCCCGGTGGAGCGGTCAGCCGCCACGGCTCGTCATCGGGCATCACGCCTCAACCCCCGCCGTCTGCGTCGCTTGAGATATCGATCGTATTCAGTGACGATCGGAGACTGTCAAGCGACGCGGCAGGCTGCGAGGAGTGTGCGCCGGCCGGCGTCGGGACCGGGGGCGCTCAGCAGGGCGGCACCTCCGGCAGTGCGGGACTGCCGGAGGTGCTGCCCTCGACGAACGCCGCGAACCGGCGCAGGATGCCTGGCCAGCCGTTGGCGAACTTGTCGTACCTGTCGGACAGGGCCGGGCCGAGGCGTTCCCAGCCGTGGTGGGTCACCGTGACGCGGGTCAGGGCCGGACCGAGCCGCTGGAAGCGGATCTCCACCTCGGTGAACTCCGGCCCGGGAGTCACCTCCCAGGTGAAGGAGAGCGACTCCGGTGGGCGCCAGGACGTGATCCGTCCCCAGTCGGACTGACTGCCGTCCTCACGAACCTCGTAAATGCGCCCGTCGAGGCGGGTCTCGACGACCACGTCGCGCACCGCGCCCGGCGACAGGACCCGGGTCTGGATCGGCCACCACTCGGCGAGCTGCCCGACGAAGGTGTTGAAGGTCCGTTCCTGCGTCGCCTCGACCATCACCGCCTGCCGGATCGGCTCGACGGTGTCATCGGCGGGGCATCTCACGGCATCGGCGGCGGCCATGCCGATCAGTTTGCCAGAATTCCTAGCTGGCAGCCGCCACGCCGCCCTCTTCGCGGCCGGTGTCCTCCACGATGTCGCGGGCCGCCTCCATCCGCTGGCGCCACAGCGCCTCGAGGAAGGCCCGCAGTTCCGAAAGCCCGGTCTCGCTGGCCCGGTAGAGACGCCGGGTCCCCTCCCGCCGCTCGGTCACCAGCCGAGCCTCCTTGAGCACCTGGAGGTGCTGCGACACCGCCGCCCGGGTGACCTCGAACTGCTGAGCGATCTCCCCGGCCGACAGCTCGGTCGGCGCGACCAGAGCCAGGATGGCCCGACGGCGCGGCTCCCCGATGGCACGGAACACGGCGTCGACGTCCTGAGCGGGTCCTTGACTGGGCATCACGGAAACCCTAGCCCGCGGGTCAGACGCGCTGCCAGAGACCCATCCGGTTGCCCTCCACGTCGCTGAAGACGGCGAGGTGGCCGGTGCCGGGGATCTCGTAGGGCTTTACCTCGGTCTTGCCGCCGAGGGACCCCACCTTCTTCAACGCGGCGTTAATGTCGTCGACGACCACGTAGATCAGTACGCCCGAGGTACGGCCGTCGCCGGCCGTCCCGATGCCGCCCGGAATGCCCTCGCCCCCGGTGTCGATCATCGCGTAGTTCATCTGCTCGACGTAGTTGAGCTTCCAATCGAAGAGATCGGCGTAGAACTGGCGCGACTTGGCACCGTCCTTGACGGCGATCTCGAACCAGGCGACTGGCTGTCCCATGACCACTCCTCACAGGGTTTCGGTTCGGCTGCCCGGCCAAGTCTAGGTGCCGGCTTACGTTAGCGCCAGCTTTCGGAAGCGATCACTGTCGGAAAGTCTCGGCACGAGACTTGCTTTCCCGCCGAGCCGCCGCCCACACGCCGCACCCTCGGATCTTGCTGACCTGCGCCGGGACGCTTGACGCCCGGCGCACGGCATCCCTAGGGTTAGCTTCAGATCGCTATAGCTTTTTCAACCAATACTCACCTGACGAGCCCGTTCCCGCCGTCGCAGGAGGTCACGCCCCGATGAGCGCGTTTACATTGGACTGGTTCGACGCCGTCTACCGGGGCGAGGGCCCGTTGGACTTCCCGCCCTGGGACGTCGGTGTCCCGCAGCCCGCCTTCGTCCGACTGTACGAGCGCGGCGAGCTGCGGTACGGGCGGGTCCTCGACGCCGGCTGCGGCACCGGTGACCTCGCCCTCTACCTCGCCGGCCACGTGGTGGAGGTGGTGGGTTGCGACCTCTCCCCGGCCGCCGTCGATCAGGCCCGCCGCAAGGCCGCCAGCCGCGCGCTGCCGGTCCGGTTCGAGGTCGCCGACCTAACCGCGCTCACCCGCTTCGCCGGCTGGTTCGACGCCGTGGTGGACTGCGGCGCCCTGCACGTGCTCGACGCCCCGGACCGCGGCCGCTACCTGCGCTCGCTGCACGAGCTCACCCTCCGGGACGCGACCCTGCACGTCCTGGCGCTCTCCGCGGACGCGCCCCGGTTCGGTCCGGAGGGCCTCAGCCCGGAGACCCTCACCGCCGAGCTGGCCGCGGCCGGCTGGCAGGTACGTGACCTCGACCGGGAGACCCTGCTCGAACGGGTGCCCAACGAGACCGTCGGCCGGGTCCTGCGGGCGTCGCCAGGCGACCTGGTCGAGGTGCCGGCCTGGCTGGCCACCGCCACCCGCCGCCCGGCCGAGCAGCGCTGACGCTCGCGCCGTCCACGCCCGACACATCCTGAGACGGACAGGAGCCGAGAGCGATGACCACCACACAGAACCCGACCACCAACCGGTTCGACGTCACTCCCCGTACCCCGGACGAATGGCTCGTCCGCGCCCGTGAGGTGGCCCGGATGTTGTCCCTCGACGCGGCCGAGCGGGACCGGCTGGGCCGGCCGCCGCACGCGGAGGTCCAGTTGCTGAAGGACTCCGGGCTGGTCACCCTCCTCGGGCCCCGGGAGCACGGCGGCGGCGAGGCGTGGACGACCGCGCTACGCGTCTGCCGGGAGGTGTCCAGGGCGGACGGTTCGATCGGCCAGCTGCTCGGCTACCACTACCTCTGGTCGTGGGCCGTCCGCTTCTTCGGCACCCAGGAGCAGATCGCCGAGGAGGAGGAGAGGTACACCCGCAACTGTCACTTCTACAGTGGCGCGATCAACCCGCGGGACAAGGACCTGGTCGTCACCGACGAGGGTGACACCATCCGGCTCGACGGGCGTAAGACCTTCGCCTCCGGCAGCGGGGTCTCCGACCGGACCTGCCTCGCCGGCAGCCTGCCCGACGGCCGGCCCGTCTTCGTCATCGTCGACGCCAAGTCCCTGGTCTACCACCAGGACTGGGACAACATGGGCCAGCGGCTGACCGAGTCTGGCACCGTAACGGTCAGCGGTGTGCGGCTGCCGTGGAGCGCGGCGATCGGCTACGTCGACAAGATGGCGCACCCGATGCCGTACAACAGCCTCTCGCTGCTCACCCTGCAGCTGATCATGACCAACCTGTACCAGGGCATCGCCGAGGGCGCCCTGGCGACCGCCGCCGAGTACACCCGCACCACGACCCGGCCCTGGCCGTACGGCGGGGACGACAAGGAGTCGGCGACCGACGAGTGGTACATCCTCGAGACGTACGGCGACTTCCGGTCCCGGCTGTGGGCGACGGAGTCGTTGATCGACACGGTGAACGAGGAGCTCGCCACCCTCCTGCACGGCCCGCGCGAGGCGGTGACCTGGCAGCAGCGCGGGGAGACGGCGGTCCGGATCTCGGCGGCGAAGCAGCGCATCATCCAGGACGGGCTGGACGTCTGCTCCCGGATGTTCGACGTGATGGGCGCCCGGGCCACCGCCGCCCGGTACGGCCACGACCGGTTCTGGCGCAACCTGCGTACCCACAGCCTGCACGATCCGGCGGCGTACAAGCGGCGGGAGGTCGGCCGCTACGCGCTCCTCGGCGAGCTGCCGCAGCCGTCCTATTACACCTGACTCGCAGACCCGGGGTGCCGGCGCGGACCGTCGGCACCCCGTTCCACGTCTGCGTCAGGGCAGCAGCGGCAGGACGATCCGGGCCACCGGCGCGTACGGGCCACACCGGGCGCCCGCGGCCACGTCGGTGAGCAGCTCCGGCACCCAGCTCAGCAAGGCGCTCCGGTGCAGCTCCTCGATCGCCGCGTGGGCGGCGGCCCGGTCCAGTGCCCCCTCGGGGTCGCCCGCCGCCGCGCTGTGCAGTCGGTCCAACAGCCCGCACACGACGGCCACGTGGTCCACGGCGACGATCGGCGCCCCGGCGGGAAGGGCGGGCCGCAGCCGGTACGCGGCGAGGAACCCCTCCAGCGCCTGCCGGGCGCCGACGCCCAGCGCCCGGCCCGACCGGGCGGAGGCGTACGGCGGCACCAGCGGACGCGGACCGACGAAGAGCCGGACGTACTCCACGGCAAGGTCCTCCAGCGCGCGCTCTTGGGGCAGCGCGCGCAGCCGGTCGTCCACCAGGTCCAGCCCCGTGTCGCGCAGGCCGGCCTCGGCGGAGAGCCGCAGCAGGGCCGTGTAGAACGGCGGGTCGACCTCGACGGCGAAGGTCCGGGTGGCGAGCCGCCAGCTCGCCGCGACCGCCCGCTGGACGGCGGCGTCGACGGGGGCGCTCATACCCGCCGCACCGTGACGATGGTGTCGTGGTACGCCTGCTGGCCAGAGACCGGGTCCGGGTAGATCGGCATGATGGTGTTCTGCGCGACCGACAGGGCGCCGCTCCACCAGACCCGGCCCTGATCCGGGTCGGCGCTGCGCCCGTAGCCGGGTTGGCCGATCCGGTCGGCGCCGTTGGTGGCGAACGCGCCGCCCTGACGCCGGCCGGCGTTGTGCGAGATCGCGATGACCTGCGGGTGCACCCCGTGGGTCAGGTGCACCCGGGTGCGGATGCTGCCCACCGCTCCCCCGTCGCCGCCGGGCACCTGCCGGTCGTCGGGGCGGTGCCCGGTGGCCTCGATCCAGTCCCCCTCGCGCAGGCCCAGGCGCTGCGCGGTGGCGGGGTTGAGCCACGCCGGGTTGGTGTGCACGATCTCCTGGAGCCACTTGGACTGGCTCGTCCTGTGGGCGTTGTGCACGTTCCACTTGAAGCTGATCATGATGAGCTCGTCGGGGGCGAAGTCCCGCTGGTGGGCCGGAATCGGCTCGTACACCGGCAGCGGCTGGACCGGCACGCCGACCTCGTCGCCCCGGTCGGCGACGAAGGCGCTGCGCACCTCGACCTTCCGCGACGGGGTGGGGAACCCGCGGCGGGGCACGCCGTCGACCATAATGCCGATCGCGACCGGCTTCCCGGTCTTCGGGTCGGTGCCCTGGTGGATGATGCCGGTCTTCGGGTCGGTCCGCGATCCCGCCAGCTCGTCGGCGGCGAGTTCCCGCTCGTACGGCCGGTACGCGGGTTGCTTGGCCGGGTCCTGCCAGACGCCGTGCCGGCGCATGTGGTCCAGACCGCCGGGCACCGGGGCGAAGTACTCGGTCAGGTACTCCTCGACGGAGTTCCACGGGTAGTACTTCTCCATCCCGCCGCCGAGGCGGCGGGCCAGCTCGGGGAAGATCTCCCGGATGTCCTTGGCCTCCCCCAGCGGGGCCACCATGGGCTGGCGCAGCCCGACGTAGTCCACCAGGCTCTGCGGCGGGCGGGAGTCGATGTCCCACCGTTCCAAGTAGGTGGTCCAGGGCAGCACGATGTCGGCGAGGTCGGCGGTATCCGAGTACATCACGTCGATGCAGACGTGGAACGGGATCAGGTCGGTGTCGGTGAGGACCTCCCGGATCAGCCGGGTGTCCGGGAAGGACCAGGCCTGGTCGCAGTTGTAGGTCATCAGCGCCGAGGCCTTCTGCCGCCCCTCCTTGATCCACAGGTAGACGATCTCGGCGACCTTCATCTGGTTCTTCTTCCAGGCGTTCGCCAGCGGCCAGCCCTTCGCCTCGGCGATCAGGCTGCGCCCGGACGGCTTGGGCGGGACCGGCTCCGGTTCCGGCAGCGCCTTGGTGTCCCAGGCCGCCTTCGGGTGCCAGCACCAACCGCCGACCTGGCCCATGTTGCCCACCAGCGCGTTCAGCACAGTGATCGCGCGGTCGTTGTAGAAGCCGTTGCGGTGCGCCGCCGAGCCCCGGTTGCAGATGGTGGTGCAGCGGGGCGCCGCGGCGGCGAACTCCCGGGCGATCCGCCGGATCGCCGTCGCCGGTACGCCGCTCTCCGCCTCCGCGTACTCCGGGGTGTACCGGGCGACGTGGCGGGCGTACTCCTGGGCGGGGACGTTGGACCAGCGGTCGAACCACTCCCGGTCCCACAGCTCCTCCGCGCAGATGACGTTGCTCATGGCCAGCGCGATCAGGCCGTCGGTGCCGGGCTTGACGCAGAACCACTCGTCGGAGAGGGCCGCCGTGTTGGACAGCCGGGCGTCGAAGGTGACGATCTTGGCCCCGTTGGTCGACCGGGCTCGCATCATCCGGGTGGCGACCGGGATGTGTCCCTGGTGGGCCTCGGCCCAGTTGCTGCCGAAGTTGAGGACGTACCGGCTGTTCTCGTAGTCACCGAGGTCCCAGTCCGACTCGCCGATGGTGGCCAGGATGGCGGCGCGGCGGTTCAGCGAGCAGAGCGCCCGGTGGTTGAAGAAGGACGGGGTGCCGTAGGCGTTGAGGAACCGGTTCACCGCGTCGGTGGAGCGGTTGCGGCCCTGCTGGAAGAAGAACTCCTCGGGGCGGCCCTGCTCGCGCAGCGGCCGCAGCCGGTCCGCGATCTCGGCGTACGCCTCCTCCCAGCTGATCCGCCGCCACCGTCCCTCGCCCCGCGCGCCGACCCGCCGCATCGGATAGAGCAGCCGGTACGGGTCGTAGAGCACAGAGGGACCGGCCACCCCCTTGGCGCACACCGCGCCCCGGCTGTTCGGGTCCTCGGGATTGCCCTCCACCCCGACCAGCCGCCCGTCCCGGACGTGCCCGATGATGCCGCAGGCGGTGGTGCACATCTGGCACATCGACGGGACCCGGCGTACCGGCTCGGCGGGAGACGAGGCGGCGGCGCCGCCGTCCGGGCCGGCGGCGGCGACCAGTTCGGCACCGGCCAGCCCGGCGAGCGCCCCGGCCGCCACACCGCCGAGCACCAGCAGGTCCCGGCGGGTGAGTGCCCAGCCGTCCGGGGGTGGCCCGGGTTCTGCCGACGGGGTCGGGACGGTTGCGACTTCTTCCGGCATGACGGTCACCCTCCGACGTAGAACAGCAGCAGACGGGCGGCGCAGGCGCCCACGGCGACCGCGACGGCGGCGCCGCCGACCACGGCCCGACGGCCGTCCGCCAGCAGCGCGGCGGCGGGGGCGACGAGGCCCACCGCCACGACGGCCACCCACCAGGAGACGGCGTCGACCCCGGTGGTCAGGTCGTCGACCGACCCGGCCCGGCGCGGGTCGCCGAGCAGGCTCAGCGCTTCGAAGGCCAGCGCGACGGCGTACGCGCCGAGCAGGACGAGCAGCAGCCGGCGGACCGGGGGCAGCAGGCCGGCGAGGCCCAGCCGCGCCGGCGCGGCGGCCGCCAGTACACCGACCACGGAGGCGCCGAGCAGCAGCGCGGTCAGCAGGAACAGCAGCGCCCCGCCGCTGGTGCCGGCCAACGGCGCGGACCAGGTACGGGAGAGCACTGCGGCCGGGTAGAGGGCGAGGGCGAAGCTGGTGGCGAGCAACCCCCCGCGGACCACCGGCTCCAGGGCGGCCCCGACGGTGCTGCCGCCGACCGGCCGGAGCCCGGCGGAGTCCGCCACAGGCCGGGCCTCGGCGGAGTCAGCGATAGGCCGGGCCCCGGCGGAGTCGGCGACGGGCCGGGCCCCGACTGCGTCGGCTGCCGTGACCACGCGGGCCGAGGTCGCGACGCCGGTGGAGGTCGCGACGCCGGCCGTGGTGGCCAGGGCGGCGCCGGTGGGCGTCCCGCCGCTCCCGGGGGCCGCTGATGCGCCGTCCCGGTCGCGAGGTGCCGGGACGACCGACGGCCGGACCATGGGGGCGTCGGCGACGTCCGGGTCGACGGATGGTGCGGCGGCAGTGAGCCGCCGGTGCCGCTCGACGGCCCAGACGGCGACGACCAGCAGGGCGAACTCGACCGCGATGAGCTTGGCGCCCACCGCGATCGGCGAGCCGAGGTTGTCGAAGCGGGTCAGCATCAGGAAGAACCGGTCGGGCCGGCCGAGATCGACCACGAGCAGCACGGAGATCACGACCAGGGCGGCGGCGGACACCCGGTCGGCGTAGCGACCGAGGCGGCCGCCCGGCCCGCCGGCCCGCCGCAGCCACCAGCTGACCAGGCCCAGGCCGGCGGGCACGCCGAGGAGCACGAAGTACGCGGCGACGAGGGCGCCCCAGGGCCGGTCGGCGGTGAGCGGTGCGGTCATCGGCGCCCCTCCGGCCGGCCGGACAGGTCCCGGCCGGTGTCGACCTGCACCCCGTTGACGGCGATCAGCGGCAGGGCGTTGCGCGGGTCGACGTAGTGCACCCGGGGCGAGGTGCCGGCGGACTCCTTCCAGACGGTGGTCGGGTTCGCCGCCGTCCGTCGGGAGATCTCGCTGTCCGGGTCGTCGAGGTCGCCGAAGACCCGGCAACCCGTGGGGCAGGCGGACACGCAGGCCGGTTCCCGCCCCTCGGCCGTACGGTGCGCACAGAACGTGCACTTCTGCGCCGCGCCCTTGTCCTCGTCGATGTAGATGGCGTCGTACGGGCACGCCGACATGCAGTACCGGTTGACGTTGCAGTCGCCCTCCGAGATGACCACCTGGCCGTCCGGCAGGCGGCTGATCGCGTCGGTGGGGCAGGCGTTCAGGCAGGGGGCGTCCTCGCAGTGGTTGCAGAGCACCGGGACGAAGTGCCGGGTGACCGTGGGATAGGTGCCGGACTCGACGTAGTGGACGGTGTCGCGGAACGCGCCGAGCGGCACGTCGAACTCCGCCTTGCACGCCACGGAACAGGCGTGACATCCGATGCAGGTACTCAGGTCGATGAGCATGCCCAGTCGTGCCAAGGTCAACCTCCGCGGTGGGTGGGGCGCCGCCGTGCCGCTGGTCGGGCACGGCGGGTACCCGGGGGTGGTCAGGTATTCCAGCGGGCCAGCCAGTCCCGTTCCTGCTGCTGCTTCTCCTGGTGGTAGGCGGTCGAGGGTTCGTACAGGGTGACGGCGGGGGCGGGCGGGTCGAGGAAGTTGCCGGCGCCCTTGGCGGCGCGGTGCCCACCGATCTCGACGTAGCAGGAGCCCTCGCCGGTGAACCAGGGCTCCGGCCCGTCGTAGCCGAGGTGCCGGGCGACGCCGGCGGCGGCGGCCTCCGCCTCGGCCTCGGCGAAGACGGCGGCCTTGGGCAGCGGCTTGCCGTTGGGCAGGGTGAGCGCGGAGGTGTCCCCGATGGCCCAGACGCCGGGTACGGCGGTGCCCAGCGTGCGCGGGTCGACGGGGATCCAGCCGTTCGGGCCGAGGCCGGTGGAGACGACGGCGGCCGACGGCCGGTGCGGCGGTACGGCGACGAGGAAGTCGAACGGCTCCGCGGTGTCGTCGGTGAAGAGCATCCGCTGCCCGGCGAGGTCGATGCGGTCGATGGTGCGGCCGGGGTGGAACCCGATCCCCTGCTCCTCCATCATTCCGACCAGCGCCTTGCCGACGTCGGGGCCCGCCACCGCCATGGGCAGCGGGTCGGGGGTGAAGGTGTCGATGGTGACCGCGTCCCGCACACCCCGTTCGCGGAGGAGGTCGGCGATGAGGAACGCGCCCTCGAAGGGGGCGGCCGGGCACTTGAACGGCACGCCGGCCACGAGCACGGCCACCCGGCCGGTGTCCACGTCGAGGAAACGGTCCTTCAGGTGGGCGGCCCCGGAGAGGGTGTAGAACTCCCCGGCGCAGCCGGCGTCGACGGCGGTCGTCAGGTTCGGGATCCGGCTCGGCGCCAGCTGCGCGCCGAGCGCGATGACGAGCGCGTCGTACGTGAGCACCCCCCGGTCGGTGAGCACGGCGCGGGAGGTGACGTCGATGGACTCGACGGTGCCCAGCCGCATCTCGATGCCGGGCAGCTCGCGGGGCTTGACCCGGACCTCCTCGGCGTCGCGCCAGCCGCGCATGACCCAGAGCAGGGACAGGCCGAGCACGCCGTCGAAGGAGCGGTCGACGAGCACCACCCGGTCGTCGTCGGGCAGCAGCTCGCGCAGCCGGGTGGCGGCGGTGAGCCCACCGACCCCGGCGCCGAGCACGACAACGGTGTTCGCCATGGTCGGCACCTCCTCAGACGTTGATGACCTTGTCGGCCCAGGCGGTCCACTCGGCCAGTTCGACCATCGAGGAGCGGTGGGTGCCCGGCACGATGCGGTCCTCGGCCATGCCGCGGGCGTCCATGCAGGCGCCGCAGTTGCCAACCACGCCGCCCTTGTCGGTAAAGGCGGTGATCATTTTGTCCAGGTTGTAGTAGCCGTTCGGCACCTTCTGCCCGCTCGCGGTGGCCGCCACGGCGTCGCCGAACATGAACACCCGGACCTCGTTGGCGCCGTCGGCGTCCACCATCTGACGGGCCCAGCGGATGCCGTTGTAGGTGCGCTCGGTGCCGTAGGGCGGGTCGTGCAGGACGAACAGGATCTTCATGACTGCCTCCTGAGGGACTGGGGGAACCGGATGCTGCAGCGCAGGTCACGGTTCGGGGCCGCCGCGCCGAGACGGCCACGGACGGCACGGGACAGGCGGTCCACCCCGACGACGAGGACCACCACGGCGACCATCAGGGTCGCCATCTGCTGGTAACGGAAGAGGTTCATGGCGATGCCGAGGGCCTGGCCGATGCCGCCGGCACCGACGAAGCCGATCACCACCGAGCTGCGGATGTTGCACTCCCACTGGTAGAGCAGCTGGGAGGCGACGTTCGCCCGGGCCTGGGGGAAGATGCTAAAGAGGGCGGTGGCGGTGCGGGTGGCGCCGGTCAGCCGCATCGCCTCCACCGGGCCCGGGTCGACCGCCTCCAGCTGTTCGGAGCAGAGCTTGGCGAGCAGACCGGCGGCGTGCAGGCTGATCGCGTACACGCCGGCGGCCGGGCCGAGCCCGACGGTCGCCACGAACAGCAGGGCCCAGAGCAGCTCCGGCACCGCCCGCAGGACGGTGGCCACCGCCCGCGCGCCGGCGGAGAGCCAGCGGGCGGTCTGCACGTTCGCCGCCATCAGGACAGCGAGCGGCAGGCCGAGCACGGCGCCGAGGAAGAGCGCGGCGACGGAGATCTGCAGTGTCTCGACCACCGCGGTGACCACGCGCGACAGCAGCTCGTGGTCCAGTTCGGGCGGGAACATCCCGCGGAGCAGCCGGGCGGCGCCGGCCCGGCCGCGGACGAGGGACGCAACGCCGACGTCGGTGTTGAGCAGCGACCACAGCACGGCGGCGGCAGCAGCGGCGGCCAGCAGCGAGCGCGTCGGCCGCCGCCGGCGCCGCCGGTCGGGCGGCTCGGGGGCGGTACGGGTGGGGATGTCGGCGGTGGCGGTCATGACCCGACCCCCACCGGCCGGCGTCCGTAGATCTCGTGGACCGTGTCGTCGGTCAGGGCGGCGCCGTCGAAGACGACGCTCCCCTCCCGCAGGGCGATGATCCGCGGGAACTGGCGGGCCACGGCGAGGTCGTGGGTGGTCACCACCAGGGTGGCGCCGTCCGCGCGCCGCAGGTCCGCCAAGGCCTCCTCGGCCCGGCGCGGGTCCAGCCCGCTGGTGCTCTCGTCGGCGAGCAGCAGCCGGGGGGCGGACAGCAGCGCCCGGACCAGTGCGACCCGCTGGCGTTGCCCGCCGGACAGGTTCTCGATCGGTACGTCGAGGAAGGCGTCGACCTCGTGCCGCCGGGCCAGCGCCTGCAGCCGGGCGGCGTGCCGGTGCGGCACCCGGCCGCGGAGCACGACGAGCCAGTCGGTCAGCCGCCAGTGGTGGCTCTGGCCCATCAGGACGTTGGCGCGAGCGCTGAGCCCGCGGACGAGGTCGTCGCGCTGGCGGACGATCCCGGTGGCGCGCCGGATGCGGGTCACCTCGCCGCCGCGTCCGTACGGGTCGAGACCGTCCACCCGGACCTGGCCGGCGAGCGGGCGTACGGCGCCGAGGACCACCCGCAGCAGGGTGCTTTTCCCCGCTCCGGAAGGGCCGAGCAGGGCCACCTGCTGGCCGTCGGTGACGGTCAGGTCGATCCCGTCGAGCACGGGCGGGCGGTGGGCGGACAGGGCGACGGTGACCTCGGTCAGTCGAATCTCCATTGTGCTCGCCGCCGCCTTCCGTACGGTTGTCGTCTCGCAGGTTATCTATTCCAACGACTATTGGAGGTGTATCCGAATGGTCACGCTCTGCGCAAGACCTTCCCGTGGATGTTCCACCGCCCGGGACGCCGCCGGACGGTGGCTCAGCTCCCGGAACCGGCCGCCGAGCTGGCGTACCAGGCCAGCGGCGGCTCCGCCGTCACCTTCGGGGCGGTGTCGAAGTAGTGGTTGAAGACCCCGCCCATCCGGGCCACGTCGTCCGGGAAGGTCCGCGGGTCGATGCCGGTCATCAGGGTGCGCTCGCAGACCGCCGGGTCGACCCGCTGCCAGCGCGCCGGCCCGGGGTGGCGCAGCGCGTCCAAGGCGACCGCCTCGGCCACAGGGTCGATCGTGCCCACCGTGAGGTGGTCGGAGGTGTCGCCGGGGCAACGGTCCTGCAGCCGCACGTTCGCGATCCGGCCCGGCCCGGTCAAGTCCGCCGTCTCCGGCGGGACCAGCGGGTCCGCGTCGGAGCGGATCACCGTGTACGAGATCCCGGGAAAGGTCTCCTGCCCGGAGTTCAGCGCGGCGTAGAACCGGGAGCCGACCCGCTGCTGCCAGCCGGCCGGGGCGCAGTAGTCCGCGCACAGGGCGGTGCCCAGGGCGGTGCCGTGGTTCGTCGGCGCCAGGCCGATCACGTCGTCCACCCGCTGCCGGGTGTCGGGCCAGAACCGCAGGGCCCAGCGGGCGACCATGCCGCCCTGGCTGTGCCCCATGACGCTGACCCGGTGGCCGGAGAGCCGGTTCATCGTCCGGATCGCGTACACCACGTACTCGGCCCGGACCTGGATGTCCTCCATGTTGTGGTTCGCCCACTCGCTGCCGGCGGGATCGCTGGCGCACCAGGGAATGCCCTCCCGGGTCAGCGTCCGCTGCCAGTTCCAGGCGTAGTTCTCGCCGGTGTTGAGCGCGGTGGACGCGAGCAGCAGCACCGGCGCGCGGCGGGCGTGCGTCACCCCGGGACTGCAGGTCAGGCTCGCGGCCAGCCGGTCGGCGGGCACGCTCAGCGGCGAGCCCGTGCGGTGCGACACGGCGTTGCCCTCGGTGGCGCGGGCCGGCGCGGACACGGCCAGCGCGGTGGCGGCGCAGGCCGCCATGGCGACGGCCCGGGTTCCCAGACGCATCGGGTGACTCCTTTCACAGATTCCGACGGATGGGCCTGGTCGCCCGCCGGAGGACCGGCGGGCGACCGGGTCGCGGGTCACGAGGTGTGGTGCGCCTCGTGGTACGCCTGGACGGCGCTGGCGAAGAACCGGCCCTGCTCGGTCCGGCTCAGCTGCCCGGCGGCGACCAGCTCACGCAGCGACCGCTGCACGCAGGCGGTGTACGTCTGCACCGACATCGACGTGTCGGCGAAGCTGCACGGGATCTCCGGGAAGTCCACCTGCTTGCCGGCCTGCACCCCGTAGAGCTTGTTGCGGACCCCGCCCGGCCAGAGCACCTCGACCGTGCCGGTGCGCGCCCGGCCCATCCCGAAGACGCCGTCCAGGGCGTCCTGGGAGGACATGCTGGACCCGGCCATCACCGGGCGGATGGCGGTGAGGCCGTTGTGCGGGGTGAACTTGACGACGGCGCCGACGCCGTCGCGGTTGACGCTGCCGCCGGTGGTGACGCCCACGCTTCCGCGGGTCCGCACGGTGGCCGACAGGTTGCCGTTGCCGCTGTTCAGCTTCACCGACAGGCTGCCGGGCTCGGTGTGGTTCCCGGTCGGGCGGAAGGTGCCCGGGTTCTCCGGGATCGGCGCGTACACCTGCAGGTAGCTGGCGCCCTGGTCGAACGGCGAGTCGTAGTCGAAGGGCTTGACGTCGCCGTAACGGGTCAGGTCGCCGACCTTGCGGGACTGGGCCACGCTCACCACGTCGGTGAAGCCGTCGCGGTTGAGGTCACCGGCGGCCACGCCGACGACCAGACGACGCCGCTCGTCGGCACCGGCGTCGCTGATCGCCGGGTCGTACTCGAACGACGGGTAGAAGCCCTTGCGCAGCGCCTGCGGGCCCTTGTTCCGGAGCAGGGCCGCCGGGTTGTCGGCGGTCGCGCCGAAGAAGACGGCGTCCAGGCCACCCTGGTAGAGGATGTCGGTGGCCCCGTCGTTGTCGTAGTCGAAAGCGGAGGTGCCCCAGCCCCACGGGGTGGCGCCCAGGCCGCCGAGGTCCGGGTCCGCCCCGTTCTTCGCCGGCTCCTGGATGGAGGAGCGCCGCGGGTCGGCGAAGGTGCCGTCCGGGCGTTGCAGCAGCCACCGGCTGCTCAGGTCACCGAGCTGGTTCTGCACCCCGGCGAGCGGGATCATCATGTAGTCGCCGCCGTTGGTGCCGAAGACGTCCAGCGTGCCGTCGAAGTTGAAGTCGCCGTAGGACATGCCCATCCAGGCGCCGGGCTCCATCCCGATGTCGTAGGTAACGTCGGTGAACCGGCCGTGGCCGTCGTTCTGGTAGGTGCGGATGAAGCCGCGGTCAATGCCGCCGTACTTCTTCATCGGGATCGCGCCCTGGTCGTTGCCGACCATGATGTCCGCGTCACCGTCCTGGTCGTAGTCGACGGCGGCGATAGCCCAGGAGGGGTCGGCGAACGGAGCCGTGTCCCCCGGCGGCGGCTCCTTCACCACGGTATTGGTGAAGCCGGAGCTGTCGCTGACGTCGGTGAACCGCCGGCCGTCGACGTTGTGCAGCAGCTGGTTGCGCTGGTTGAGCGCGTACGGGACGGCGACGATGGCCAGCGCCTTGTGCATGTCGAAGGAGTTGGCGATGGCGATGTCGAGCAGGCCGTCGCTGTCGAAGTCGGCCATCGTGCAGCTCGGGTGGCTCAGCGTACCGGCGCCGGCCCCGCTGCTTGCGGTGATGTCGGCGAAGGTGCCGTTGCCGTCGTTGCGCAGCAGGTGGTTCGAGGCGTGCCGGCCGAGCACGTACAGGTCGGTGTCGCCGTCGTTGTCGACGTCCCCGGCACAGGCACCGTTGCTGTCCACGTCGGTCAATGCCGCGCCGGCGCTCTGCGCCACGTCGACGAAGTTGACCTGATGGTCGCGGCGCAGCCGGTTCTGGAACAGGCTGTTCGCCCGGCCGGGACCGTTGGTGACGTACATGTCCAGGTCGTGGTCGCCGTCGTAGTCGAGGAGCACCACGCCGGCGATGCCGCGGCTGTGGATCGGCTCCTGGGCGAAGTCCTGCAGGGTGACGATCGGCCGCTTGAGGTTGGCGTCGCGGATCGCCTGCTCCGGGGAGGAGGCCCGGACGTACCCGCCGAGGCTCGTGCCGGGCAGCGCGATCTCCCGGAAGCTCACCCCCGCTCCTGCGTCGTCGGCCGTCGCCACGCCCGGTGCCACGGCGGCGCCGGAAACGGCCAGGACGGACACCACGGCGACGGCGAGCGCGTCGCGTCGTACGCGTCTTCTGGGTTTCATCAGGTCTCCATTCGGTGTTGTCGGCTGATCGGGATGCGGTGTGGCGGCGGGGTTCACGGGGCCCCCGTGCCGTCGGTCTGGACCGCCGGGTCGGCGACGCCGGCGAAGTAGAGGCTCGCCTCGCGCCAGGCGGAGACACCCGCCGCGTGCCCGAGGGTGCGGCTGTAGCGGACAGTGGGACCGAAGTGGATGCCGCCGATCAGGCGGGACGCGCTGTTCTGCTCGTCGGCGTCGGAGAAGGTGGCCCAGGAGAGCGTGACGTCGGTGCGCGGCGCCACGCCCGGCTCGACCCGGGACGATCCGGCGTGGACGACGGCCGATCCGCCGTACGCGTCGCTGCCGGTGAAGGAGCGCAGCACCTC
The DNA here is from genome assembly GCF_040655175.1 of Micromonospora sp. NPDC050495. Classification (NCBI taxonomy): domain Bacteria; kingdom Bacillati; phylum Actinomycetota; class Actinomycetes; order Micromonosporales; family Micromonosporaceae; genus Micromonospora; species Micromonospora sp. NPDC050495. The sequence continues at coordinate 92,927 of NZ_JBFAJK010000015.1, read as the reverse complement.
GGTGGCGGCGGCGCCGAAGGTGCTGTGGCCGGAGGGGAACTCGGCGAACGGCGGCGTGCCGAACGCGGCCGGCTGGTACGGCATCCAGGTGGCGCCGTCGATCACCCGGGAGCCCTGGCCGTTCGGCGTCCAGGTCGGGATGTGCTTGCCGCGGAAGACGTAGCGGACAGCGCTGATCGGGCGGACGTAGTCGTAGCGGGCCTTGCGGCCCCAGGCGTCGATGCTCGCCTCGAACACGGCGTTGGTCATCGCGAAGAAGAGCTTGGCGTCCTGGTCGACGGAGTGGTGGTCCCGGTGGGAGACGAACTGCGCTACCCGGGCCCAGGTGCCGGGGGGCATGGCGTAGCCGGTGCCCTCGTCGGCCCAGTACTCGGCGGTGGCCTTCTCCCGGTCCGTCAGGTGGGCCGAGATGGCGACCAGCTCGCGGGCCTGGTCGACGTACCCCTTGCTGCCGTACCGCGGCGGCGTCTGCTCGGGCACGGTCACCTTGGTCCGGCCGGCGAAGGGCGTCACCTCGCCCCAGTGCGGGGCGATGAAGGTCTGCGGCTCGGGAGTGCCGATGACCTTCCACATCAAGGGCTGCCAGTGGTTGGGGTCCTGCATGGTGTCGTCGCCCATCGGCTGGTCCATCACCATCGGCTTGTTGACGGGCTGGTAGCCGGTGTAGTCGTTGTAAGCCCCCGGGGCGAGGTCGCCGAGCTGGTTGGCGCCGTCGTGGTGGCGGTAGTCGAGCACCGCCTGGCACGCGCGGACGCCGGTCGTGCTGGCCGTGGAGCCGCCGGTGAGGGGATAGCCCAGCTCGGCCATCACCGCCTCGGCCCGGGCGCGCGACGCCGGCCACAGGTCGACGGCGGCGGTGAAGGCGGCGTAGCTGATCGCCTCCTCCTTGTTGCGCGTCGTCCGCTCCGCCGGAGGGCGGCGCAGCAGGGTCCCGAAACGGGTGCCGGCGGCGCGGCCGTCGTAGGCGGCCCAGGCGTCGTAGATGCAGGTGTGGATGATCGCGAGGGCGCGCGCCGCCACGGGCGGGCCCATCACCGCGTCGGTCACCGCGTCCAGCGCCAGGTTGTCCCACCGCACCACGACGGTGTCCGCCGGAGCCGGACGCGCTTCGTCCGGTCGGGCCGACGCGGGCGTCGGGGTGGCGGACAGCACGAGTGTCACCGCGGTCAGTGCCGCAGCGGCACCGACGCCTTTGTTTCGGAGTTTCACCTTGGCCTCCAGTTGGCGATCGCCGTCGATCGGGCGCGCCGCGACCGCCCCACGAGGCGCAGGACGGAGGGTGCGGCGGGTGCGGAGGATCGACGGACCTTCCGTCGAGGGAGCCGACGGATCGGGGGTGTCTGTACCGGACCGGAGGGCCGGGTGGCGTCGGCGCGGACCCTCGTCCCCGATGACCTGCGACGACAACACTGACCTCGGCCAGCTATACGTACGTGAAGCAGACTAGCTCCGGGGTCCGGGGCCGTCTATATAGCACTACCTATTTTCTTAGTAGTTGCGGTACCACTTCGCAAGGAAGTGACATCCCGCCAGGCAGAACATCCACCGATCGGCGTTGTTCGGTTGACGCTTTCGAAAGCGTCTACTAACGTTCGGTTCGTCCCGGAAGCGACGTGTGGGCGGGCGCTTGACCGACGCCCCGACCGGAGTCCGCCGTCACCGCTTCGACAATCTGACCCTCCTAGACGGAGTGATCATGGCGCTCGACGACGCAAGTTACTCACCGGCGCGGCAGCGATGGACCCTGGTCCTCGCCTCGGTCGCCTCGTTCATGGTCGGCTTGGACGTGCTGGTCATCACGACCGCGCTGCCCACCCTGCACCAGGAGCTGGCCGCCGACACCGCCGCGCTCGGCTGGACCATCAACGCGTACGAGATCGGCTTCGCCGCGCTGATCCTCACCGGCGCCGCCCTCGGCGACCGGTACGGACGGCGCCTGTGGTTCCTGATCGGCGTCGCCATCTTCACGGTCGGCTCGGTGTGGTGCGCGCTCAGCTCCACCATCGGCATGCTGATCGCGGCCCGCGCCCTGCAGGGCATCGGTGGCGGGATCGCCACCGCGCTGGCGCTGGCGGTCATCGCGGCGGCGACCCCCCCGGCCAGGCGCGGCGCGGCGTTCGGCATCTGGGGGGCCATCACGGGCCTCGCCGTGGCGGTCGGCCCCCTGGTCGGCGGTGCGGTGATCGAGGGCTTCGACTGGCAGTGGATCTTCTGGCTCAACGTGCCGGTCGGACTCCTGCTCATCGGCCTGAGCCTGGTGAAGATCAGCGAGTCCCGGGGGGAGTCCAAGCCGGTCGACATCCTCGGCCTGGTGCTCTCCACCGCCGGCGTGATCGTACTGGCCCACGCCCTGATCCGCGCGGGCGACATCGGCTGGACCAAGCCCTCGGTGATCGCCGGCCTGGTGGTCGGCGTGGTCCTCATCGTCGCCTTCCTGCTCTGGCAGCGGCGGGCGGCGGCGCCGATGATGCCGCTGGGCATCTTCCGCAACCTCAGCCTCGCCGGCGGCTCCGGCGCCAGCTTCGCCCTCGGCGCGGCCCTGTACGGCGGCGGCTTCCTGCTCGCCCAGTACCTCCAGCTCGCGCTCGGCTACGACCCGCTCGAGGTGGGCATCCGGCTGCTGCCGTGGGTGGCGCTGGCCCCGCTAGTCTCCCCCATCGCCGGGCGGGTCGCCGACCGGATCGGCGAGCGCCCGCTGGTCGCGCTCGGTCTGTTCCTCTTCGCCGTCGGCTTCCTGCTGATCGGCACCCGGGCGACCGCGCAGGACGGGTACGGCAAGATCATGCTGCCGCTCTTCATCGCCGGCGTCGGTGTGGCGACCGCCTTCCCGACCATCGCCTCCGCGGTGATGCGCTCGGTCGAGCCGGCGCACGTCGGCATCGCCTCGGGGATCAGCAACACCAGCCGACACGTCGGCGCCGTCTTCGGGGTGGCCGTCGCTGCGGCCGTCTTCTCCACCTTCGGCGGCTACCGCTCGCCGCAGCAGTTCGCCGACGGCTTCGGCCCGGCCCTGATCGTGCTGGCGGTGATCACCCTGGTCGGCCTGATCCCGGCGCTCATCATCCGGCCGCCGGCCACCGAGGCGTCGCCGGCCGTGTCGGGCCGGCAGCAGGACGCCGACGTCATGCGCGGCTGAGACCTTACGGACGACGGGACCCGGCCGGGCGCGAGGAGCGCCCCGACCGGGGTCCCGTCATTCGTTGCGGCGTACGCGGGAGCCAGCTACGCGGCGCGCGCCACGGACGCCACCGGGCCGGCGTCGAGGCCCAGCAGCAGGCAGGCCCGCAGGACCGCCTCCATGTCGCCGTCCATCGCCAGCTTGCCGGTCACCATCGCCGCCAGCGGCGTCAACCGGCCGGCTCCGATCTGCACGAAGGTGGCGGCGTCCGTGGTGGCGGTCATCGCCGGGTCCGGGGCGGGACCCTTGACCGTCCGCGCCGCCCCGTCCCGCACGTCGATGTGGAAGACCTCGTCGGCGACGCGGAACTCGTACTGCTCGTCGAGGTCGGACACCTTCGCATCGTCGATCATCGCCTCGATCGCCAGGAAGCCCCAGTGCGGCCGGACGGTGTCGTCGGCGGAGAGGTTGCCCAGGTGGTCCATCCCCCACCGGGCGAGGCCGAGGACGAGCGGGCGCAACTGCTCGCCACTCTCGGTCAGCTCGTACGCCTGCCGGACCGCGGAGCCCGGGGCCTCGACCTGGCGCACCACACCCTGCTCCACCAGGAATTTCAAGCGTTCAGCGAGCAGGTTGGTGCCCACGCCGGGCAGGTCGGCCAGCAGGTTGCCGTAGCGTCGGGGGCCCATCATGAGCTCGCGGACGATCAGCAGGGTCCAGCGCTCACCCAGCACGTCGAGGGCGGCCGCGAGGCCGCAGTACTGGTTGTAGGTCCGCCTCTTGGTCATGACAGTGCCTCCACCGCACTATATTAACCGATAGTGTCGGCGGTCGGGCAACCCGACGGGCCAGCGGATCCGGCGGCCCCGGGAGGGCCGACGTATCCGCTGGTCAGCGGTGGTCCGTGGGCAACTGTCGGCGCGGCCTCCGGGAAGTGGGGTCAGCGGGCTCCGTCAACGGTCACGGTCGGTACGCCCACCTGCCGGTCGACCGGCGGGCCCGGCGGCGGGTCAGGGCGAACAGCAGTAGACCGGCCATCACCAGCACGTCGACGCCGATCAGGACGCCGCTGAGTCCGTCGACCGCGCCGTGGCGGTGCAGGCCGGAGCCCGTCCCGGGCGACGGCGCGGAGGCGGCGGCCGGGTCCGGGGCGCCGCCTCCGGCGGTGACCGCAAAGCCGAGCTGACCGGTGAGTTCCCGACCGTCCACCAGGGTCACGTGGTAGGCGGTCCGGTACTCCCCCGCCCGGGCGGCGGTGATCGGCAGGCGCACGGTCGTCCCGTCGACCCGGGTGGCGTCGTTGATCCGCCGCCCGGACGCCAGGTCGACCACCGAGGCGTGAGTGTCCCGCGCGTCGAGCTGCCCGGAAAAGGTGAGCGTCACCGTGCCGGGGGCCTGGGCCAGCCGGGCGCCGTCGCCCGGGGTGGCCGCAGTGAGCCGGGGCGGCGCGGAACCGGCCAGCGCGGCGAGGACCACCACGGAGACCGCGAGCAGCGCGACCGCGCCGCCGACCAGCGACGAGGTACGCGGCCGGCGTCGACCGGTCATCGGACCGGGGCGGGTACGGCGGTCCGGCAGCTGCACCACATCTGTTCGAGTTCCGAGGCGGTCGGGCGCAGGTGCAGGTACATGGCGACCACCATCGGCACGAACACCACCGCGTTGTAGAACAGGTGCAGCTCGACGCGGGGGGCGACGAGCTGGACGATGCTGGTCGGCGCCGGACGATTGGCCAGGTGCCAGCCGGTCAGCGCCTGGATCAGCAGCAGCAGGTGTTCGAAGTGGTGCCACACCTGCACCGCGAGGGCCGCCAGCCACCAGTGCCGGGCCCGGCCGACGAAGCCGTGCCGGAGCACCCAGAGCCCGACCAGCATGACCAGGGCGTAGCCGTAGTGCAGCCATTCCTGCTCGATGAGCCAGGGGAACGGCATGCCGAGGATGCCCCGGGCCTGCGGCCGGGGCATGTGCAGCACCCAGATCTGCACCGCCTGCACGACATGTTCGGCCCAGTGCCCGAGCACGACCAGCATGAACAGGTTCAGCGCGGCTCGGTGGTGCGGGCCGTTCCAGCTGCCGACCCAGCCGGTGGGCGGCGCGGTGGTGGTCTCGTCCGTGGTCACGGTGCCTCCAGGAAGGGATGGGATCAAGCGGCGGCGCGGACGTCGAGCGACGCGCCGTACGGTCGGAGTGCGCGGACCAACGCGGCCGGCACACGGTCCGGGACGGTCTGTCCGTTGGGCCCGCGCATGCAGGCGACGCGCTGGCGGCCGCGGGCGATGAGCTGTTCGCCGTCGGCGCCCACGCGCAGGTAGTCGAAGGCCAGTTCCAGCTGGGTCTGGGTGAGTTCGGCCAGCCGCATCCGGATGGCCAGTTCGTCGAAGGCGCTCGCCTCGGCGACGAACTCGCAGTCGACCCGTAGGGTGAACAGCTTCAGGTCGGCGCGCAGCTCGGCCAGGACCTCCGGGGCGTGGTCCCGCAGGAAAAGCTCCCGGCAGCGGCCCTGCCAGCGCAGGTAATTGACGTAGTAGACGTTGCCGACGAGGTTGGTCTCCTCGAAGCCGACCACGTGCCGGTACTCGTAGTAGGGGGTCACGTCATGCCTCCCGGCGTCTCAGGACGGCCACGACGACCGGCGCATCGGTGTCGCGCAGCGTGGTGGCCAGCGTGGCGACCCGCAGGTCGCCGACGGCCAGCACCACCCAGCACGGGTCGACGACCCGGTGCAGGGTGAGTGGCCCGACCGCGGGCCGGCCGACCTTCTGCAGGCACTCGACGGCGCTCCACACCCGGGTGGCTGCCACGTCGGCGGGCTCCCCGGTCTCGGCCGCCACCAGCCGGGCCAGTGCCGCGTGCCCGCCCAGCAGGTCCGCCCAGGCCGACTCGGACCGCGGTGAGACCTCCTCGAGGTCACAGCTGACGTCGCCCGCGGCGGCGACGGCGAGGCTGACCGTCCGGCCGTGCGCGACGGAGACCACGGGTTCGTCGGTGGTGTCACCGACCAGTTCGGGACGGCCGTCGGGCCGGTGCCGCAGCCGGACCGGGCGGCCGAGCAACCGGGAGAGCTGCACGGCAGTCGCCGGTCGCGTCCCCTGGTGCGGCTCGACGGCCACCGCGGTGCCGCGGCCGAGCAGGTCGTCCAGGCGGCGTTCCACGTACGGTCCGAGCAGGGCGGGCGACCAAGGGCCGGCGCCGCCCCGCCGGCGCACCGCGCGCAGCCGCAGCCCCTGCCAGGACTCCACGACCTGCCCGGAGCGGTCGCGGACGGCGACGTCGTAGACGTAGGTGTCGCCGTCCTGGGCCCGTTCCACGGCGGTGAGGGTCACCTCGCCGGCGGCGGCGAGCTTCGGCCCGGCGCAGTGGAGCCGGTCGACGCCGATGGGCAGCAGGGTGGCGTCGGGGACGCACACCTGCAGCCCGTGCATGAAGGCGTCGCGGGCGCCGGGGTCGCCAAGCAGGAGCTGCCCGGGGAGGTAGGCACTGAACCAGCCCGTGCTCTGGTCGGTGGTGACCTCCGCCTCCGTGGCGCGGGCGGCGATCCGCCGGTACCGGCGCAGCCGGCGGAAGCGTCCGGACTGGAACAGGGTGTCGCCGTACAGGTCGATGGCCGGGTCCAGCGCGCTCCACCCCAGCTCACCGGGGAGCGGACGGGGGGCGTCCGAGGGCTGCTCGCCGCCGCCCCGGCGCAGCGTGGCCCGGAAGTGGTCCACGCCGAAGCCGGTCTCCGCGCTGCGGATGCTCACCTCCACTGTGTCGGGCGAGGTGACCAGCGCGGCGAGGCGGACGGTGGTGCGCCCCTCGGCGGGTACGACGATCGGCCGGGTGAACTCCGCGCGTTCGATCAGCGGGATGTCCTGGTCGCCGGTCACCGCGCCGGCGACCTGTGCCATTGCCTCCAACCCAAGGACCGCGGGGAAGAGCAGGTCGCGGTCGAGGCGGTGGTCCGGCAGGTAATGGTCGGCGCCCGGGTTCAGGTCGACCTCGGTGACCAGTTCGACCCCCGGGTAGTGCACCAGGGGCCGTTCGAGGAACCGCAGGACCGGCAGGTCCGGCCGGTCGTACCGGACGGTGTCGAGATCTCCGGTGCGTCCGGTCACGACGAGCACGGGCGGCAGCTGCGGGTCGGCGAGGACGCGCCGCAGCACCTCGACGCCGGCGTCCGGCCCGATCGGGGTGACCCCGGTGCGCAGCAGGGACTCGACCACCGAGAGCCGCTCCCCCATGCCCACGCCGGACCAGACGGACCATTCGAGGCACACGGCGCGGCAGTGGGGCCGGGTGCGGCCGACCTCCCGGGTCAGCTCGGCCAGCCACTCGTTGGCCAGGGCGTAGTGGGCCTCGCCGCGCAGGCCGGCGCGGCCGATAACGCTGCCGAAGGTGACCAGCAGCCGCAGTCGGTCCAGGTCGACCGCGTCGAGCACCGCCCGCAGGCCGTCGACCTTGGGGGCGAGGGTACGCCGCAGGGCGGCCACGTCCAGGTCGGCGAGCGCGGTCGGCTCGTTGCGACCGGCCCCGTGCAGGATCGCGGTCACCGGTCCCAGGGCGGCCTCGACGCGGGCCACGGCGGCGCGCACGGCGGCCGGGTCGGTGACGTCCGCGCGGACGTACGTCAGCGCCGGGCAGGCGTCGCGCAGCCGGTCCAGGTTCGCGGCGAGCGCGGCGTCGGTGGCCGGGTCGGAGCGGCCGAGGATCGCCAGGCGGGCGTCGGTGTCGGCGGCGAGGGCCCGGGCGCACTCGGCGGTGATGCCCTTCCCGCCGCCCGTGACCAGCAGGACGTCGCCGCGGTCCAGCGGCAGTGGTCCGGCGGCCGGTGCCAGCGGCGCGGGCCGCAGCACGGGGACCCGGCGGGCGCCGGCGTGGTCGTAGTCGACCTCGGTGAACCCGATGGTGGCCCGGACCTCGGCGAGGACCCGGGCGATGGTGTCCGGCGCGAGCGGCGCCCGGACCACCGTGGTACGCAGGGCCGGGGCCTCGAGGTGCGCGGTCTTGGCCAGTCCGGCGGCCCCGCGACCGCAGTGCACGAGCACGAGGCGGGCGCCGTCCGGCTGCCGGACGGCGTGCCGGACCCCCGCGAGGGCGGGTTCCAGGGCGTCCTCCGGACAGCCGTCGGGCAGGCAGACCAGCACACCCGCGCCGACGCCGCCGCGCTGCAGCGCCTGCCGGAGCGGTTCGGCGAGGGGATGCCCGTCCGGCGCGTGCACCTGCCAGACGCCGTCCTCCTCGGTGGGGCCGGGCTCCGGCGGCGGCGCGGGGTCGAGGTCCACCACGAAGGGCCGCACCCAGGTGTCGACGCCGTGCACGAGCGGCGGCGGGGCGGAATCGCTGCCCGGGCGGCCGAGTTCGTCGAGGGCCTCGGCGAGTTCCCGTACGGTGGCGGTCGCGAAGTTCGTCGGCGCCTCCGCTGCCGGCAGGCCGAGTTCGCGGGCCGCCTGGTTGACTACCTGCGCGACCGTGATGGAGCTCAGGTGCAGGTCGTCGAGGAGCCGGCTGTCGGCATGGACCAGGTCGGCCGGGAGTTCGGCGCGTTCGGCGGCGAGCCGGCGCAGCGTGCCGAGGGCATCGTCCCGGGCGCCGGTCGACGGGTCGGCGACGACGGCGGCCGGCGCGTCCGGCGCCGCGGCGGCCGACGGGGCCTCCTCGGCGTGCTGCGGGGCCGCCTCGCACGGGTTGCTGAAGAAGGTCAGTTCGGCGTCGAGTGGGAGCGGTCGGGCCAGCCGGCCCTCGAACAGCGGTCCGAGGGCGATCGGTACGCCGGTGACGTGCGCGGCCGCGACCACCGAGAGCAGCGGCGCGAGCGACTCGTGGTCGGTGTCCACGGCGACGGCCGGGACGTCGGTGACGTCCCGGGCCATCCGGGTCAGCACTTGGCCGGGGCCGACCTCGATGAACAGGTCCACCTCGGCGGCGGCCGTGGCGACCGCCGAGGCGAAGCGGACCGGTTCGAGGATCTGCCGGCGCAGCAGCGCGCCGAGGTCGGTGCCCGGGTCCAGGGGTGCGCCGGTGACGGTCGAGACCACCCGGCGTCGCACCGGGTGGAACGGCATGTCGGTGAGCCACTCACCGAACGCCTCGGCGGCGGCCGCCATCAGGGGCGAGTGGAAGGCGTGCGACACGGCGAGCATGGCGCAGGTGAGTCCGGCGTCCGTGGCCGCCCGGAACACCTCCCGTACCGCGTCCGGCGGGCCGGCGACGACCGTCTGGCGTGGCCCGTTGTAGCCGGCGATCACGACCGGGGTGCCGGTGAGCAGCCGCCCGACCACGTCGGCGCCGGCGCCGACGCCGGCCATCACCCCGGCCTCGGCGGTCTTCGCCATGGTGGTGCCGCGCACGGCGGCCATCCGCCAGAGGGTCTCCTCGTCCATCGCGCCGGCCCAGTGCAGCGCGGTCAGTTCGCCGAGGCTGTGCCCGACCGCGACGGCCGCGTCCAGGTCCAGCTCGGCCAGCACGCGCAGGGCGGCGGCCGAACCGGTGACGATCCGCGGCTGGGCGACGGCGGTGTCCACCACGTCGTCGCCGGGCGCGAGCGCGAGCCGGACGTACACGTCCTCCACGGCGGGGAACCGCCGCCGGAAGGCGCCGCCGGCGCCGCGGCCGGAGCCCTGGCCGGGGAAGAGGAATCCGGCCCGGCCGGGCCGGGTGGGGTGACCGAGGAAGACGCCGGCGGTGGGGTCGACCAGAAGGGTCTCGCCGGCGTCGAGAGCGTCCCGGGCGGCGGTGATCGCGCGCGCGGCGCCGGCGGGGTCGCGCACCACGAGGGCGGCCCGGTGGGGCCGGTCCCGCAGGTCGCGCTGGAGCGTGCTGGCGACGTCGGTGAGCTCGGCGTACGCCAGCCGGGGCGCGAGCCCGAGGAGGGTGTCCAGCCGCTGCCGCAGTTCCGGGGCGCTCGCGGCGTCCAAGAGCAGCAGTTCGGCGTCCTGGGCGGACGAGGAGAGCGCCCGGGCCCGGGCGTTGAGCGACCGCCGGGGGCCGGCGCCGCGTTCCAGGACGACGTGGGTGTTGATGCCGCCGAAGCCCATCGCGGTGACGCCCGCCCGGACCTCGGTGTGGGCCGGCCACTCCTCGGCGGTACGGGTCACCCGCAGCGCCGGCTGCTCGCCGTCGAGCTCGGGGTGCGGGTCGAGACAGCCCACGGTGGGCGGCACCACCTCGTGGTGCACGGCCAGGGCGGCCTTGATCAGGCCGGCCACGCCGGCCGCCGCCTTGGTGTGTCCGATCATCGCCTTGATGCTGCCGATGGCGGCCGGTGGCGCGGTGGGGTCGGCGCTGCGGCGGGCCGCCGAGAGCGCCCGCAGTTCGGTCGCGTCGCCGACTGCAGTGCCGGTGCCGTGGCCCTCGAACAGCGCCACTGTCTCGATGCCGAACCCGGCCCGCCGGTACGCGCGGCGCAGCGCGCGCTGGTAGCCGAGGGCGTCGGGCCGGGTGATGCCGCCCCGGCCGTCGGAGGAGATCCCCCAGCCGCTCAGCAGCGCGTAGACGCGCCGTCCGGCGCGCCGGGCGTCGGCCTCGCGCATCAGGACCACCATGCCGCAGCCCTCGCCGGGCCAGAATCCGTTGGAATCCCGGTCGTACACCCGCATCTCGCCGCGGGCCAGCGCGCCGGTCTTGGCGAAGCCGACCAGTTCGAACGGGTCCAGGGAGAGGTCGACACCGCCGGCCAGGGCGACGTCGGCGTCGCCGCTGACCAGGCTGTTCGCCGCGGTGACGACGGACAGCAGCGAGGAGGAGCAGGCGCCGTCCACGCTGTAGCCGCCACCGCCGAGGTCGAAGTGGTTGCAGACCCGGCCGGCGATGGTGTTCGACAGGCCACCGGAGAGGGTGTCCTCGTCGATCGGCGGGAAGGGGCTCTTGTAGCTCGCTTCCAGGTCGGCGAGGAAACCGGCCAGCTGGTCGCCGGTCCAGCCGTGGGCGGTGAGCGCGGCGGCGACGGTGCGGCGCACGTACGGCCAGCGCAGCCGCATCACGTTTGCCCGGGTGAACTCGCCGGTCAGGGTGTTGCCGACGACCACGGTGGTCCGTTCCCGGGGCAGTCCGTCCCCGTCGGGAAAGCCGGCGTCGGCGAACGCGCGGGCGGCGACGTCCAGGGCGAGCCAGTGCGTCAGGTCGGCGGCCCGGTAGGTGCTGCCCGCCACACGGAACGTGAGCCGGTCGAACTCGTAGCCCTGGATGACGGCGGCCATCCGGCTGTAGAAGCGGTCCGGGGTGGCCGGGTCGGCGGCCCAGTAGTCGGCCAGGCGGGTGCGTTCGTCGGGCAGCTGTCGGAACGCGCGGCGTCCGGCGAGCGCGTTCTCCCAGAGTTCGCGGGGGGACGCGGCGTCGGGATATCGGCAGGCGAGGCCGACGACCGCGATCTTCTCGGTCATGCCCGTACGACCTCCGGTTCCGGGGCCGGCGCGACGACCGCCGGGGACACCGGCGCGGCCCGCTGGGCCGGTGTGGTCTCGCGGCGTTGCTGCGCCTGCTGGATGAGGTGCAGCGCCCAGAGGAACCCGCCCCGGAGGAGGCAGACGGTGGCGGTGGCGAAGAAGAGCCCGTACACCACGGACACCGCGGTGAGGATGCCGTACACGACGGCCACGGAGGCGCCGAAGGCGAGTTGTGACGCCGGTGCGGTCGGGGTGGTGCCCGGGTCGGTGATCATGTAGTTGGTGAAGAGGATGAAGGCGACGCCGGTCATGGTGGCCAGGGCCGCCGGGATCGAGGTGTCGAGGAGCACGCCGCGCAGGACGGCCTGGACGACGAACATGCCGACCCAACCGATGATCAGCCAGGACCGGCGGGTGAGCTTGGCGTTCAGCATGGTGCCGGTGACCAGGATGACCGCCGGGATGAGCCAGTCGACCACCCCGCTGACGTTCTCGGTGAAGTGGTACGGCGGGGCCACGCTCACCCAGGGGAAGAGCAGCAGTACCACGGTGATGCCAAGGTTGGACGGGTTCATGAAGTGCCGGATCCGGCCGCGTACCGGCGCCTTCAGCAGCCACTTGCCGCTGATCGCGGCGACGACGCCGAACATCATGACCAGGACCTGGTCGTTGACGTAGAGCAGCATGTTCACGGCGACGCCGCTGATGTGGGCGGGCAGTAGGAAGTCCATCAGCCCGCGCGCGCCCTCGCCACGGAACCGGGGCGGGCGGTCCTCGGCGCGCGCAGCGGCGACCTCCAGCAGGAGTTCGGTGGCGTACGCGGTGGCCACCGCCACGATCGGCCAGGTCCAGGGTTGCTCGAAGCCGAGGAACGCGTACCCGACGAGGTTGAAGACGGTGATCGAGAGGGCGAACCGGCGGAGGGCGGCCAGCCGCGGGTCCTTGGTCGGCCGGGGCGGTGCGCTGGTGGTCATGACTGGGCCTCCTGGGCGTGCGCGCCGAGCCGGACGGTGTGCCAGCCGGGCGCGAGGGTCAGCTCTTCTTCGTGGGTGGCTCCCGCGCGGTCCCGCCAGGCGAGGTGGACGGCGACGGCGGTGCGCACGTCGCCGAGCCCGACGAGGACGTCGAAGCTGCGCTTGCCGGAGTGCCCGCTGCCGCCGTCCACCCGGGCGAGCTGCCGGCGGCCGTCCGGCATGGTGACGGTGACCTGGGTGCCGACGGCCGGTGAGCCGGGCGTGCCGGCCGGGCCGTCGTGGCGGAGCCGCAGTCCGAGGAACGCGCCGGGCGCGGGGCTGTCGTTGTGGTAGAAGACCGGGGCGGCCCACTGTCGGGCGACGGCGAAGTCCAGCCGGCCGTCGCCGTCGGCGTCTCCGGTGGCGATGCCGCGGGTGGGGACCGGTACGTCGAGGCCGAGTTCGTGGCTCACGTCCTCGTACCGCCCGTCGGGGCCCCGGACGTGGAAGGCCAGGTGCTGCCCGCCGGCGATGTCGTCGCCCTGCCGGACGTTCGGCCACCAGGCCGGGTGGGCGAGCAACTCGTCGTTGCTGGTGGCGAGTTCCTGCAGCTGCGCCCAACGGTTGACGTCGCCCTTGACGAAGCCGGCGGTCTGCACGATGGCCGGGTGGCCGCTGTTGTCGAAGTCGCCCAGCTTGACGTCCCAGCTCCAGCCGCTCCAGGCCAGGCCGAGGGGGGCGCTGCGGTCCTGCCAGGGCGCCTCGCCGGCGCGGAGTCGACGGCGCAGCTCGGCGCGGTCGTCGGTGGTGCTGACGAAGGCGAAGTTGCTCTCCTGGAGGCCGAAGGTGGTGGTGATGTTGCCGACGTACATGTCGTAGACGCCGTCGCCGTTGAGGTCGCCGTAGTCGACGCCCATGCCCTTGAAGGAGTCGTGGCCGAGCACCTTGGACTTGGGCACCACCGCTCGACTGCCGGTGCCGCTCACCTCCGCGAAGCTGATGTGTCCGGGGGTCGAGCGGTTGTGCAGCAGGTGGTCCGGCCCGAAGTCGTTGGCGACGTACAGCTCGGGCAGCTGGTCCCCGTCGAGGTCGTTGCCGCCGGCGGCGAGGGCCCAGCCGCGGGAGACGTGGTCGGGGAAGACGCCGGGGGCCGCGGCGAAGGCGACGGTGGGGGTGGCCCCGCCGGTCCCGCCGGTCCAGCGCAGGATGTGGTCGCGGCCACCGTTGTACGCGGTGGACATGGAGTGGTTCATCGACACGCCGCCGCGGACGGTGTCGTCGACGACCGGTCCGTCCGGGAAGTAGTTGCCGACGAAAACGTCGTCGTGGCCGTCGCCGTCGAAGTCGGCCACCGCCACCGTGTTGGTGTTCCACTGCGGACCGTCGTAGCGGCCGCCGGCACCGGCGCCGGGGACGAGTTCGACCGGCTGGTAGCTGTCCGGGGACAGGCCGGTGACGCCGGCCCGGGCGAGGTAGACCACCGGGGTCCGGCCCCACCAGTAGACGAGCAGGTCGGTACGGCCGTCGCCGTTGAAGTCACCGGGCACGCAGCCCATCGGGGCGATGTGCGGGTTCATCGGCAGCGGGGCGGGGTCGAGGACGAAGGAGCGATAGCGGTCCTCCCCGGCGCCGGGGGTGGGCGCCACGACGACCCGGTCGATGCGGACGTCGACCAGGCACAGGTCGTTGGCGAGGCCGTCCCCGTCGAAGTCGTTCATGGCGATGCCCGCGCCGACCGAGGAGATCCAGGCGCGGATGTGCTCGTAGTCCTTGTTGACCCGGCGGATGTCCTGCTGCGGGAAGCCGCCCGGGATGGAGATCGACAGCGGGGTGAAGCGGTAGGGCCGGGCCAGTTCCGCCCGCTCGGCGGCGGACGCCTCGGGCAGCCGGGCCATCAGGAACAGACCGGTGAGCAGCACGAGGGCGATGACGCCGGATATCTGCCGGCGCCCCCAACGGACGATCGCGGTCACTGATGCCTCCCCTGGGTCACGAATTCGTCGGCTATGCGGCGCCGCCACACCTCGAAGGCCGGCTGCGACCCGTCCGGGGGCAACTTCACCAGGGCGCGGTCGGTGAGCGAGGCCGCCACCATCGGGTCGGCGTCGCAGAGGACCGCGGTCGCCAGGTGGGTGTGCGGGGTCACCAGGCCGGCCCGGACCCGGGCCTGGGCGGCGAAGGCCGCGGCCTGGGCGACGGCGGGTCGGTGCGGGCCGACCCGGTGGGCGAACCACTCCAGCTCCGCCCGGTCGGCCCCGCCGGCGTACGTGGCGGCCAGGCCGGCACCGGCGAAGAGGTCCGAGTGACGATCGGCGGGGAAGCGTTCGAGGGTCTCGACCACCCGCCGCGCGTCGGTCCCCTCGACGAACCAGACGGCCCGTCCGATGCCCTGGTCGATCGCCCGGGGCGTGTACGGCTGGCGGGTCCAGGACGGCCAGCGGTGCACCGGGTCCCGGTGCTGGGCCCGGACGTACCGTCCGGTGTGGAAGTAGGCCTGGTGGAAGCCGTAGCCGTCGAGGGTCAACCAGCGCAGCAGCGGGTCGTCGGGCAGTACCCGGCGCCACCGCCAGCGGGGCAGCCGGGCGAGGGCCCATCCCACGCCGACGTGCACCATGTAGACGTGCGCGTCGGCGCGTCCCCGCAGGAACCGCCGGATCCGGGTCGGCCGTCCGGGCCCGAGGCCGTCGAGGACCGCGAGGGCCATGGCGGCGCCCTCGTAGGCGAAGCCGCGGTACTCGGCGGGTGTCCGCTCGAGCGGATGCTCGGCCTCGAGCGGGTCCCGGGCGTCCAGGGCGTGGCCGAATCCGGTGAGGAAGTACCGGCCGACCGTCTCCAGCAGTTCCCGCGACGGCGCGTCTTTCGGGGTGAATCCGCGTCTCGCCAGGGTGGTCTCCGAATGATCCGGCATGAGCACCCAGCGGCGGATCCATCGCAATGCACTGGACACGGCCCACCCCCACGCGAGATGTCACGGCACGACCCGGGATAGCGGAACGGGCATTTTGCGCAGCCCGTCGGCGTGGGTCGAGAATGGTGCACGGGAACCGATTCGGGTCCCGTCGCCATTCATCCTCACCGACGTCATGCGCGCATTTCCACTCTCACCTTGCTGCGTCGGCCCGGGGCCCTGTTTGGGTCGGGTGGTGAGGCTGCGGACGCATTCTGCGGCGCGGGCCGTCAGCTGCCGGAAATTGCGAGGTGGCGGCGGCCGGCGGATCAGTCGGGCCGTTCCACGGGCAGCCGGGCCAGCCGCCACTCCAGCATCCCGATGTCCATGCGGCGGGCGGTGTGTCGGTGGTCGGCCAGGATCCGGACGGCCTCCGGGGCGAGGCCGCAGAAGGCGTCCCGGCCGTAGGCGACGATCTCCCGGGCGACGGGAAATTCGTCGAGCCGGTCGGGAAGCAGTTCCAGGGGCAGGGAGCTCGCGCCGGGGACGTGTCCGGCCCGGTACTCGGCCTCGGGCCGTACGTCCAGCAGGAGGAGCTCGCCGGCGCGGGCCCGGCGCGACACGTCGGGGTGCGGCAGCGGGGTGGCCTCGGGGGTGAGGTACTCGGCGACGGCGGCGGCCGCGTCGGCGAGGTGGGCGACGGCGACCGTGCGCAGACGCAGGTACAGGTCGGCGACGTCGTCGCCGGCGAGGCGGTGGTAGGCCCGGGCGCCGTCGCGGCGGACGGCGACCAGGCCGCCCTGCCTGAGCGTCTTGAGGTGGGCCGAGGCCAGGGCGGTGCCCAGATCGGCGGTCCGGGCGACGCCCTCCACCGTCCGTTCCGCCTGTCCGAGCAGGTCGAGCAGCTCCAGTCGCTTGCCGTTGGCCAGGGCTCTCGCCACTCGCGCTGTCTCGTCGTAGACATGGAACTTGCGCGGAGCGTGACCGCTCATATACTTCTCCAAAGGTTCTCGGAATAGATGATCATAGGAATACTGTAGGACCGCTACGGTCGGGGGGACGCTCGTGATCCAGACGTGGCAGCAGGTCGACCGCCAGCGCCCACCGGGCGATGGCCCGAGGCGGGCGAGCCCTCCCTCCGCATAGGACGTCTATGACCGACATTGAACCGGAAATGGACGGAATTCGTCGTACAGGCAAGTCGAACGTGACCGATTCGTAGCCGATTTCGGTCAGGCCCATGGGAAATGACGCGCAGCCGTTCAGCAGACCGGGTGCGCGCGATGTTTCATGCTTTTCAACTGGGGAGGGGACGGTGGCATGAACCGACGACGGGCACTGTTGGCAATGGGCCTCGCGGGGGCACTGGCCGCACTGGGAACGGCCGGTTGTTCGAGCGAGTCGGACAGCAACAGTCAGGGCATTCCGCAGCACCTGCGGGTGGGCATCATTCCCAACATCTCACCGGAGAAACAACAGGCCCAGTACGAGCCGTTCCGCAAGTACCTCGCCGACCGGCTCCACGTCGACGTGGAGCTGTTCGTCGCGACCGACTACGCGGGTGTGGTGGCGGCGTTGGTCTCCGAGAAGGTGGACGTCGCATACCTGGGCGGCCTGACGTACGTGCAGGCCGACGAACAGACCGACGTCACCCCTATGGTCACCGAGGTCGACGAGGAGACCGGCACCCCGAAGTACCTCTCCGCCGTGGCGGTCAAGAAGGACTCCCCGCACCAGTCCGTCAAGGACGTGGTGGACGCGGGGGGAAGGTTCGCCTTCGGCGACGTCAGCTCCACCTCCGGCAGCCTGTACCCCCGGGTCATGCTGGTCGGCGCGGGCGCCCGTTGCCAGCCCGACGACCTGGCCAGCTGCCCACCGCTGTCGCGGGTGGTCTTCACCGGCGGCCACGACGCCGCCGCCCAGGCCGTCCTCAACGGCAGCGCCGACGCCGCCGGCCTCGAACTGCGCATCCTGCACCGCCTCGAACGGCAGGGCACCGTGCCCACCGGGGCGCTGCGGGTCGTGCAGACCCACGAGGTGATGGGCTATCCGTGGGTGGCCCGGGCGGACCTGTCCGCCCAGGCGCGTACGACCCTCACCGAGGCGTTCACCTCGATCACCGACCCCAGCCTGCTGTCCCTGATGCGGGCGAAGCGGTACGTGCCGGTCACCGAGGCCGACTACGCGTCGCTGCGCGACGAGGCCACGAAGCTCGGCCTGCTCACGGCCAAGGGACGGTGAGCGACGTGGAACACGCCGTGCACGGTGACCGACCGGTGCTGCGCACCGGCCGTCCGCAACCCGCGCTGGAGGTGATCGTCGCCGGGGCCCATCCGCTCAGCATGCGGGTCCGCCCCACCGCGGAACGGCGCGGCGTCGAACGCTCGGAGGTCGATCACGACCACACCGTCGCGGTGGTCCGGGCGATCGGACGGATGCGGCAGGAGCTGGCCGGCCCGCTGTCGCTGACCGATCTGGCCACGACGGGCTCGTTCAGCCCGTACCACTTCCACCGGATCTTCCGCGGCATCACCGCGACCACCCCGGCGCGGTTCCTGGCCACCCTCCGGATGGCGCAGGCCCGGCGACTGCTGCTGCACTCGGATCTGTCCGTCGCCGCGATCGGCAACCGGGTCGGCTACACCAGCTCGGGCACCTTCGGCACTCAATTCAGCCGGCTGGTCGGCACCGCGCCGCGGCGCTTCCGCGCCCTGGCGCTGCGGTTGACCGACCGGCCGGTCCGGGAGCTGCCGCGCGGCGGCCCGGGGGCGCCACCACCGGCCGGGCTGCTCGCCGGGGAGCTGCGCCGCAGCCACGACCGGGCGGACCCGCCGGACTCGTGCGGCGTGAGCCTCGGGCATGCGGTGCACCTGCGCGCGCCGACGGCTCCCGGCGACTACGAGGTACGGCTGGTGCTGGTGAATCCGGCGGCCACGGCGGCGGAGGCGCTCGTGGACCACCTGCCCGGCAGCTTCCTCACCGGGACCGCCCGCATCCGGGTCGAGTCCTCCGGCCACTTGCGCGGCCCGGCGGAGTTGTACCTGCGCCCACCGCAGGCGACGGACCTGCCGCTGCTGGCGGCGACGCCGTTGAACTGGGTCTGCGAGGTGGCGTCCCGGCTGCGCGACCCGGCGCCACACCGCTGGCCGGCCCGGCAGGCGCCGGGCGCCCGGCGCGCCGGCCTCGACCTGCTGCTCGGCGTGCCCGCCTGAGCGGGTGTGCCCGGTCAGCTCTCGCCCTCCGCTGGACGGGAGGGCGAGAGCGGCCGTCCCGCCAGGCGCCACTCGGTCATGCCGTCGGCCAGCCGGGCCGCCCGGCGACCGTCGGCGCGCAGCAGGCGTACCGCCTCGGAGGAGAGTGTGGAATAACGGCCGCGGCAGTAGACGACCACGTCGGCGTCGCGGCGCAGCTCGGCCAGTCGCGCCGGCATCTGGTCCAGGGGTATGGAGATCGCGCTGCGGATGTGCCCGGCGGCGTACTCCTCCGCGGGGCGGACGTCGACCACCAGCGTCCGGCCGCCGTCCAGCCGGCCGAGCAGGTCGTCCTGGTAAATCTGCGGCACGTCCGGCAGTCCGAGGTAGCGGTCGCGGGCCGCCGCCGCCTCCGCGCTGTAGGCAGTGGTGAGGTTGAACAGCAGGACGTACGCGGCCGCCACCTCCGGGCCGGACAGTCGGTAGTGGATCCGGTTGCCCTCCCGCCTGGTCGCCACCAGCCCCGCCAGCCGCAGGATCTGCAGGTGCGCCGAGCAGGTGGTGACGCCGAGCGCCGCCTCCCGGGCCAGGGACTCAACGGTGCGTTCGCCCTGGGCCAGCAGGTCGATCAGTTCCAGGCGCCGGCTGCTGCCCAGGGCCTTGCCCACCCGTTCCACGGACGTCAACAGCTGCGCCTTGGCGGCCGGATCAGCCATGCCGGGACCTCCCAAATTCCACGGAAGAGTGTAGAAACTATCGGATCACCATGCCACCCCCACCAGGGCACCTAGCAGGCGGATCGGGGAAACAGCCGGAGGTACACCGGGAGCCGGGGCGAGCGGCGGCTCCGCCGTCCGGTCGAGGCGGCACGCCGGCGCGCCGGATCGCTTAAACTTCCTGTAGTCCGGCTCCCGAAGAAAGCTGCCTTTCCAGCACCCCCGTCCAGACTCCTTTCCCCTTGCGGAACAGGACTCGCCCGCTTGACCGGCCGATCGAGGCGCACCTATCGTGACAGCTAGTCCACCATCTATTTCGGAAGCATCGCGCGCCGCGCCCGACGCACCCGCCGGGCCGGGCCCCCGGCCACCTCCCGATCCGCCACGGGCGACGTCGTGCCGCCATCGGGCGAACGGAGCCACAGGAAGGATCGATACGATGACACGACACGGCAGCAGGGGGCGGCTCGCGCCCCGCATCGTCATCGCGGGGCTGGCGGTCGGCCTCGCGGTCGTGCTCACCGGCTCCGCCGGCGGCGCGGCCCCGGCCGGCGGCACCGCGGAGACCGCGGCCGACGGCCGGGTCGTGACCGGATCGAACCTCCCGGGTCCCGATGAGATCCGGCACAGCGACAACATCCGGCCGGTGGCTAACGTGCCGAAGCAGGGGCCTTTCGCCTCATCCTTCTCCATCGGCACCGATCTGGCCTTCACCGGCCACTACGCGATCAGCGGCAACTACGACGGCTTCACCGTCTACGACATCGCGCAGCCCAGGGCGCCCCGGGTGGTGAGCCAGGTGCTCTGCCCCGGCGGGCAGAACGACGTCGCGGTCTGGGGTGACCTGCTCTTCCTCTCCACGGATCTGTCCCGCAGCGACGACTCCTGCTCCAGCACGCCGCTCAGCGCCAGCCGGAAGGAGGCGTGGGAGGGCATCAAGATCTTCGACATCCGCGACAAGGCCGCGCCCCGGTACGTCGCCGCCGTGGAGACGGACTGCGGCTCGCACACCCACACGCTGGTACCCGACCGACGGCGGGACGCCGTGCTGATCTACGTCTCCTCGTACGGCCCGGATCCGAGCTTTCCGGACTGCCAGCCGCCGCACGACAGCATCAGCGTCATCCGGGTCCCGCTGCGCAACCCGGCCGCCGCGGCCGTCGTCGCCAAGCCGGTGCTCTTCCCCGACGGCGGCAACCCCGGCCAGCCCGGGGACTTTCCCGTCGCGGAGACCACCGGGTGCCACGACATCACCGTGCTGCCGTCGCAGCACCTGGCCGCCGCCGCGTGCATGGGCGACGGCGTGCTGCTGGACATCGCCGACCCGTACCGCCCGCGGGTGATCCAGCGGGTCCGCGACGACCAGCACTTCTCGTTCTGGCACTCGGCCACCTTCAACGCCACCGGACGCAAGGTGGTGTTCGTCGACGAGCTGGGCGGCGGCATGGCGGCCACCTGCAACCCCCAGGTGGGGCCGGAGTACGGGGCCAGCGCCGTCTACGACATCGTTGGCAGCGGCGACCACCGGCGGCTGCGGTTCGCCTCGTACTTCAAGATCCCCCGCGCCCAGGGCCCGGAGGAGAACTGCGTCGCGCACAACGGCTCGCTCATCCCGGCCCGTGGCCGCGACATCATGGTGCAGGCGTTCTACCAGGGCGGCGTCACCGTCTGGGACTTCACCAACTCGCGCCACCCGCGCGAGATCGGCTACTTCGAGCGGGGCCCGCTGCCGCCCGGCGGGCTGCCGGCCGGCGGCTCCTGGTCGGCCTACTACTACAACGGTTACATCTACTCGAGTGATCTGCAGAAGGGCCTCGACGTGCTGGCCATCGAGGACCGGCGCATTGCGTCGGCGGCGGCGGTGCGGCTGACCGAGTTCAACGCGCAGACCCAGCCGGACTACCACCGGTGAGCCCGGTGCGGACGTGACCGCCGTGGATCGGCCGGCGGGCGCCGGCCGATCCACGGTGGATGCCGTGGCACCCAGCCCCATCCTCCAGGCTTTCATGGAATACTGTGAGACCCTGGCGAGGGCGGCGACCCGGGAGAGGTTGCGATGGGTGTCGAAGCGGACCGGCTGGTGCCACTGGTCAACGACGGGCTGGGCAATAGCGCGTACCTGCTCGACGTCGGGGACGGCCGGGCGCTGGCCGTCGACGCCCCCCGGGACCTGCGGGCGCTGCGCGCCGCCGCCCGCCGGCGAGGTCTGACGGTCGCTTGGGCGGCGGAGACCCACCTGCACGCGGACTTCCTCTCCGGGGCTGTGCAGCTGGCCGCCACCGACGGCGCGACGATCCTGGCCTCCGCCGCCGGGCGACGGGGGTTCCCGCACCGCGGCCTCGCCGACGGCGACGAGATCGACCTGGGCGGGCTGACCCTGCAGGCGTGGTCGACGCCCGGGCACACCGACGAGCACCTGTCCTACCTGCTGCGCGACGGGTCGACCCCGGTGGGAGTCTTCACAGGCGGGTCGCTGATCGTCGGGTCCGTCGCCCGCACCGACCTGCTCGGCGACGACCGGACGGTGGAGCTCGCGCACGCCCAGTACGCGTCGCTGCACCGCCTCGCCGGGCTTCCCGACCCGACGGCGGTCTGGCCGACCCACGGCAGCGGGTCGTTCTGCTCGGCGCCGCCCGGCACGGCGCGGACCACCACTATCGGCGCCGAGAAGAGCGCGAACCCGCTGCTGCGTGCGCCGGACGTCGACACCTTCACCGAGCGCCTGCTCGCCTCACTCGGCTCCTACCCGGCGTACTTCCGCTGGCTGGCGGAGCTGAACCGGCGCGGCCCGGCGGTGGTGACCAGCCGGCCCGCCCTGGCCGAGCGCTCCGTCGACGAAGTGCGGCGGCTGCTCGCCGAGGGCGCGGTGCTGGTGGACGTACGGCCGGTGGCGGACGTGGCGCGAGGGCACGTGCCCGGCACGCTCGCCATCCCGCTGCGGGAGCAGTTTGCCACCTGGCTGGGCTGGCTGGTCGCGCCGGAGCAGCCAGTGGTGGTCGTGCGCAACCCCGACCAGCCGATGGAGGACATCCTCTGGCCCGCGCTGACCGTGGGGATCGAGCGCTTCGCCGGTGAACTCGGCGGCGGGATGGCCGCCTGGGTCGCCGACGGCGGCCCGGTCAGTCGCACCCCGTTGGTCCGGCCGCACGAGGTGGGCCCGGCGGTGCTCGACATCCGGCAGGCCGCCGAGTACGCGAGCGGCCACCTCCCCGGCGCGGCACACCTCGAACTCGGCGAGCTGGCCGGCGCGCCCGAACTCGCCCCCACCGGCCCGGCCGTGCTGATGTGCGGCCACGGTGAGCGCGCCATGACCGCCGCCACTCTGCTCGAACGCGCGGGCCGTACCGACCTGGCGGTGCTGGTCGGCGGCCCGCAGGACTGGGCGGCCGCCACCGGCCGGCTTCTCGAGGAGGGGAAGTGATCGCCGCCGCGGCCCCGCTGCGGCTCGGACTCCGCGCCAACGCCGTCCAGTTCACCCTGCTCGTCGTCGTCAACGCCCTGGTGGGCGGGCTGCTCGGCTCGGAGCGTACGGTGCTGCCGCTGATCGCCGAGCAGGAGTTCCGGCTCGCCGCGTACACGGCCGCGCTGACGTACATCGTCGCCTTCGGGCTCACCAAGGCGGTGACCAACTTCTTCGCCGGCACGCTGTCGGACCGGTACGGCCGCAAACCGGTCCTCGTCGCCGGGTGGCTGGCCGGGCTGCCGGTGCCGCTGCTGATCATCTGGGCGCCCGCCTGGGGGTGGGTGGTCACCGCGAACGTGCTGCTCGGGGTCAGCCAGGGCCTGGCCTGGTCCACCACCGTCATCATGAAGATCGACCTGGCCGGTCCGGCGCGGCGTGGCCTGGCGATGGGGCTCAACGAGGCGGCGGGCTACTGCGCGGTGGCCACCACCGCGCTGGTCACCGGATGGCTGGCCGCCGCCCACGGCCTGCGCCCCGCGCCGTTCCTGCTCGCCCTGGCGTACGCGGTCCTCGGCCTCGGCCTGTCCCTGGCGTTCGTGCGTGAGACCCACGGGTACGCCCGGTTCGAGGCAGCCACCCATCGCGGCGCGCACGAGCAGGGTTTGACGACCAGCCGGATCGTCACCCTGACCTCGTGGCGGGAGCCAGCGCTCGCCTCGGCCAGCCACGCCGGGATGGTGAACAACCTCAACGACGGCTTGGCCTGGGGCCTCTTTCCCATCCTCTTCGCCGCCGCCGGCCTCTCACTGACCGAGATCGGGGTGCTCAGCGCCCTCTACCCCGCCGTCTGGGGGCTCGGCCAGCTCGTGACCGGCCCGGCCTCGGACACGTACGGCCGCAAGCCCTTCATCGTCGTCGGCATGCTGGCCCAGGGCGTCGCCCTGGCGCTGGTCGCTGTGGTCGACAGTTTCGGGGGGTGGGCGGTCGCGGCGGTGCTGCTCGGCACGGGCACCGCCGCCGTCTACCCGGCGCTGCTCGCCGTCGTCGGGGACGTCGCCCATCCGAGTTGGCGCGCCCGCGCCGTCGGCGTCTACCGGCTCTGGCGCGACGGCGGCTTCGCGATCGGCGCCCTGCTCGCCGGGGTGGTCGCCGACCTGGCCGGCATCCGGGCCGCCGTCTGGGTCGTCGCCGCCCTCACCGCCGCCGCCGGCCTGCTCACCTGGGTCCGGATGTACGAGACGCACCCGCGCAGGCCGGCCTAAACCTGCGGCGGGGCCGTCAACGCCCAGCGGGGCCCCGCAACGACTCTGACCTGCGTGTCACACCGTCTTGGCGGCGGGTGACCTGGAAGCGGTCGCGGTGGCGTTGGGCGGCCGACCGGGCAGTCGGTTGGCGCAGCGGTTGGCGGTGTCGGTGTCCCGCTCGACCGTTCAGCGCGCAGTCACGCCGATTACACGGCGTCCAGCCTCCCGCTGCGTCCAGTGCCATTCCGGCCTCGCCAGCTCCGGCAACGGCAAGTTCCGGGTCAGTATCGGCGCTTGCGTCGTAGAGGGGTGTCCCGCACGTCCTCAAGCATTCGGGGGTCCGAACCAGCGGCGCAGGTAGGCACGTAGACCGGTCAGGTCGGTGCCGCCCGCGCGGTAGCCGACGTGCCCGTCCGGTCGCACCAGATAAGCGGCCGGCGTGCCGGGAGTAACGCCCAGCCGGCGCAGCACCTGGTCGTCGGCCTCAAGCGCCGCCCCCGCCGGGCCGGCGAGGTGATGTGCGGTGAGCCGCCCGCGGTGGCGCCGGGTCAGGTCGTCGATCTCGTCCGCGGGCCAGCCCTCGGGTGGGCCGCAGAGCAGCAGGTGCCAGCCGGGAGCGGCGGTGAGCCGGTGCAGCGAGCCGCCGCCGGCAAGAGAGGCGTCGGGCAGCCGGTCCCCGGCTCGCGGACCCGTTCGCGGCGCCTGCCGGCCCTCGGTGGACAGCGGGCTGCGGCGGTAGCGGATGGCAAGCTGAGCGACCGTGCGGAACGCCGTAGCTCGCACGAACCGGGGCGCGAGGACCGCCGGCAGCAGAGTGGGCGCGAGCCGGGTGCGGGCGAAGCGGACCAGCGGGTTGGTGGTCGTGGCGACGGTGAAGGCCCGGTCGCTGAACCGGAGCACCATCCGGCCGACCGGTGCCCGCTCCGCATGGTAGCTGTCCAGCAGCGCCGGCTCGGCGTCGCCCTGCAGGGCCTGGGCGAGTTTCCAGCCGAGGTTCACCGCGTCCTGGATGCCGGTGTTCATGCCCTGCGCGCCGGCCGGGCTGTGGATGTGCGCGGCATCGCCGGCCAGGAAAACCGGTCCGGCCCGGTAGGCGGTGGCGGCCCGGTGGTGCAGCCGAAAGTTCGTCGCCCACACCGGGTCGTGCAGCCGCAGCGCGCCGCCCGCGTACGCGTCGGCCAGCGCCTGCAGCTCGGCCAGGCGGACCGGCGCGGTCGGCGGGGTCGCGTCGTTGGCGGGTCGCATCGCGACCATCCGCCAACTGGCCGGGCTTCCGAGCGGGAAGAGGAACAGCAGCCCTCGCCCGGCGAGGAAGGCGTGTGCCGCGCCCGGTTCGACGCCGTCGACCTCCAGGTCGGCCAACACGAACGTCTGCGGGTAGGCGCCCCCCTCGAAGCCGATCCCGGTGAACTGCCGCACCGCGCTGTGCGCGCCGTCGCAACCCACCACGTACCGCGCCGACACCCGCGCGACGCGGCCGTCGCGGTCGCGCAGCGTCCCAACGACGGCCTGATCGGTACGGTCCAGGCCGACCAGTTCGACACCGCGCTCGACACCCACCCCGAGCGTGGCGAGGTGCTCGCCGAGCAGCCGCTCGGTCTCCGCCTGCGACAGAAACAACAGATACGGGTACGCGGTGTCGGGCAGGCCCAGGTCGAACAGCGGCACGGAACGCTGCCGCCGTCCCGCGTGAACGATCAGCCGGACCGCTCTGTTGCCGGCGGCCACCATCTTGTCGGCCAAGCCGAACCCGGCGAGGACCTCCAACGTACGGGGCTGGACCGCGAGCGCTCGCGACTCGTGCACCCGGTCGAGTGCCCGGTCGACCAGCCGCACCTTTACGCCGTGCCGGGCGAGCTGCCCGGCCATGGTGAGGCCGGTCGGCCCCGCACCGACCACCAGCACACCGGTGTCCGAGCCCGCAGCGCCGGTCATCGGCAGCTCCCTCATCAGCGGTTTGGGATGCAGCGCCTGTCGGGGTCAGGGTAGCGCCAGGCGTGTTGTGGCGGGACGAACGTCAGCGGCTCGAAGCCGGGGGCTGCTCATGATCGAGCCGGGACGCTGCAGGCTATTGGGACGGTCAGCTGCGTTTGCCGTCGCGCTCGTCCCGGCCACTTCTGCTCCCCATAGAGTGCATTCCGGCGGCGGCCAGAAGGCATGCGTGAGTGACCGCGGCGAGTAGTAGGTGGTAGCCGCCGTGCGCTAGGAGCGTGGCGGCAAGCAGGGGTGCAACGGCTTTGGCGGTGGTGAAGGGGGCGGTAAGTCGTCCGGCGATGGTGGCGTAGGCGGTGGTGCCGTACCGGTCGGCAACACGGGGGCCGACGTGCAGGTGGAGCAGCCCCGGCAGCAGGCCGCCGACATCCGGGCCCCGCAGCGTGAACGTCACGCTGCGGGGACCCGCTCCTTCTCGACCCAGGCAAGGCGGGGTGATCGGTCGAGTTCGTGCCCGGCTCTCGTCGATCACCTAGCGTCGGAGAGGTGGAGGTGCTGCTGCGCGGCGGGCCGGGTGACGGCCAAGTGGTGTCCGGCGGCGGGGAAACTGTCGTATGGCAGGCCTGCTTGTACGAGATCACGCCGGAGTTCGCCCGCCGCGGCGGGCGTGATCTTCGGGTGTACCGGCACCGCGCGGATTGCTGCGAGCCCTACGGACGAGGCGCTGAGGACCGCTGCGAGTAACCCTTCGTACGGGCGCGCGAGACACACTCGCTATCCGAGCCGCACACCAGATCGAACGTATGTACGATCACGGGGTGCAGGAAGTGGTACGGCGCTGGTGTAACGGCGTCTGGGGACGCCTGACCCGACGCGACGTATGGCTGGTCCGCGAAACGCGCTGGACGGTGATGGCCCGGGCCGGGGACACGGAGTCCGGAAAGGTGCTGCGCTGGGAGTTCGACTCGGAGCCCCAAGCCCTGGAGATGGTTGACCGCCTGCTGCGCGCCGACACCGCCGGCCAGTGGCGGGAGCAGGACCGCAGTACTCCCCCGCCAGCTTCTGGCGCCGGGGAGGCGCGGCAGGAGCCCGCCCAGGAGTCACCAGCCGACAGGAGCGCCCGACGGCGGTACTCCTCTTAAGCTTCAGCCGCCGGCTCAGGCCCGAGGTCGACGCGGGCCGGTGTTCGGCTGAGCAGTGGCAGGCAAGCCGCTGCCCGGAGATCTGCGGCTGGGTCGTGGCGGTGTCAGATGAGGCCGTTGCGCAGCGCGTATGCCACGGCGTGGCAGCGGTTGCGTAGGTGGAAGCGGTTGGTTATGTCGTGGAGGATGGTCTTGATCGTCCGTGGGGAGTAGGAGAGTTTAGCGGCGATGTCGGCGGTGTCGAAGCCGTCGGCGAGGAGCCGCAGCACCTCGATCTCGCGGTCGCGTAGTGCGGTGATGGTCAGGCCGCGTGGCGTGAGCACGTCTCGGTGCAGCGCTCCGACGTGTTGGAGTAGTCGGCCGAGCAGGTCTGGTGGGAGGCTGCCCTCGCCGGCTGCGGCGGCGCGGATGACCGTGACGAGGCGGTCCGCGTCGGCGTCGCAGCGGCGGACGATCCCGGCGACACCGTGTTCGGCTGCGGTGACCAGCCCGGCGTCGTCGACGTGGGTCACCACCAGCACGAGTGCGGGGGCCGCCGTCCGGCGGCGCAGCGCGCGGAGGGTTCGCAGGGTTGGCTCGTTGACGCTGTCGCAGACGACAAGCGTCACCTCGGCTTGGTCGGCTTCGACGTCGTCGAGTAGCAGCACCTCTGGGCGGGGGCGCAGCTGGCTGAGCAGGCCGACGCGGGTGATGGCGTCGGTGGAGATCAGACTGATCGGGGTACGGGGCATGAGGGCTTCCGTGCTCGGGTGTCTGGTGATCGCGGGTGAGGGTTGCCTGCTGGTGCTCGCTGGTTGGCTCCGCTGCGGAAACGTCGTCGCGATGCCAGCGCACGACATCCCGCGTCGTCTGCTCCCCGCCGTCTGCGACGTAGCGGGCGCGGTGGCACAACCGTGTCGAACCGGCCGCTGACGTGGTCGCACTCGGCGGGTGCGATGTGCTCAGGACGGTTCCCGGCTGGCCGCGGGTAGGCGAGGGTAGTCGCGGTCGTGGTGAGGGTGCCGGCGAGTTCGGATGGCGGTAGCGGGGCTGGTGCGGCGCGGCCGCTATCGGTGAGGTCGAGTGGCTCGGGCATCGACAGGCGGGGTGTGGCGGGTAGGGCGGCTGTGGTGAGGGTGGTGGCGAGTGCGGCGATGTCGGCGGCTGCCAGCACTCGGACGGTGGGGCGTGGTCGGGGCATGTGCCTGTCGATTTCTCGGTAGAGCTGCGGTAGGCCGGCGTCGTGGCTGCCGCGTCGTTGGGGCGGCCACGACGCCGGGGGTGGTCACGGGTTGCGTGGGGTGGGCCGGCCGCTGCGGCGCAGGGGCCACAGGCGTGGCCCGCTGGGCAGGTGCAGCGGCAGGTCCTCCCGGTAGCCGTTCGCGCGCAGCAGGTGTCGGGCGCCGTCGGTGGTGACGACGGCGTACGCCGGGTCGCCGGTCTGGTCGATGACCTGGTGGTGGGCGCGTAGTAGGTCACCGGCGACGTGCCAGCCGTAGTCGGGTTGCACGGCAAGCCAGGACAGCCAGTGGTGCGGCGCGTTCGGCCGGTAGCTGCGGGTGGCGGCGTTCAGGTCGTCGAAGCGGGGAACGGCGCGGCCAGCGAACGTGGTCAGGTGGTAGTCGCCGAGGGCCCACCGTTGCGCGTTGAGGTCGTGGCGCTGCCACACCGCGGCGGCCGACCAGTCCACGCTCACGTAGACGTAGCCGGTTTCGACAGCGTGGTCGACCTCGACCGCGAGGAGCCGGTGTAGTACGTCGGGCCGCTCGGCGGGGTCCGGTACCAGCCACTGCGCGACCGGGTCCCGGGACAGTGCGTCGACGACCAGGGCGGTGACGGCGGCGACGTCGCTCGGACCGGCGCGCCGTACGCGGCTGGCGGCGGGGGCGGTGTTCACAGCGACCGCCGGCGCGGTGGGCTCACGGCCGGGAACGGTGTGCGGAGGCCGCCGTTGAGCTGTCCGCGCCACATCGGCCAGAAGGGAGGCCCCGTGGGCGTCGGCAGCATGGGGGTCTCCGCCTTGTATCCGTGGCGTGCGTACAGGTCCCGGTTTCGTGGGTCGCTGGCCTCCAGATACGCCGGCATGTTCTCCCGGTCCAGGGCCTCGTGGGCGTGGGCGAGGAGCGCGGAGCCGATGCGTCGGCTCTGCGCGGCCGGGTGGACGCCGATGTAGGCGAGGTACCAGTGCGGAACGTGGGGGTGGCGCGCCTGGAACATGGCGTCGAGCAGCAGGAACCGCGCCGCGTGTCGGCCGGTGGCCTCCTGCAGGCCGTAGACGTGGTCTGGCACGTGTGAGGGGGTGTCGTCGCGTCGGTACCAGATCGCCGCGCCGGACAGGTCGTCGGTGACGTCGACCCAGCCGTAGCGGATCCCGAGGTTGAGCATCAGTTTCATGTAGCCGGTGAAGACGGCCAGCCGGTCGGCGGGTTCGGGCGCCACCCACTCGGCGACCGGTCCGGTCGAGAACGCGGCGGCCATCACGGACACCAGCCGTGGCAGGTCCTCGGCGGTGGCCGGGCGGATGTTGAGGTCGGTGCGGGTCGTCGACATGCGGGCCTCCTCAGATGGGCTGTCGGACAGGGTCAACGGTGCGCAGCACCGCCGCGGTGTTCGCGCCAAGGCCGATCGCCTGGTAGGCGTCGGGCCGCCAGGCGCGTAGGGCGAGTGCCCACGTCAGCCCGGCCAGGGCGGCGACGGCGTAGCCGGCGGGGAACAGCCACCGCAGCGGAGAGGTTGGCTCGACACCGAGGAGGGTGTCGAACTGCTCGACGGTGACCACGAGGATCGCTCCCAGGGCGAGAGCGGCCAGGGCCGGCGCGACCGTCGTGCGCCACACGCCGTCGCGATGGGCGGTGCGGGCGAAGAAGGCGACCACGGCGACGGAGGTGAGCGTCATCAGGATCAGCACCCCGAGGGCGCCGAGGCTGGTCAGCCAGAAGAACAGGTGCACGATCGGGTCCGCGTCGGTGATGACGTATCCGGCGAGGACTACGCCGGCGAGGGCGGTCTGCGTGATCGAGCCGGCCTGCGGCGCGCCGGTGCGCCAGCTGGTGCGGCCGAGCGCGGCCGGCATGACCCGTTCCCGGCCGAGCGCGAACAAGTACCTCGCGACCGTGTGGTGGAAGCTGAGCAGGGCGGCGAACAGGCTGGTGATGAACAGCAGCCGGCCGGCGGTGACGATGCCGGCTGCCAGGTGCGGGGACACCAGGTTGAAGATCAGGTCGGTGCCGTCGGAGCGCGCACTGTCGATGATCTTGTCCGGGCCGGTGGCCACGGACATCGCCCACGCCGACACCCCGTACAGCAGGCCCGTGACCGCCACGGCGATGTACGTCGCGCGGGGCACCGTCCGCCGCGGGTCCTTTGTCTCTTCCGAGAACACGACTGTGCCTTCGAAGCCCACGAAGCCGGCGATGCCGGTCACGAGGGCCGCGCCGAGGCCGGCGCCGATTAGATGCGAGGGGGCGAGGGTGTCGAAGCGAATCTGGCCGCCGGCCGGGTGGGTGACCATCACCCCGTCGTAGACCAGGGCGATGACGCACTCGGCGATGAGCAGAACGGCGAGGACCTTGCCGTTGAGATCGATGCGCAGCACGCCGAGCACGGCGACCACCGCCCACGCAACGAACGCGCACAACCACCAGGTGGTGTCCCAGCCGTACCGGGTGTTGAGGAACTGGGACAGGACCGCGCCGAAAGCCCCGTACAGGCCGATCTGCATGGCGTTGTAGCCCACCAGCGCCACCAGCGCCGTGGCCACGCCGGCCGGCTTTCCGAGACCTCGGGTGACGTAGGTGTAGAACGCGCCGGCGTTGACGATGCGGCGGGACATGGCCACGTAGCCGACGGCGAACAGGGCGAGCACTCCAGCGACCACGAGGTACGCCAACGGAATACCGCGCACGCCGGTGACGGCGTACCCGGTGCTCGCGCCGCCAGCGACGGCTGTCAACGGGGCGGCAGCCGCGACGACGAAGAAGACGACCGCGGGTATGCCGAGTCGGCCGCGGGCCAGCACCGTGGACACGGTGTCAGGACGAGATGAGGACATGGGAACTCGATCCCCTCTCAGGGATTGAAGGGGCGAAAAGGGTGGGTGTTGGCCTCAGCCTGTTACTCAGGTGCGGTGACTCAGAACGGCGTGGCCGATCGCCGTGTCCAGGTCAGCGCGTAACTCGTGCAAGGGCTTCGGAGCGGCGGCCAGGAGGCGACGCAGGTGAGCGCCGACCGCGTAGGGGGCGCCGTCGAGGATGAACCGGTCCAGCCGGCACGACACCGCTATGCCGGCCAGCGCGAGATCGAACGGGCTCAACTCCTCGTACTGGCGTAGCTTGGTCGACAACCTGGCCCACGACCAGGCGGCCACGTTCATGTCCGTCGGCACGTGCACCGTGACGGTGCCGAACATGCCGAGCACCCGACGCTGCTGGTGGGGGCGGACCTTGCCGACCTGCCACAGCCGCCGCGCGACCTGCTCGTAGGCGTCCGCCGCGAGGTACGCCAGCCAGGTACGGGTGGCCGTGTACTGCGACTCAGCGACCAGCCGATCCAGCACGAGATGCTGCAACGGATCCCCCGGCGGCCGGCGGTCGAGAACCCGAACATGCCCCCCGTCGAAGGTCAACCGGCCAGCGAAAGCCAACTCCCCCAGCAGCGCCGCAGCCAACCCATGAGTGACCGCCGTATGGTGCAGCCGGCGCCGGCCAGACTGGTCATGATGAGCGATCAAGAAGAACTCATCAGCCAGAAACACCGCAGCGTCCGGGACGGCAGCCCGCGCCAGCCGGGTCTGGGCGGGAGCCGGTTCCAGGTTGATGTACATGGTCGGGCGGTCATCCTCTGCGCCAGGAGGTGTCATGGTCACCGCTGCTGGCCTTCCTCGATCACGGCGTCCGCGGGTACGGGAATGTTGAGCTCGGTGAGGACAAGCAGACCGCCGCGACTCCGGCGAAGCTGAGCCAAGGCCCACGCGTACTGCTTGCAGTCCTTGCTGTCCGTGCAGTTGAAACAGGTGCCGCCGGCAGCGTGCTGGATCGCCGTCCGGCGGGCCGAGTCGAAAACATCGACGGGGTGGTCGCTGTCATCGATAGGGCTCATCGCAGCCTCGCGGTGTGACGCGGCAGTTTGACGCGCAGCTCGATGCAGGGCGGGTGCTGGTCAACGGCCAGGTACTCGCTCGAGCGGCATCCAAGGACCCACAACCACTCGTCGCCGGGCTTGACGATGGCGCTCCGGCCCTGCGTGGCCGACACCGCCACCAGCGACTGCGGGCGGTCGGCACTGCGGGCCTGACGGTTCGTCGATGCCACACCCCACAAGGCGAAGACCGGAGTCGCCGCCAATGGGATCAGCAGGAGCGCGAGCCTCCGAGCAACAGGCACAACAGTCCTTCCCACAATCCGGCGAATTGGCGCGGTAGTCCGCGCTGCGGTCTGCGACGGGCCGGGGTACGGCACGCGACGAGAGTGACTAAAGGCGAAGACCGTCGATGTCGGTAAGGCTCCCCGTCTACGTCTGACAATCCGCCGACAATCCGCCTTCCGATGGCGGCTACCACGCGTCGAGCGGGCGGCGCGCATCGCGTACTGACACGCTGCATCGCGGCTTGCGGCCGCCAGGGCCGGTCAATGGTCTGGGCCGATCAATGTCGGCGCTTTGTCAGAGTTCAAAGCAATGGGTTATCGACACCCGTGCACCCGGCCGTTAATGGGGACATCACCGTGAGCGCCAGCGGCGCGGACCGCGGTGACGGGCGATCCAGCCGCCGGCTGGTTTCGCCTGCCTGTGCCCAACGCTCCCGTAGGAGGGATGTGCCATGGCCCCACGAACCATGCCCGAACCGGCTGCGGTCGGTCGCCGAGCCGCCGAGATCCTCGACCTGATCACGCAGCACCCGTCGTCCGAACGGCTACGCAGCTCGTCGATGAAGTACTCCAGCTGCTGGGCGACGTTCACCGGGTACCCGGCAATCAGCCGGTGGTCCATCGACCGGGACGCGGGCCCGTTGCTGACCGAGGCGATGCGGGTCCTGGCGCTCAAGGCCGCGGTGTTCGAGCTCTCCGACGGCGACGAGGAAGCCGCGGAGCTGCTGGTGCCGGCGCCGGTCGACGAGATGATCCACGCCGTGCTGGCCCAGTTCACCCTCATGTCCCGGATGCAGCGCGACCTCGGGGTCACGTTCCCGCACGCCACAGAGTTGGAGGAATTCACCTACACCCGCGGCTGCCTCACCGACGCGTACTACGCCGCCGCCGGCTGGGGGCCCCAGCCGCTGCGGTACTGGCTGGACTCCGCCGAGGTGGCCCGTCGGCTGAACCAGCTCAACGCCCACTACCAGGCCGCAGGCCTGGGACGCGACGGACGCAGCCACGACTTCGCCTTCGACCAGCCAGACCCGGCGACCGCGCCCGTCGGGGTCAGCGGTTAGCCAGCTCCACCGACAGCACCCGCCGCATGGCCGCCACCACCTGCTTCGGGTCGAACCTCTCGCCGGCGAGGCGCTCAGCGCGGGCGACGGCGCCGAAGATCTGCTCCGACGGGGCGTCGCGCAGCACGGCGACGAGCCAGCCTTCCAGATCCACCAGGTCGGCAGGCAGCACCAGCGAGGCAGGCGTCGGCGCCGGCCGTGACGTCCGGGCGGGGACAGGCTCGCCGCGCGAGGCGTAGCGGCCCGGTGGCAGTCCGACCCGGTACGGGTGCACACACACCGCGACACCCTCGACGGTGACTCGCCATCCGATGTCCGGGTTGTAGGCGAACTCGGGTCCGGGCCGGTCGACCACGTCGAACTGGCCCGGCCCGAGCTGCTGAGCGGGGCACACGACGCACGTTTGCTCACACCACTGCGGTAGCGGCCCGGACATGGCGCCGATGCTACGGCAAACAGGAGGTATCAGGCTATGACCGTCTTATCCCCTCCCCGGGCCGCCGCCGTCGACCGCGCCCTGCGCGATGCCCAGCGATGGTGCTCCGGACAGGCCATCGACGGCCGCCCGGCACTGGCCCACGCGGTCCGGGTCGCGGTGACCATCGGCGACCATGTGCCCAACCCGGACCCGGATCTGATAGCGGCAGCGCTACTGCACGACATCCCCGACTTCGCGCCCCGTACGCCGGACATCTACCAGGTCCTCGCCGCCGCCTACGGCCCGCAGGTGTCGCGGATCATCGCCGCCTTGCAGGACGAGCACCAGGCCCTCGACACGTCGGACCCGCCCATCCCCGTCGACGACCTGCCGGTGCTGCTCGCCTCGACCGCCGACAAGATCGTCGCGCTGACATCGCTGCTGCGACGGGCGCACGCCAGCGGCGACGTCGCCGCCTTCCTCCGCACGCGTCCGGCGCTGCTCACGCTGCTGCCGCACTTCCGGGCCTTTCACCAGGCAGCCCACCCCCGGGTGCCGGCGGGGATGTCGGCACGCCTCGACACCGCGCTGGCGCTGCTCGAGCGAGCCGCCACCGGCATCCAGATGGCGAGCAAACCGTGATCGCCATAGATGCCGCGTTGGCGGACCAGCTACGCCGCGACCTGCTCACTGCCGCCGGCCATCAACGGACCGGTGGGCAGGTCATCCAGGAGTGGGAACTGTCGACGGTGCAGCGGCTGTACCTGAGCGACGGCAGCAGCGTGATCTGCAAGCTCGCCACATCACCGTTCACCGGCGAAGCCGCCGTGCTGCGATCCCTCAACGAACACGGTGCCGCGGTGCCTCACCTGCATGGCTACACGCTACGTCCGCAGGCGCTGGGCATGCTGATGGACGACCTCGGCGACCCCATCCGCCCACCGACCACGGCCGAGGCCGCAGCCGCCGCCCGCGCGGTCCACGCCATCCCCCCGATGCCCACGCTGCCCGCGTTCGGCCAGCAGACCCTGGCGCGCCTTCCTGAGCAGGCGCTCGCCGCACTCGACGCGCTACACCGCCAGGGCCGTTTTCTCGACGCGGGCCTGATCGGGGAACTGCTGCGGCGGCTGGCAGTTGTGGCGGGCAGGCGTGCCGACGGCGCCGAACGAGAGCCCTTCGGGCTCTGCCACGGCGAGTTCCACCGCAGCTCGCTGCATGTCCGTCGCACCGGATGCCGTCTCGTCGACTGGGCGAAAGCGTTCACCGGCCCCGGCCTGCTCGACCTCGCTACCTGGTTCGGCACCCGCACTACCACCCGCCCCGCCCAACTCACGAGCCTGATCCGCGCCTACGTCGCGGCCGGCGGCAGTCCCGACGCCCACTCGGACCGCGGCGGTCTGCCGGCAGCTCAATGGGCGCTGGGGTGGCACCGCGTATGGGCGGCCTGGTGGTTCCTGACCACAGCCACCGCAGGGCACCACCAGCCCCACACCGACAGCCACCACACCCAGGTCGTACACCGCCAACTGCACGCAGCCGCGCAACTGCTTACGGCAGCACCCCACGCCGCAGGCAGCAGGCAACCCACTACTGCGGAAAGATTCTCGTGAAGCGCCTCATCGTGGATACCCCACGCCTCGTCCTGCTACTTCCGAACCTCCGTCGGCGAGGATGGACGCAAGGCGTTGGTGCAGATCACCGAGCGGTGCAACCTGCACTACGCCCACTGCTTTGTCTCCTCCACCACAGTCGGGTCCGACCTGTCCCTGGGCGACTT
Source organism: Micromonospora sp. NPDC050495 (assembly GCF_040655175.1). NCBI lineage: Bacteria > Bacillati > Actinomycetota > Actinomycetes > Micromonosporales > Micromonosporaceae > Micromonospora > Micromonospora sp. NPDC050495. Next base: position 57,380 of record NZ_JBFAJK010000015.1, on the reverse strand, counting down.
CACCACCCAGGTGCTGCCGCGGCTGCTCGACGCCCGAGTCGAACGTCTCACGCTCACTGGGGGCGAGCCCTTCGTCCATCCCAACCTGATCGCCATGTGCCAGGCGGTGGCCGATCAAGGGCACCACCCGCCGACCAGGCCGCCGAGGCGCCGATTGCGTCCTGCTCTCCACCTTCTCCGACGAACCGATCTTCGACGTGATCGCCCGCGGACACGCCGCCACCACGAACCAGTGGATCAGTCTCCGTCCCCGCCCAGTGCAGCACCGCCATGCCCGCCGGGGTCATCGGTCCTCACGGCGCCTGGCCCACCCGATGTGCCACCGACGACAGCACCGACCTCGCGCGTGTCACCCTCAATCGCAACGCGCCAGAGCTGCGTATCGCCCTGCATGCCGCCCGGCCGTGGCGGGCCACTGCGCGCGACGGAAGCCTCTACCAGCAACGGCGGGTGGACGACCTACGCAGCCACGACCGCACGGTAGGGTAACAATCCACATCGAAGCACGCCTCTGGCCGGCGCTCGGTCATCTCACTCAGCCGTCCGAGGCACGATGGCCCCGGGGAGGCGACGGTGGCAGATCCGAACGAGGCGAGCGAAGCGTGGCGCGCGCTTGGCCAGCAGTTGGCTGCGTACCGCAAGGCGGCCGGCCACACCCAGCACTCACTGGCGCCCAGGATCCTCACCGGCCGCAGCACGATCGCGAACACCGAAGTTGGACGCCAGCATCCAGACCGGGCCTTTTGGAAACGCTGCGACGAGGCTCTCGACACAGGCGGCGCTCTCACCGCCGGGTATGACCAGGTCGTTGCTGTTGACCAGAAGTACCGTCGGGCCAGGGGAACAGCAGCATTCACCACCGCCCTGACCACAGCCGGCACCGCCCTGGTAGTCGGCGCATACGGCCAGCCCGCAAGGGAGACGGATATCGTGACGACTGTGGCAGACGGGCGAGGCCGGCAGGTTCAGGTCAGCCGCCGGGCGCTCCTACACGCTGTCCCCGGCGGTGTGGTGGCATCTCTCGCGAGTGCGGAACCGCTGGTCGCGGCGACACGGACGGCGCAGGTTGATCCGGCTGTTGTGGAGCGCTTCGCGGTACTGCGGTCGGTGCTCGTGGAGTCCGACAACCGGGTCGGTGCCGCGGCGATCCTTCCCACGGCCCGCCAACAGCTCGGCCACATCGCCGACTACCGCCGAGCCGCACGAGGCAGCCTCCGCGACGCGCTGTTGAGTGCCGAGGCCCGGTGGGCGGAATTCGCCGGCTGGCTCAGCGACGATATGGGCGACCGCGACGCCGGCGAATGGTGGCTCGCCCAAGCGTTGACCATGGCCCAAGAAGCCGGCGACATGGAGTTCACCGCCTACGTTTTCGCTCGCATGGCGCAGCGGGCCAGCGACGCCGCCGACCAGGACCGCGTACTCGGGCTCGCCCGTGCTGCCGAGCGCGCTGGTAGCACGCAGGAGCAGGTGCGCGCGTTCGCGGCGGTGCAACGCGCGCACGGGCACACCGTCGAAGGTGACGCCGGCTCGTTCCGGGCCGCCATCGACGAGGCCCACCACCTCGCTGCCGCCACCGCAACAGAGGGCGGTGGGCTCGGTGCGTTCTGCACCACGGCATACATCAGCGCGCAGGAGGGCGAGGGCTGGCTTCGGCTGGGCCGCCCCGGCGCCGCCGTCCGGTGTTTCGGCGAGGCTCTCGACGCGTGGCCGGAAACGTACCGACGCGAACGGGGTCGCTATCTGGCACGCACCGCCGTGGCCCACGCCGCCGCCGATGAACCCGGCTTGGCCGCTGCCGCCGCCCTCGCCGCGCTCAACCTGGCCAACCTCACCCGCTCGGCACGAATCCAACGCGAGGTTGCCACCGCCGGCCGCCAGCTCGCGGCGTTTCCCACCGAGCCCGGAGTGCAGCAGTTGCATGCCGCCCTGGCCGCTTCCGCAGCGACCTCGTGACCGACAGCAGCGGTGCCGGCGACAGGGTCGATGCCGCCTTCGTCGGCCGGGCCAACATCGACCTGACCATCCATGTACCTCACCGCGCCCGACCTGGCCGCACCGCCATCGGCTCGCCCGTGACCACCAGCGCTGGAGGCAAGAGCCTCAACCAGGCCTTCGCCGCCGCCCGCCATGGCGGGCGCGCCGCCCTGATCGCCAACGTCGGCGCGGACACCTGGGCCCACCAGATCACCACAGCGCTGACCGACGCGGGCGTCGACACCCGCCATGTCCGGCTCGTACCCGACGCCACCACCGGCGCGGCCATCATCGAGGTCACCCCAGACGGCGAAAGCTACATCACCCTCGCCCTCTCACCCGCCACCGAACTCACCACCGACGACATCCACCGCGCCACCAGCGGCCTTGGCACGGAGGCCCTGATCGTGCAGCTCGACCTACCACCCGAACCCGTGACCACACTGCTGAGCCACCGCCGCGCGCCGATCGTCGTTGGCAATCTCGTCCCCCACCCCGACCTCGATCCCAGGCTGTTGGCGGAACTCGACGTCCTCGTGGTCAACCAGCATGAAGCTGCCGCCATCCTGCGCACCACCGCCGGCACCCCGCTCGACGCCGCCGCCGCGTTGCAACGCCTCGGCCCCCGGATCGTCGTCGTCACCGCAGGCCCGAGCGGCGCCGCCTTTACTGACCCCCACGGGTCCGGCACCGTGCCCGCACCTGCCGTCCCGGTCGTCGACACCACCGGAGCCGGCGACAGCTTCCTCGGCTGTCTCGCCGTCGACCTCGCTCACCACACCCCGCTTTCCGACGCCATCACCACCGCCGTCCACGCCGGCTCCCACACCGTCGGGCACAGTGGTGCCCACACCCCCACAAACCAGATCCTCAAATAGAAACAAGGGCTCGACCTCGGCAGTCGAGATGGAAGTAGAGGACGACCGCAGATGGACCCGGTACCCGCTGCTGACGGGAGAGTCGACCGTGAACGGCTCGACTCGCTTGCGGAGTAGGTCGAGGTTTGCCCGGCCGCACAGCCGTCGTTTGATCATTTTGAGTCGGGGGGGGGTTGACGTGGCCTTCGACAACGCTGGAGCTGTTCGGCAGAGTCAGGCCGTTGAGGACGGCGTCGTGGGCCACGGCGGGCAAGCAACGCAGCGTTATCCTCGCCGACCTAGCCTCTGCACACGGCAGCGACGGTGACCACGCCGCCGAATATCTGAACCAGGCGATGGACGCCCTACATAGCGACTGGTACGGCACCGGCCTGGAGCGGGTCAGGGAAGTCTGGCCCTTGCTGGGCGGCAGCCGGCAGGGCAGGCAGCTCGACGAACGGATAGCCGCACTCGCGGCCAGCCGGGCCGCCCTACCCGGCGGCTAAGCCGCCGCCTCGTTGTGCTTGCGTACCAGTTCGGGCAGCTCAGCCAGCGAGTCGAGCCGGAACAAGCAGCGCTCGCTGACGGCCTTGTCGTCGAGGATGTGTCCCCACGGGCCGCGCCGCACCAGCGCCGTTGCAATCCCGGCCTCCTGGGCGGGCCGGATGTCGTTGTCCAGCCGATCCCCGACGTACAGCACCTGATCGGTTGGACAACCGGCCTCTGCCACCACCCGTTCGAAGAATGCAGCCGACGGCTTCTCCACGCCCCAACCGTCCGACGTACCGATGACATCCACCGGCAGGTGCAGCGCGCGCAGGATCGTCTCGGCCCGTGCCGTCTGGTTACCAGCCAGGCCAACCCTCACGCCTAACCTCGGTCTTTCGCCGGTGGTTGATCATGGATCGTTCCAACGTTAGTTGATCTTTATTGGCGGTCCGTCGGGTGCGGTCATGGTTGTGGCCCGGCGTGTGGCCGGGTCCCTCCGGGTGCTCGTTGGTGCGGGGTGGCGGGGTTCAGGTGATGGGTCGGGGTAGCGCGGCGAGGTGGGTGAACGCGGTGACCAGGTGTTCGACCCAGGGCCAGTGTTCGGCGATGCGCAGTCGGGTGCGGCGGGCGGAGCGGGTGATGCGGGCCGGCACGTGCAGCAGCCGGTAGCGCAGCTTCTTGGGTTCGGCGGCGGCGAGGTCGCCGTCCAGTAGCAGCATTTGGGTCCAGGCGAGCAGGTCGATGCCGGTCAGTGCGAGTTGCAGCCAGGCGGCGTTGATGGCGAACACTCGGGACGGGAAGCGGCCGAAGCCGGTGTCCTTGCCGGTGCGGATGCGGTCCTCGACGCGGGCGTGGCCGCGGTGGCGGGCCTCCAGGAATTGGATGCTGCCGTGGCCGGGTGGGGTGTCGGTGGCCATGACCTGGTGGCGCATGCCCTCGATGGTGTCGAACAGGGACAGTTGCGCGCCGGGGTGTGGGCGTTCCCGGCGGGCGATGAACCGGGTTCCGGCCGGGTAGCCGTCGTCCGGGACCAGGCCGGTGAGTTCGCAGATCTCGGCGCCGTCGCGTGGTTCGCCGTCGGCGTTGAGGGCAGGGATCCAGTCGGTGGCGTGCCGGATCGCGTCACGGACCGGCTCGGTGATCGCGACACCGACGGAGAAGGAAGTGTCCAGGTGCTGGGTGCGCAGGCTGCGGATGTGGGCCAGGAACCCCTGCGTGCAGCCGGCCGAGTCGCTGCGGATGAGGATCGGGGTGCCGTGCCGGTGCACGTCCGGGATCTGCGCCAGGGCGGCGTCGAGCACGTGGATGTGGTCGGCGGTGGTGTTCGATCCGGCCCGGCCCTCGCGCAGCAGCCCGGCGAGGGCCTCCCTGGTGTTGTCCAGGAAGCAGAACAGCGGGTGGTAGCCGAAGGTCTTTTTCCACGTGCGGGTGGCGGACTCCTTCTCCGAATGGCAGATCACGATGGAGGCGTCCACGTCCAGGACCAGGCCGGGCACCTGCTGCCCGGCCGCCGTCACCGGAGGCAGCCCACCACGGGTCTCTGCCGCCTGCGCCCAAGCCACCTGGCGGGCACGGGCCCCGGGCCGCGCCCAGCGCGGCGAGCATCTCACCGTCCAACGTCGACAGCAGCCGCCAGGCGGTCGGGTCCGAGGCCACCGCACCGAACAGGTCCGCCTGGTCCCGCAACACCGCCAGGTCAGCGATCGCCTCACCCCCGTCGGCGATCATCACCGCGAGGTCGACCGCGATCCGGCCCGGGTCGTGGCCGCCCCGCCGCTGCCGCAGCCCGGCCAAGGTCTCGCTGAACGCGCCGGTCAGGCCGGTGGCGTCGGCGACATCAGCCAGCAACCGGGCACCGGCGTGACCGACCACGCCCCTCCCATCGCCGCTCACAATGATCTTCGGGCGTGCTCCGGTACTCTTCACCTGGCAAGTGCCTTCCGAGACGGGCGATCAGGGCCTTCGACAAGCCGGATCATCCCAGATCAGAGGGCACTTCCTTCATTTCGATCAAGGAGCGGGACGGCCCTTAACGAAGGGCCGAGGCTAGGCTACCTCTGCGAGACTCTGCGCCTTCGGATGCTCGACGATCTCAACGTCGAGTCCGCGCGCGACCGCGTCCGCCTCGAACCGCTCCGCGCCGTCCATCACACGATCTGCGTCGCTCATTTTCCACTTCTCGGGCTTGAGCACGCAGGTAGGTGACCGTCCGCACGGCGATCGCAGTAGCCCGCAGGCCTCCAGAGCACAAAGCAACCGGTCGAGTGAGGAACCTGATGTCAGCCGAGCTGCTCAACCGCGCTTTGAAGCGGCATCGGTAACAATCTGCCACATCTCGTAGTTCCCGCATTGTGCAGTGATCTCAGCCGTCGCCTGAGCCGCGGCGAAGAAGTCGTCAGCCATCGGCGAGGTGCGTGACGCCGCCATCGCGATGAGTACCTGGTCAGGCGCCAAGTCCGAGACGGGCACGTAGCTGATGTCCGGCCGTGAGTAGAACACGGTTTCCGAACGCCCCACGAACGAGATGCCGCGGCCGGCCGCGACGTGCTCGAGCTTCTCCTCCACCCCGCGCACCCGGAGCCCGGAGTCGGGGTGCGGGCGCCTGGTGGGCTGCGTGCTCGCGTCGGCATGCCAGATCAGCGGCTCACCGGCCAGGTCGGCCTCGGTGACCTCCTCCTTTCCGGCCAACCGGTGATCGGCGGGCAGCGCCACCATGAGCGGCTCGGTGTAGAGGGGAGTCAGGCGCAGGCCGGTCTCGTCGATGGGCAGCCGTACATAGCCGAGGTCGACGCGGCCGTCGAGCAGCATCGGCACCTGGTCGTCCCATTCCATGCGCTGCACGTCCACGATTACGTCCGGATGGCGGCCACCGAACTCCCGCGCCGCGGGAATGACCGGGATGCCGGACCGAAAACCGATCACCAGCCGCTGGCCGCCACGGGCGGTCGCGGACACCCGGCGCCGGACCGCGTGCGCGGAGGCGAGCAGCGGACCGGCGTCGTCCAGAAGTTGTCGGCCCGCGTCGGTCAGCGTGACGCCGTGGCTGTCCCTGGTGAACAGGGAGGCGCCGAGATCCTGTTCGAGCGCGCGGATCTGCCGGCTAAGCGCCGGCTGCGCGATGTGCAGATCGTCGGCGGCGCGGCCGAAGTGCAGCCTGTTGGCGACGGCGACGAAGTAGCGCAGCTTGCGCAGGTCCAGATCCATGGGCCCTCCAGGTCCGGCAATGCCTCGAGGTTATCACCACGGCTGAAACAGGTCTTGGACACCCGATCCGGCCAATGGCATCGTTCATGACAGCCGAGAGAAATGTGTACAGGAATTTGGGATCGGCATTTGATGGCAGGGCCCAAACCCAGGATGAGCATATCAATAATTGGTCCTCTTCCGTTCCCGTTTCGGAAACCCATCAATTCAAAGGAGTGACCGTGGGAAAGCTCGATGGCAAGGTCGCGGTGATCACCGGTGGATCCACCGGCCTGGCGCTGGCCGGGGCCAAGCTGTTCGTCGAGGACGGAGCGTATGTCTTCATCCGGGCCCGGCGGCAGGAAGCGCTGGACGACGCCGTCAGGCTGATCGGCCGCAACGTGATCGCCGTCCAGGGTGACGCGTCCGACCTGGACGACCTGGAGCGCATGTACGACACCGTCAAGCGGGAAAAGGGCTCGATCGACGTGCTGTGGGCCAGCGCCGGGTTCGGCGAACCTAGTGTCCTCGGCGAGATCACCGAGGAACAGTTCGAACGCTCCTTCTCGCTCAACGCACGCGGAACCCTGTTCACCGTGCAGAAGGCCCTGCCACTGATCAACGACCACGGCTCGATCCTCATGACCGGTTCCAACGCGTCCCTCGGCGCCTTCCCCGGCTGGAGCCTCTACGCGGGAAGCAAAGCCGTCCAGCAGGCATGGGCCCGTGTCTGGCTCAACGAGCTGCGCGACCGCAAGATCCGGGTGAACGTCCTGACCCCCGGCCAGGTCGGCACCGCCAAGCAGGAAGAGCTGTTCGACGAGGCGACGAGGGCCGCATTCGAGTCCCTCATCCCCCGCGGAACGATGGGCCGTCCCGAAGAGATAGCCAGCATCGCCCTGTTCCTCGCCTCCGACGACTCCAGCTATGTCAACGGTCTGGAACTGGTCGCCGACGGGGGCACCACCGCTATCTGAACCACGCACGAACAAGTCAGAGCGGCGCCTGGAGAACAGGCGCCTCGAGCACAGAGAAAGAGGCACACCTCATGAGCAGCATCACGTTCATCGGTGCGGGGAACATGGCCCGCACGATCGGCACGCTCGCTGTGGCGGGCGGCAACTCCGTCGAGATCATGGCACGTGATCGCTCCAAGGCCGAGGGCCTGGCCAAGGCTTTGGGCGGCGGCACGACGACGGGCGAGTGGGGCGCCGTCCCGGCCGGGGACATCGTCATCACTGCCGTGCTGTACGCCGGTGTCGTTCCGACCGTCGCCCAGTACGGAGACGCCCTCGCGGGCAAGACCATCGTCGACATCAGCAACCCCTTCAACGCCGCGTTCGACGGCCTGGCCCACAGCGAGGCGACCTCGATCGCGCAGGAGGTCGCCAAGGTGGCCCCGGCCAGCGCCAGCGTGTTCAAGGCCTTCAACACCATCTTCCGTGGCGTTCTGGAGAACGGCCGGCCCGACGTCTTCCTCGCCGGTGACGACCCGCGGGCCAAGGCGGACGTGGCGGCATTCATCGAGAGCCTCGGCCTGCGCCCGCTGGACGTCGGCGGCCTGAAGATGGCGCACTGGCTCGAAGGAGCGGGAGTGCTCACGGTAGGCCTCGCCGGCAACGGGATCGGCCACGGGAACTTCGCCCTAGGCGTCAACGAGTTCACGAGCTGACCCAGCTGCCCCCTGGGGATCAACAAGCAGTCGGCGAACAGAATGCCTGCGCTCTGGTTGGTTGATGGACCACCGGCTCGCCGCTGTCAGACATCAACAGTGGCGAAGGAATTCGCCCGAGGAGGCTCAACGCAATGCAGCTCGGTTTCGTGATTCCTGTTGTCGGCCCGCCGTCAGCGACGCCCCCGCCCTGAGCGCTTTCGTCCGCGGACTCGAGGATCTGGACCGAGGGCCGCAGATGACCCGCTTCCTCGATCCGATGCTGCTGTTGACCGTCGCTGCGGCGGCGACCAGCCGGGTGCGCCTGAACACCAGCACGCTCAGCACGTTCTACTACGAGCCGCCGCACCTGGCCCGGCAGCTGACCACGCTCGACGTGCTCAGCGGCGGACGCCTTGGCGTCGGAGTCGAGGTGGGGTGGGGTGGATGAAGCAGGAGTACGACGTGGCCCGCAACGCGGACTGGAGCCGGCGCGGCAGGATGCTCGATGACATGCTGGCGTTCCTGCAGGCGTGGTGGACGACCAGTCCCGTGTCCTGGGACAGCTGCGTCGATCAGTAGTCAGGACGAGGGTGCCGGCCGCCTGTGGTCGATCGCGCGTCGAGCGGCGCAGGACGCCGGTCGCGATCCCGACGCACTCAAGACGGCCGTGCGGATCAACCTCGATCCGGGCAAGTCCGTGGACTCGGTCGCGGACCAGCTGAAGCGGTACGCCGAGTTCGGTGTTGATGAGGCGTACTTCGATGCCTTCGCGATGTTCACCAGCCTTGACCAGCTGCTCGACTTCGCCGGCGAGGTGATCGCGCGTACCGGCCGGTTGTGACCACCTAAGAAGCGACCAGCCAATAAACGACCACCTAAGAAACGACGGACGGGCAAGCCGTTCGATTCAGACCAGAGGAAAGAGTATTCATCATGAGCAGCATCAGTTTCATCGGCCTGGGGGCCATGGCCCACGCCATCGCCTCACGCGCGGTATCGCGCGGCCACTCCGTCCAACTCATCGGCCGCGACCTGGCCAAGGCCAAAGGCCTTGCCGCCGAGCTCGGCGTCGGGGCCACGGCGGGGTCCTTCGGCGCCGTCCCGGTGGGCGACATCGTCGTCCTCGCCGTGCCGTACGCCAGCGCCGTGCCGGTCATCGCCCAGTACGGGGATGCCTTGGCCGGCAAGGTCATCATCGACATCTCCAACACCTTCAACGCCGACGCCACCGGGCTTGTCACTCCTGAGGGCACGTCCGGCGCGCAGGAGATCGTCAAGGCGGCCCCGGCGAGCGCGCACGTCGTGAAGGCGTTCAACACCGTCTTCGGCCACGTCCTGGTCCAGGAGCGTCCGTTGGACGTGTTCTTCGCCGGAGACGACGCACGGGCCAAGGCGAGCGTGTCGGCGTTCATCGAGAGCCTCGGGCTGCGTCCCCTCGATGTCGGCGGCCTGGAGATGGCCCGCTGGCTGGAAGGGGTCGGGCCGCTGCTGATGGGCCTGGCCCGGAACGGCGCGGGGACCTTCGACGTCGCTCTCGGCGTCGACTTCCCCCGCTGAGCCCACCCCGGCTGAGCCCACCCCGCACCACCAACGCCTCCCCCGCATCACTCACAAGGAGTAGTACCGTGCGCGTCTTCGTCACTGGCGGGACCGGCCATTCCGGTTCGTACATCATCCCGGAGCTCGTCACCGCCGGGCACGAGGTCACCGGCCTGGCCCGCTCGGACACCGCAGCGGCGGCGCTATCCGCGCTCGGCGCGAAGGTACGCCGCGGCGACCTCCAGGACCTCGAGGGGCTCAAGGAGGCTGCTGCGGACTCCGACGGCGTCATCCACGTCGCGCACCGGCAGGACCTGCTCCCGTCCGGCGGGGTGGCCGCCGTCGCCGCCGCGGAGCTTCCGGTCATGCTCGCGTACGGCGAGGCTCTCGCGGGGACCGGAAAGCCGCTGGTCGCGGCGGGGAGCATCGGCTCGCCCGGCAGCGGGAGGGACCTGGGCCGTCCGAGCACCGAGGACGACCTGGCCCTTCCCGTCGGCGACGAGCACAAGGGCACCCTGCGGGCCCGTAACGTCGTGGAGGCCGCCGTCATCGGGCTCGCCGAGCAGAACGTGCGGTCCTCGGTCGTGCGGATCGCCAACATCGCGCACAGCACGACCGACCAGGGGGGCTTCCTCCCCACCCTGATCGCGCTCGCGAAGGAGAGGGGCTTCGCCGGCTACCCCGGAGACGGCGAGAACCGGTGGAACGCCGTGCACGCCCGTGACGCCGCCTCCTTGTTCCGCCTGGCGCTGGAGAAGGGCCCGGCTGGCAGCTACTGGCACGCGGTCGAGGACGGAGGCATCCCGTTCCGCGAGATCGCCGAGGCCATCGGCAGCCGCCTGGGCGTGCCCGCCGCGAGCGTCCCCCTGGACGAGCTGATGCTGCCGGGATACTTCGGGTTCCTCACGAACGTCGCCACGCAGAGCTACCCGACGTCCAACCTCATCACCCGCCGCACCCTCGGCTGGGAACCCGCTCAGCCCCGCCTCCTCGCCGATCTGGACAACGGCCACTACTTCTCCGCTACCTGACAGCAGGAACCCCCATCGAAACGCGTCCGGCATGACAAGGACAAGGCCCTACTGGAAGGACATCGAGAACATGACAACCGTGGGGTTCATCGGAAGCGGATCCATCGGCAGCATCATCGCGCGGCTCGCCGTCGCGGCCGGCCACCAGGTCGTGCTCAGCAACTCACGCGGTCCCGAGACGCTCGCGAACACGGTCGCGGAACTGGGGCCGCGGGCCTCCGCGGCGACGCGCGAGGAAGCCGCGGCGGCCGGTGGCATCGTCGTGGTCACGGTGCCGGTCACGGCTTTCCCCGACGTCCCCGCCGCGCCGCTGGCGGGGAAGACGGTCATCGACAGCTGCAACTACGGCCCCGATCGTGACGGGCATATCCCCGAGCTCGACGGCACGTCGCTCACCTCGAGCGAGCTGCTGCTGCGGTACGCCCCGGACGCCGAGCTCGTCAAGGCGTTCAACACCATCTATTTCAAGCACCTGCTCTCACTCGCCCGCCCGGCGGGGGTGGCCGACCGCTCATACCTGCCGATCGCCGGCGACTCCGCACCCGCGAAGGCAGCGGTGACCGACTTCATCGCCTCCATCGGGTACGGCGTGGTGGACGCGGGACCGCTGGCCGACAGTTGGCGGCAGGCGACGGGCACGCCTGTGTGGGGAACCCCGTACGGGCCGCCCTCGAACGAGAAGGGCCAACCAGCCGGCGCGGACGCCATCCGCGCGGCACTGGCCACCGCAACGCGATAACCGCAAGCTGGCGCGGGCCGCAGTATGACCCTGGCCGTGTTGTGGCCCCGTCCGCTGACCCACGGCTGGCCCAGCACCTTCCTGGAGCTCGCCGACCTCGGCCGGCGTCTCGCGGAACCGTCGAAGCACGGTCGTGACCCGGCCGACGCGTTCACGGTCATCGTTCCCTCGCTGCCTGGTATGCGTTCTCACCGCAGCGTCCGACCCTCCCGCCCGGGCACCAGACGCACGAGATCTGGCACCGGCTCATGAGCGTCGAGCTCGGCTTCGACCGGTACGCAGCCCACGCGGCGACCTTGGCGCCGGAATCACCTCGCGCCTCGAAGAAGCCAATCAGGATGCGCTGGTGGGTATCCATCTGCTCGCCGTCGCCGCACCCCAGGAGTACGACCCGGCGAGCCTCACCCCGGACGAACAGGCCTACCTCGATCAGGTCGCCCCTGGAGCGCCGAGGACGGCGGCTACCAGCACCAGCAGAGCACCCGCGAGTCCGCGACCCTGCGGGCCATCGGCCTGAGCAGGGAACAGCTACCCGGCATGCTCGCCGTCGAGGGCGTGCTCATCGCCGGCGTCGGCCCGATCCTCGGCATCGTGCTCGGGCTCGTGTTCGGCTGGGCCGGCGCGGTTACGGCGCTGTCCCTCGTGGGCGACGTGCGGTACACCGTCCCGTGGACGGACCTCGCGGCGGTCCTGGCCATCGCCCTCCTCGCTGGGCTCCTCGCCTCGGTGCTACCGGCGCGGGCCGCGGCCCGCACCTCACCCGTGGCAGCGCTTGGGGCGGAGTGACGACCGCCCGTCGCTGACGCTGACGGCGACGCCCGTGCACAGCCTGGGCACGGGCGTCGCCGTGCGCCACCCTCAGGTCACCAGCCCGTTGCGGTAGGCGTAGACCACCGCCTGCACGCGGTCGCGCAGACCGAGCTTGGCCAGGAGGCGCGACACGTACGTCTTGACCGTCTCCTGGCTGATCACCAGGGCCGCGGCGATCTCGCCGTTCGACAGGCCGTCGGCGATCAGACGCAGCACCTCCAGCTCGCGCCGGGTCAGCGCCGTGTCGCCGGGGGCGCCCTCGGTGGGCCGGATCCGCGTCGCGTACCTGCCGACGAGCTGCCTGGTCACCTCGGGCGCCAGCAGCGCCGCCCCGGAGGCGACCGTGCGGATGCCGTTCAGCAGCTGCGCCGCCGGGGCGTCCTTGAGCAGGAACCCGCTCGCCCCGGCGCGCAGCGCCTCGTAGACGTACTCGTCCAGGTTGAACGTGGTCACCACGAGCACCTTGACGGGACGCGCTACCCCGGCGCCGGCCAGCAGGCGGGTCGCCTCGATACCGTCGAGCACCGGCATCCGGACGTCCATCACCACGACGTCCGGGTTCAGTCGCCCAGCGAGGTCGACGGCGGCCCGCCCGTCCTCGCACTCGCCGACCACCTCGAGGTCGGGCTGGGCGTCGATGATCGTCGCGAACCCGGTGCGGATCAGCGCCTGGTCGTCGCACACCAGGACCCGGATCGCACTCACGACCGGCTCCCGGTGGGGATGCGCGCCAGGACGACGAATCCGCCGTCGGCCCCGCGGTCCGCGCTGAACTCGCCACCCAGGGCTTCCACCCTTCCCCGCAGCCCGACGAGCCCCCGACCGCTCCCGCCGGGAGACCGCGGGCGGGCGCCGGCGAGGGCCTGCTCAGGTCCGGTCCCGGCAGTGCTGATCTGCACGGTGATCTCCCGTTCGTCGTAGCGCACGCCGACCGCCGTCGGGCTGCCGTGGGCGTGCTTGAGGGCGTTGGTCAGGGACTCCTGCACCACCCGGTGGGCGACCAGCTCGGCGCTCCCGGCGGATTCCGACTGCGTGCCCTCCTCGGTGAGCTCTACCGGCTGCCCGGCCTGACGGGCCTGCTCGACGAGCGTGTGCAGGTCCCGGAGGAACGGTGCCCGGGCCGCGCCGTCGTGGCCCGGGTCGAGCAGGTCCAGGAGGTTTCGGAGGTCGCCGATCGCCCGCCGGCCCGTGTCGGTGACCGCATTCAGTGTCTCGTCGAGACGATCGGGGGCGCCTGTCAGGTACCTGGCAGCCTCCGTCTGCACGACCATCGCCGTCACGTGGTGCGTCACGACGTCGTGCAGCTCGCGGGCGATCCGCGTGCGTTCCGCGGTGCGGGTCTCCTCGGCGACCCGGAGGCGCCGTTCGGTCTCGGCGACCCGGGTGGAGCGCAGCCAGGAGCCGACGGCCCACACGAGGACCAGCGCCAGGTAGAACGTCAGGTACCCGCCCGCCCGCTCGGCACCGCCGACCAGGTCGATCGCGAGCGCCAGCACCACATAGGCACCCGAGAGGAGGATCGCGACCGTGCGGCGACGGTGTTCCAGGTAGGCACCCGCGCTCAGCAGCGCGATAGCGAGCCCGGCGCCCGCGAGCGTGTGGTAACCCCGGAGCTGGTCGAGGGCGAAGCCGAGGAACACCAGGACGACGCAGGCGGCCGGCCACCGCCGGCGAACGGCGAGCGGGAAGCACTGAAGGACGATCGCCACGACGGCCAGCGCGTCGAAGGGACGGGTCGGCAGCGCGCCGACCTCCGTCCCCAGCCCGTGCAACGCCGGCACGATCGATGCGACCGCCGGCAGCAACGCGAGCGGCAGGTCCCGGACCGTGACATCGAGCTGCCGCCACCGGTCCAGGACCCGCCGGAGAGCGATCACCGGGAGAGCCTAGCGGCCACGTCCGCCCGGGCCGAGCGACGGACGGGGACCACGTGACCACGCCGGTAGGCGAGCCACATGAACACGCCGGTGGCCAGCACGCCGAACCCCACCGCGTAGATACTGGCCTCCGGTCCGAAGTCGCCGCCCGTGACCAGCACGGGACCCGAGATCGTCGCGTCCAGCAGGCCCTGCGCGGTGTTGCTGCCGGACACCTCGGTGCTGAAGATGGCGCTCGCGGCGATGTTCCAGCCGAAGTGCAGACCGATCGGCACCCACAGCTTGCGGGTGGCGATGTACGCGGCGGTCAGCATCCCGCCTGCCTCGATGGCGATAGCGACGGCACCCAACAGGGTCGCGTTCGCGTTGGCCAGGTGGATCAGGCCGAACAGCGAGCCGGTCAGCGCGAGCGCGATCCAGGTTCCGGTCCAGCGCTCGATGTTGCGGAACAGGACACCGCGGAAGACCAGTTCCTCGGCCACAGCGGCACCCGCCATGATCCCGAGCAGGCTGACGGCGCTCGCCGGCGAGCCCAGGCCGTTGATCGTGTAGTCACCGAAGAAGGCGATGTTCGCGATAACTGCCCCGAACAGCGCAATGCCGAGCAGCGTGCCCCAGCTGATCCCGGCACCTGCTCCCTTCAGCGACACCTCGAGGGGGGCCCGGTGCTCGGTTCGCCGCACCACCCAGCCGTAGACCAGGACCCCGACGACGGCCGTCAGCAGGCCGACGACGAGCGCCAGCCAGGGGGTGTCCTTCACCGCCGCCGTGCCCAGATTGCCGAGGACCCAGACCGCCGCAACCGCCAAGAGCTGCCATACCAGACGCACGATGACTCCTTTGAGAAGCCGCGGCGGAAGCGTCGCGGGGTACCCCGAACGCTATGGATTTACCCGCCCAAAGTAGTCACCGCGCGGTGGACATTCGCAGGTAGCTCGCACGGGGGACCGACTGGGCTGCACCGGGCAGCACGGCCCGAACGTCAGCAGACGTACTGGCTCGGCGTCGACGACGAGCAGTTCTGCGACCCATACGCGGACCACTAGCCTCGGCCCTTCGTCAAGGGCGGGCCACAGGGTGGGCACGGAACAAAGAAGCGCCTTCTGATCAGGAAAAATGGGACTTGTCGAAGGTCCCATGTTCCTGTCACGGAAGGCGCTTGCTGGGTGAAGGCTACCGCAACACGGTGCCTTCGGGCATGGCTCGAACCCGGTCCACCGCGGCCGCCCACGCCCGTTCGAGCGCCGCCCACACCGTGCGCAGGCCAACGGGATCCGCGGCATGCCTCAGCTCGCGGCCCGGAAGCCGCCGGTTGAGTTCGGCCTCGACGAGCGGCGCGACGTCGATACCGTTGATCAGCAGTGCACCGTCGCGGTAGCGGCTGATCGTCGCCATGTTCGACCCGAACACGTTGAGCTCCCACTCCGGCGGCCGCTCTGCCAGCGCCACCGATGCGACAGGCGGCCCTGATGCCGTCATCCTGCCTGACGGGTCCGACGACCTTGCCCGCTTCGTCCTCAAGGCGGGCCCGGGCGGCCGGCTCCGCCGTCCGGGTGACCGTCCTGACCACCTTCGACCTGGCCGGCCCGGCCTGACCGTCGCCGGCTGGCTCGCCCGCTCGTGACCGGTGAGAGGGTCGTGCCGGCCGGGTCGACCGGCAAGCGCGGGGCGCGAGCCAGATAAGCCAGGCACAGGGATGGTTGCACAAACGGTTCCAGCCGGTCGGCGGCCAACGGCGCCCGTATCTCCGCGAGCACCCCTCGCATCAGGCCCAGGTGCAACGAGCACACCACCTCACGGTGTTGCTCGGCGATTTCACGGAACGGGCAGTGCCGCAACGGGATCACCGGATCCGCCGCGCCCTCTGCCGCACCGGGCGCGAACCCGGCATCGGCCAGCACGGTGGAAAGGCGACGCACTGCCTCTGCCGCATCGATCCGCTGCGACGGCGCCGGCCGGTCTGCCAGATAGCGGCCCCATGCCTCGCCGGCTGTCACCGCGGCCCGGTCAGGCTCGGGCAGCGTGTCGGCGACGACGCTGGTCAACATCTCGGCCAGCAGCCGATAGTTGCGCTGCCCGGCCGGGACCTGGCTGACGAGCGCGCGATACACGATCCGGGGACGACCAGGCATGCTGCGGTCCTCGGCCTCCCGCGCGGCAAGACCCGCATCGACCAGCCCGTCCAGGTGAAAGCGGGCGGTGTTCCGATGCAGCCCGCTACGCTCCGCAACATCCTGCACCGCGACCGGCTCGGCCGCCGCCCGCAGCACCTCCAGAACCCGACTGCGGCTCGCACCCAGCACGGTAGCCGGATCCGAGTCAGTCAACGGCTGCCCTAGCACACAGCGAGTTTAGCCGAATCTACTAGTAGAAATCACGTGGCGGAGGACACACCGCGACCCGCCGGCATCGGCGCGGCCAGGCCAGGCCGCCCTTCGGGCTTCGGGCGATCCATGGGTCGACACGGGCGGCGACAGCACCGGGGGCCGCGGAGGTGGTCCGCGGCCCCCGGTGCTGTCGGTCAGCTGGGCCGTCGGCGGATCGCACCCCACAGCATCGCGACCGCGACGGTGAGGGCCACCCCCTCGGCGAGAACGCAGAGCGTGTCGATGACACCAACCGCCTCAGGTTCGCCCGTCTCCGGGCCGAAGGGAAGGCCGGCCGTGCGGCTGACCGCCCACAGGGCGATCGCGGCGGCGTTGACCACCACACCGAGGCTGACCAGCCACGGACGTCGGACGGTCCAGACCGCGGCGGCCCAGATCAGCTGGAACGCCCCGATCAGCGTGAAGAACACCCCATAACCGACCCACTCGCTCCGGTGCTCCGGTACCACGCCGTAGTGGATCAGGCCAGCCAGCACGGAGCAGCCGGCGGCGATGGCAAGCAGCGCGGTGTTCCGCACTGCCGAGACCGTGCCGGCCGGGGCGGCCGGAGAAGTTGCGCCGGTGGTTACGGTGGCGTCGGTCGTGGCGGTCACTTGTTGTCTCCTACCTGGAAGATGCCGAGCGCGCCGCGGGACATGTTCATCATCTTGTGCGTGATGAATGGGTACGTCCCCGCGTCGGGCAGGGTGAACTCGACGAAGCCACCCTGGGTGGGCAGCAGGTCGAGGGTCTGCGATCCGCCTTGCTCCGCGTTGCCGGGCTGCAACCGGTACGCGCCTTCCTTCCACACCGTGTCGAAGATCGTGCCGACGACATGGAAGGCCATGTTCTGGTTGGGGCCGGCGTTGTCGAGCCATACCCGGACGCGCGCACCGGGAGCGACCTTGATCGGGGCGAAGGCGTACTGGTTGTAGTACCCGTTGAAGACGACCGCGTCGTCCGTGCCCGCCATCATCTTCTTCAGGTCACCGGGCTGGCCCAGCGGTCCGAGGTTCAACTCGGACTGGACGAGAACGATCTCTTTGTCCACCTTGGGGAGGTTCGGCGGGTCGACGACCACGGCGCCGTACATGCCGTTGCCCATGTGGTAGATCATCGGGTCGGCCCCGCAGTGGTAGGTGAAGATGCCGGCGAACTGGGCCTTGAACTGGTAGTCCAGCGACTCGCCGGGCTTGATCGTCCGCATCTGGATGTTGGGCGCCACCTTCGAGGCATGGAAGTCGATGGAGTGCTCCATCGTGCCGTCGTTGACGAGGCGGACGTTGAACACGTCGCCGACCTTGCCGTGCAGGACCGGCCCGGGAGCGGTGCCGTTGTACGTCCACCGGACCTGCTTGACGCCCGGCGCGACCTCCATGGTCTTCTCCTGGACGTGCAGCGTGACGTTGTGCGTCGTGCCGCCCTCGACGGGCTGGAGCGTCGGGTCGACCGGCTTCCAGTCGGCGGACGGCTTGGCGCTGGCGTCGATCGTCGCGTCGTTGCCCCCACCGGCGGTGTCCGCGGCGCCGCCCGTCGCGGCCTGCGCCTGCTCACCCTCGACATTGATCGCCAGCAGCATGCCGGCGTCCTTGTGGCCCGACACCAGGCACCACGCCTGGGTCGACTTGCTGATCACGCCCCAGTGGACGGTCGATGACTTGCCCGGGTCGAGCAACGGGGTGTCCACGCCCTCCAGCGAGAGGGTGTGCTGCTGATTGCCCTTGTTGGTGACGTTGACCGTCACATCGGCCCCGCGCGGCACGCTGATCGAGGCGGGCTTGACGTACATGTCGCCCAGTTCGATGTCGAAGCTGAGCTTCTTGCCGACGCCCGGGGCGGACTCGCCCGCGGTCGCGGCGGACATCGCTCCCGAGGCGGACAGGTCCAGGGCGCTGTGCGGCTGCGCGAGCCCGACAAAGACGAATCCGATGAGTAGGCCCAGCGCGACACCGCTGGTGAGCATCGGGAACAGGTCGCCGAGCCATGCCGCGGCCCTGCTGCGACCGGTCGGGTTCGAAGACGGTGGGTCCGGGAAGTTTGGTACCGGGGGACTTGATGAGTTGAGGGGCACGGCAGGAACCTCCAAGTCGCATGACATGCCACAGCGGGGATGGTGGAAGCTGGTCTCCGAGCGAGGGTCCCTGCCCGGTCAGGAGATGCGCATCAAGGTGAACAGGCCGAACATCCCCTGCGATCCTTCGGAGTGCGGGAAGATGTGGCAGTGGAACGCCCAGGCGCCCTTGGCGTTGGCGTGCACCAGGACGGTGTAGCGCTCGCCGGGCGACACCGGGACGGTGTCGGCCGTGTACGGCGCGGGCAACGGGAACCCGTCCTTGGCGATCACCAGTTGGTCCACCCCGTGCAGGTGCATCGGGTGCTCCATGGTGCCGACGTTGATGTACGTGATCTCGACCCAGTCGCCGAGGTGCGCATCGATCGGCTTGGTGGCGGGGAACGACTTCCCGTTGATCGTCATGCCGACGGTGCCGGCGTCCTGCACCTGCATCAGCACGACCTGGCTCGGCTTGATGTTGTTCGGCGTCGGGATGTCACCCACCTCGATGCCGCCGTACAGACCGCTGGTCACCTGCTTGGTGCCGTTGTGGTGCGAGTGGTACCAGGTGACCATCGGGCGCGTCGCGTCCCAGGTGTACGTGAAGCTCTTGCCCGGTTGGATCGGGTCCTGGGTCACGTCGGGCACGCCATCCATGTTGTTGGGCAGCTGGATGCCGTGCCAGTGCACGCTGGTCGACTCGGGGAGGTGGTTCTCGACCACGATCTTGACCTTGTCGCCGACGTTCACGTGGATCGTCGGGCCCGGTACCGTTCCGTTGAATGCGAAGGCGTCGACAATCTTGCCCGGCTCGACCTCCCACTTCGTCGGCGCGGCGGTGAGGTGGAACTCCTTGGTCCCGTCGGCGAGCACGGTGGGCGCGAGGTCCTTGCCACCTTCGCCCTTGGTGGCGGCCGGGAACGACTTGTCCCGCTTGGCCATCTGCTCGTCCATGGTCTTCCAGTCCACCGCTGCGCCGTGGTCCGATTCCGACGTCGAGGGCGACGTGGTCGCGCTGCCGTGGGCATCGTGGGCGTCGTGGGCGTCGGTGGTCCCGGCCGGGACCGATGCCCCGGCCGGGGCGAGCCAGACGGGGACCGCGAGGGCGGTTGCGAAGGCCACCGCCATCGTCAGAAGCTGCTTTCTCAACATGACACCCTCTCTGGGGGCGCTTAAAAACTAGTCCACTAGTTTTTACTACCATCGTTAGTAAAAGTGAATGGGACGGTCGCCACACGAAAACCCGACGGCCAACACGTCGCGTACTCGCGGCGGTAGCGCTGGCGACCCTGCCGTGCGCACCGAGCTGCGCCGGACCGTGCGCGGCACGGCGCGGCCACCGCAGCTCGCCCGCGCCTGCTGGCTGGTCGCCCACTCCACCTGCCAACACGGGTACGGGATGAGCCTCGCCCACCCGACGCACATGCCGTCGAGACCTCACCGATGCACGCTGTCGGGGTACTCGTTGGAGTGCAGAGCTGCGTACAGCTGATCTTGCAGAGGTTGCTACTCAAGATCGCGACCGCGGCGCACGCAGTGCCTACCCGCTGCAGTCGCATGGCCCAGAAAGGCTCTACCGCGCCGCTTCCGCTCCTCGCCGCTGCGCGGCTGCGGTGCGGGTCGGCTTGGTCCCGATTTGCTGCAGCACGCTCACGGCACCCGGGCGGATCAGGCGAGCCTGTCCGCGAGGACGCACTCCACGCCCACTGGACCGAGTAGGGCACGGTCAGTGATCGCACTTGATGAACGTCGATGGCCTGGCTGATCTTCTCGGATTCGGGTGGGTACGGCGATCTCTGCACATTCAGCCGTACGCGCCTGTGCACTTGAACCTGTACGCCGACACACGCCAAGGATCTGCTGCTCCTGGTTCACCGCTCCTCCCCCGCCGGCCAGTGGTCACGGCTGATTGGGAAGCGGTGGCGGGCAGGCCGGTTGCTCCCCGCCGGAGCCGTCGGCACGGTCTGCGTCGGCCCGCGGTGCCACCGGTCCCCGCGCAACCGCTCAGCCTGGTCGAGCAGCCGCCGCTGCGCCGCTGCCTGCTCGCGCGCCTGGTACCGCTGCCCCGTGGCCGGGGGTGGCGGCGGGGACAGTTCGTGCCCGAGGGAGGGCTACCCGCGCACTCCGATCGCGAGAGCCAACTTCCGCGCGTCCTCTCCGACGGTGCCCGGCCGGTTCGCCAACTCCAGCGCAACCGTGCCGGCGAACGGCAGGTGTCGCACCGTGTCCACGCTTTCGCGCAGTGCCCGGCCGAGCAGGTGCGCCGCCCAACAGCTTCCGCGCCGGCTGTCCGGAACCGGCGCCGCCGATCGTCAGCTGTATCGAGTCGACCCAGCGGCAGACGCGCGATGGACGGCGCGTCACCGCGAGATGAGGAGGATCCTGTGTCACGACCAGCCATGCCGGCGGAGAACGAACTGCTCATCAAGCACCTGGACGGTCAACGCCGGCACGTGCTGGGCATCCTGGAGGGCCTCGACGAGGGCGCCCTCCGCCGGCCGGTACTGCCGTCGGGGTGGTCCTGCCTCGGCCTGGTGCGTCACCTCACCGAGAACGACGAGCGGTTCTGGTTCCGCTGCGTCGTCCACGGCGAGTCGGAGATCATCGCCACGCTGAGCCGGACCGCCAACGCCTGGCAGGTCGACCCCGACGTCCCGGCCGCCGTGGTGCTGGACCGCTACCGGCAGGAGATCGACCACGCCAACGCCGTCATCGCCGCCACCCCGCTGGACGCCGGGCCGGCCTGGTGGCCGCCGGACCAGTTCGGCGACTGGCGGCTGGACAGCGTGCGGGAGGTGCTCCTGCACATGATCAGCGAGACCGCCTGCCACGCCGGCCACCTGGACGCGGTCCGGGAACTCATCGACGGCCGGACCTGGCTGGTCAACTCCGCGTAACCTCAGCGCCCTCGCCGCGACTTGGCCGACAACGCCGACCAGGCTCCGCCAACGGGGTCGGCCTGGCGCGCCGGCGGAACGGCTGTCGACAGCAACGTCGCCGGACGGCAGCACGCTGACGAGCGCGGGCAGGACGAAGCTGCGAGCGTGCAGCCGTTGCCGGACGCGTGCGGACGGGACGCACAGGGCTTGTAAGCGGGAGGTCCAGGGCGGGAGGGGTGAAGGAGCGGCCGTCACGGGGGAACGGCCGCTCTGTCGCGAGAGCCTATTGGATGCGGTGCGGCGATGCAGGGCCAGGGTGACGCCGCCAGGTAGCTAACCACGCTTCTCACCAGGGGTTGCGGCCCTCCTTGTGACGCCTTACTCGGCTCTGTCGCTTGAACGGGATGGCCGACCATCTGTTGTGGTGCCGGCCTATACGTGCCGTCCAACCGACCGAAGGAGAAATCCGTATGCAGTGGATTCGCCCGAACCGATGCGATAACTCTGGCCCGAACTGTCTCGAGGTTGCCGTCACACCCGACGGAGGCCGGGTGCTGCGGAACTCCCAGCGGCCGGAGGTCACGATCAGGGTTGATGCGCAGGAGTGGTCGACCTTCGTCGACTCTGTGAAGGCTGGCCAGAGCCTCTGAGCGGATGGGTGGCGGGGCGGCCCGGGGACTCATGGAAGACGGGCCGCTCCTCCATCTTGCAGAATTAGAGCGCCCTGGCGGGACGGCAGTCGAAGCCCAGCCCGACATACCCCAATCCCAGCGGCCGACCCGCCTGCCAGCCAACCGCCCGTGCGTCTCACGAGAGCGGCCACAGTGCTCTGGGCGATGTCATCGATGCTCGGGCGCGGCCGGTTGGCGTGGCTGAGGCGGTGGCAGGCTCACGGTGTCGGGGTCGGCGTCTTCCTCGGTGGGGGCGTTGTGGGTGAGGTGTAGCGCGGTGAGGATCGGCGGGGTTGGCACCCGGTAGTGGGTGCCCGCGCGGATCAGCGGACGGCCTGGAGTTGGAAGAACGACGGCCGAGCACTGGGTGCATCTGCGCACCACGAAACCCGATCGAGTCGACGTTCGCCACGGCCCGGCACCGAATCAAGGTCACCAAACGGCCCGGTTCGAAGGCGGCGGCCCGCGACGGCATTCAAGCTGATCGAAGCCACCCACCAACGGTGGCGGGCAGTCAACGCACCACGCCCGAATGCGGCAAGCTTCGTCGAACGTCCACCCACCCACCCCCACACGACCGACGTCAACGCGGCATGATCAACCAGTCAACGCCATCAGCATCAGATACGGGGTCACGCCGATGACTAACGGACCAGCCGGCACCATCGTCACGCGCTACTTCGACATGTGGAACACCGGCGACACCGCGATCGCTGACCAGATCCTGCACCCCGACTGGGTCGACCACGCCCACCCCGAGATCACCGGGCCCAGCGCCGTCAAGCACGCCGTGCAGACCACCCGGGCCGCCCGCCCGGACCTGCACTTCACCGTCGACACCATCCTGAGCAACAACGACCTCGTCGCCGTCATCGGCTCCGTCGGCCAGCCGCCACACCGCACCAACTCGCCCGGCCACCTCATCTGGTTGATCCGCCTCGTCGACGGTCTCATGGCCGAGATGTGGACCTACCAACAGAACCAACCATCACGTTGAAGACTTCATCCACGGGTATTGACAGGCGCAGCGCGCCGAGCCAGGGTCGCACTGCGTCCGCATGCCGGGCCATGAGATGGTCGCCGGGATGCATCCCGAACGGAAAGGGCTGTAGCACCGGCTGGGAAGCGGTGCCTCCCAGATCCACTGGCGGCGTTATGCCAGGCCCCGCGACCCGACCCGCGGAGCGGCGGTGCGGGTAGGCACTTGTCAGGCATCCGCAGCTCGAGAGGTCGAAGGCCGTCGACTCCAGGGCTTAGCAGACCGCGAACGCCGCAATGCTCATTCGGCTTCGATATATCCCGTGGCGGGGTCAACGACGCCCAGGAAGCCACGGATGTTCTCCACGTGATCGTCGAGCGACGGGTTCGGGGTCGGACTCACCCCGAATCCGTAGCCGGGGTTCGGCCCGCTGATCCACGTGTAGTCGGTGCCGCCGAACTCGTTCGGGCGGCAGGCGAACACCTCTCCGTCGACCTCGAGCGTGAGCGATGCGACGTCAGAGGCGCCTTCGACGTCGGCACGTAGGCCGGGCACAGCCTCCGAGTCAGCCGGCCGGTCGCCATCACCGTTGTCTGGGTAGATCGCCTTCACACCACCATCTTGGTCGAGTCACCGGGCCGGCGTCCTGATCTGCCGCCGACGGTGCGTGCCGCTACCGACCGGGCCAGGACGACGCGCAGGACGTTGTCGAACAGTCTGAGTAGCGATTGTCGGGCTCGGCTTCGCGCTCCGGAGCGGTGACCGGACTGCTCCACTGAACGGTGGCCGGGAGCCCTCGCGGCGAGGGGAGCCAGCACGGGCCGGACGACGAGCGGGTGCCGGCCGCCCCGCTCGCCGGTCGGTGCCGGCGGTGATCTCGGGACTTTCGGCCCGGGTCCCGGCAGGTGGTCTCCGGTCAGGATCGTCGCGACGGGGCGGTTCGGTGTTGCGCTCCGGCACGCCTGCCACGAGGGTGGGGCACTACGGCAGAAGTTATCGAGGGAATGAGGCGTATGTCGCGAGCGACCGAGAGTGCGGGACGGGCGCTGCTGGCGGTGGGCGGACTGGTCCGCCGCGCGGAGGTCTCCGCCGACGGCCGGACGCTGCACCAGATCGGCGGGCGGGAGGCGGACGCCTTCTACCGCGACCGCTGGTCCTACGACAAGGTGGTGCGCTCCACGCACGGGGTCAACTGCACCGGCTCGTGCTCCTGGAAGGTGTACGTCAAGGACGGCATCATCACCTGGGAGCAGCAGCAGACCGACTACCCGAGCGTCGGGCCGGACCGGCCGGAGTACGAGCCGCGCGGCTGCCCCCGGGGCGCCGCCTTCTCCTGGTACACCTACTCCCCCACCCGGGTGCGCTACCCGTACGCCCGGGGGGTGCTGGTGGAGCTGTACCGGGAGGCGAAGCGGCGGCTCGGTGACCCGGTCGCGGCCTGGGCCGACATCCAGGCCGACCCGGAGCGCCGCCGCCGCTACCAGAAGGCGCGCGGCAAGGGCGGCCTGGTGCGGATCGGCTGGGACGAGGCGCAGGAGATGATCGCCGCGGCCCACGTGCACACGATCGCCGAGCACGGCCCGGACCGGATCGCCGGCTTCTCCCCCATCCCGGCGATGTCGATGGTGTCGCACGCCGTCGGCGCGCGTTTCGTGTCGCTGCTCGGCGGCTCGATGCTCTCCTTCTACGACTGGTACGCCGACCTGCCGGTGGCCTCCCCGCAGGTGTTCGGCGACCAGACCGACGTGCCCGAGTCCGGGGACTGGTGGGACGCGTCGTACTTCGTCATGTGGGGTTCCAACGTCCCGGTGACCCGTACGCCGGACGCGCACTGGATGGCCGAGGCGCGCTACCGGGGTCAGAAGGTGGTGGTGGTCAGCCCCGACTTCGCCGACAACGTGAAGTTCGCCGACGAGTGGATGCCCGCCCAGCCCGGCACCGACGGCGCGCTCGCCATGGCGATGGGGCACGTGGTCCTCAAGGAGTTCTTCGTCGACCGGCGCACCCCGCGGTTCGTGGACTACGTGCGCCGCTTCACCGACCTGCCGTTCCTGGTCACCCTGGAGCCGGGCGCCGACGGCGCGTACCGGCCGGGGAAGTTCCTCACCGCCGCGGAGCTCGGCGAGACCGGGACGGAGGCGGCGTTCAAGACGGTGCTGTGGGACTCGGCGGCCGGCGCGCCGGCCGTGCCGCGCGGCAGCCTCGGGCACCGCTGGGGCGAGCAGCCGGGCCAGTGGAACCTCGACCTCGGTGCGCTGGAGCCGGCGCTGACCTGCCTCGGCGCCGGCGACCCGGTGGAGGTGGAGCTGCCCCGCTTCGACACCGACACCCCGCAGGTGCTGCGCCGCGGCGTGCCCACCCGGACGGTGGCCGGCCAGCTCGTGACCAGCGTGTTCGACCTGCTGCTGGCCCAGTACGGGGTGGCCCGCGACGGGCTGCCCGGGCAGTGGCCGGCCGGCTACGACGACGTCGCGGCGCCGTACACGCCGGCGTGGCAGGAGCCGATCACCGGGGTGCCGGCCGCGCAGGTGGCCCGGGTGGCCCGGGAGTTCGCCGACAACGCCGAGCGCTCCGGCGGCCGGTCGATGATCCTGCTCGGCGCGGGCACCAACCACTGGTTCCACTCCGACGCGACCTACCGGGCGATCCTGGCGCTGGTCACGCTCACCGGCTGTCAGGGGGTCAACGGCGGCGGCTGGGCGCACTACGTCGGGCAGGAGAAGTGCCGGCCGGTGACCGGCTGGCAGCAGCTCGCGTTCGGGCTGGACTGGGTGCGCCCGCCCCGGCAGATGATCGGCACCGCGTTCTGGTACGTGCACACCGACCAGTGGCGCTACGACACCTACTCCGCCGACGTGGTGGCCTCGCCGACCGGCACCGGCGCGTTCGCCGGCAAGCACACCATGGACCTGCTGGCCCAGTCCGCCCGGTCGGGCTGGATGCCGTCGGCACCCACCTTCGACCGCAGCCCCCTGGACCTGGCCGACGAGGCCCTCGCGGCCCGGCCCGACGACCCGGGCGGCTGGGTCGCCGAGCAGGTCGGCGCGGGCGCGGTGCGGTTCGCCTGCACCGACCCGGACGCGCCGGAGAACTGGCCCCGGGTGCTCACCGTGTGGCGGGCCAACCTGCTCGGCTCGTCGGCCAAGGGCAACGAGTACTTCCTGCGCCACCTGCTCGGCACCGACGCCAACCTGCGCGCGACGGAGGCGCCCGCCGAGCTGCGCCCGAAGGACGTGACCTGGCGGGACGAGGCGCCCGAGGGCAAGCTGGACCTGCTGGTGTCGCTGGACTTCCGGATGACCTCCACGACCCTGTTCTCCGACATCGTGCTGCCGGCCGCCACCTGGTACGAGAAGCACGACCTGAGCAGCACCGACATGCACCCGTTCGTGCACGCGTTCACCCCGGCGATCAACCCGCCGTGGCAGACCCGGACCGACTTCCAGGCCTTCCACGGCATCGCCCAGGCGTTCTCCGCGCTGGCGGCGACCCACCTGGGCGTACGCCGGGACCTGGTCGCGGCGCCGCTGCTGCACGACACGCCGGACGCGATGGCCACCCCGTACGGGCGGGTCCACGACTGGGCGGCCGAGGGTACGGCGCCGGTGCCGGGCCGCACCATGCCGAAACTGCTGGTGGTCGAGCGCGACTACGCCGCGGTGGCCGACCAGATGGCCGCCCTCGGGCCGCTGCTGGACTCCCTCGGCACCACCGGCAAGGGCGTGTCGGTGGACGTCCGGCCGGAGGTGGACTACCTGCGGCACAAGAACGGCGCGGTGCGCGGCGGCGTGGCCGACGGGCGGCCGTCGCTCGCCACCGACGTGCACGCCTGCGAGGCGATCCTCGCGCTCTCCGGCACCACCAACGGCCGGGTGGCCACCGCCGGGTTCCACGACGTGGAGAAGCGCACCGGGGTACGCCTGGCCGACCTGGCCGCCGAGCACGAGGGCAAGCAGATCACCTTCGCCGACACCCAGTCCCGCCCGGTGCCGGTGATCACCAGTCCGGAGTGGTCGGGCAGCGAGCACGGTGGGCGGCGGTACTCGCCGTTCACCATCAACACCGAGCGGCTCAAGCCGTGGCACACGCTGACCGGCCGGCAGCACTTCTTCCTCGACCACGACTGGATGCACGAGGCCGGCGAGGCGTTGCCGATCTTCCGGCCGCCGCTGGACATGCACAAGCTCTTCGGCGAGCCTCGGTTGGGCGCCAACGGGGAGCTGGAGATCACCGTCCGGTACCTCACCCCGCACTCGAAGTGGTCCATCCACTCCGAGTACCAGGACAACCTGATCATGCTGACGCTGTCCCGGGGCGGGCCGACGATGTGGATGAGCGAGGCCGACGCCGCGAAGATCGGCGTACGGGACAACGAGTGGATCGAGGCGGTCAACCGCAACGGCGTGGTGGTCTGCCGGGCGGTGGTGACGCACAAGATGCCCGAGGGCACCGTGTACATGTACCACGCCCAGGAGCGGGTGATCGACGTGCCGAAG
Organism: Micromonospora sp. NPDC050495; assembly: GCF_040655175.1. Classification (NCBI taxonomy): domain Bacteria; kingdom Bacillati; phylum Actinomycetota; class Actinomycetes; order Micromonosporales; family Micromonosporaceae; genus Micromonospora; species Micromonospora sp. NPDC050495. The sequence goes on along the minus strand of NZ_JBFAJK010000015.1, from coordinate 29,783 downwards.
GCGGAGGTCAACGGCCGGCGCGGCGGCATCCACAACTCGCTGACCCGGCTGCTGGTCAAGCCCACCCACCTGATCGGCGGGTACGCCCAGCTCTCCTTCGCCTTCAACTACCTCGGTCCGACCGGCAACCAGCGCGACGAGGTCACCGTGATCCGCCGCCGCTCCCAGGAGGTGCAGTACTGATGCGGGTCATGGCGCAGATGGCGATGGTGATGAACCTCGACAAGTGCATCGGGTGCCACACCTGCTCGGTCACCTGCAAGCAGGCGTGGACGAACCGGTCCGGCGTCGAGTACGTCTGGTTCAACAACGTGGAGACCCGGCCCGGGCAGGGCTACCCGCGCACCTACGAGGACCAGCAGCGGTGGCAGGGCGGCTGGACCCGGACCCGCTCCGGCCGGCTCAAGCCGCGCGCCGGCGGCCGGGTGAAGAAGCTGTTCAGCATCTTCGCCAACCCGAAGCTGCCGTCCATGCAGGACTACTACGAGCCCTGGACCTACGACTACGAGCACCTGCTCACCGCCCCGGCCGGCGACGACACCCCGGTGGCCCGGCCGAAGTCCCTGCTCACCGGCAAGGACACGAAGATCTCCTGGAGCGCCAACTGGGACGACTCGCTGGCCGGCGGCAACGAGATCGCCGCCGGCGACCCGGTGCTGGCCAAGGTGTCCGACCAGGTGAAGCAGGAGTTCGAGAAGACGTTCATGTTCTTCCTGCCGCGCATCTGCGAGCACTGCCTCAACCCGTCCTGCGCCGCCTCCTGCCCCTCGGGCGCGATCTACAAGCGGGCCGAGGACGGCATCGTGCTGGTCGACCAGGACCGCTGCCGGGGCTGGCGGATGTGCGTGACCGGCTGCCCGTACAAGAAGGTGTACTTCAATCACCGCACCGGCAAGGCGGAGAAGTGCACCTTCTGCTTCCCGCGCATCGAGATCGGCCAGCCGACCATCTGCTCGGAGACCTGCGTCGGCCGGCTGCGCTACCTGGGGCTGATGCTCTACGACGCCGACCGGGTCGCCGAGGCCGCCGCGGTCGAGGACGAGCACGACCTCTACGACGCCCAGCGGTCGGTCTTCCTCGACCCGCACGACCCCGGGGTGGTCGCCGCCGCCCGGGAGGCCGGCATCCCCGACGACTGGATCGACGCGGCCCAGCGCTCGCCGGTCTGGGACCTGGTCATGCGGTACGAGGTGGCGCTGCCCCTGCACCCGGAGTACCGGACCATGCCGATGGTCTGGTACATCCCGCCGCTGTCGCCGGTGGCGGACGTGCTGCGGGACACCGGCCACGACGCGGAGCAGGCCGGCAACCTGTTCGGCGCCATCGACGCGCTGCGCATCCCGGTGGAGTACCTCGCCGAGCTGTTCACCGCCGGCGACCCCGAGCCGGTGCGCGCGGTGTTGAACCGGCTCGCCGCGATGCGCGCCTACCAGCGCCGGATCAACCTGGGTGAGACCCGCGACGAGTCCATCGCCGCCGCCGTCGGGATGACCGGCGCCGAGATGGACGAGATGTACCGGCTGCTCGCCATCGCCAAGTACGAGCAGCGCTACGTCATCCCCGCCGCGCACGCCGAGGACGCCCACCGGCTGGAGAAGGTCGCCACCGAGTGCAGCCTCGACTACGAGGGCGGCCCCGGCATGGGCGGCGGCGGCCCGTACGGCCAGGGACCCTTCGGGGAGTCCTCCGGCACACCGGTGCCGGTGCAGGTGGAGACCTTCCACATGCTGCGCGACCGGCAGACCGCCGACGGCTTCACCGACCCGGGCGACGAGCCGCGCCGGGTCAACCTGCTCAACTGGGACGGCAAGGGCACCCCCCGAGGGCTCTTCCCGCCCCGCCATCCCGAGTCCGAGCGCACCGACGGAGGTGACCGGTGAGCCAGCCGACCTGGCGGCGGGTGGCCGCCCGCGCGGCGTCCCTGCTGCTGCGCTATCCCGACGACGAGGTGCTCGCCGCGCTGCCCACCGTGCGCGCCGCCCTCGACGGCGTACCGGCCCCGGTGGCCGGGCCGCTGCACGAGGTGGTCGCCCACCGGGCGGCGGGCACCGCGGGCGAGCTGCGGGCCGGGTATGTGGAGCTGTTCGACTTCCGCCGCCGCTGCTGCCTGCACCTGACGTACTACACCTGCGGCGACACCCGCCGCCGCGGCGAGGCGCTGGTCGGCTTCTCCGGCGCGTACCGGCGGGCCGGGCTGGCCGTCGTCGACGGTGAGCTGCCCGACTTCCTGCCGGCGGTGCTCGACCTGGCCGCCGCCGACGACGGCGGGTGGCGGCTGCTCCGGGACCACCGGGTCGGCCTGGACCTGCTGGTCGAGGCGCTGGGCCGGGAGCGGTCGGTCTACCGGCACGCGGTGGCCGCGGTACGCGAGATGCTGCCGCCGGCCCAGCCCGCGGACCTGGCCGCCGCGGCCCGGCTGGCCCGCACCGGACCACCGGCGGAGCAGGTCGGCCTGGAACCGTTCGGACTCGTGGACACCTCGGGAGGCCGCCGATGAACATCCTGCTCTGGGTCGTGTACCCGTACCTGGCGCTGGCCGTGCTGGTCGGCGGCCTGATCTGGCGGCACCGGTACGACAAGTTCGGCTGGACCACCCGCTCGTCGCAGCTCTACGAGAGCAACATCCTGCGCTGGGGCAGCCCGCTGTTCCACTTCGGCGTGCTGATGGTGCTGGTCGGCCACGTCGGCGGCCTGGTGGTGCCGAAGTCCTGGACCGAGGCGGTCGGCGTCACCGAGCACACGTACCACCTGATGGCCGTGTTCATCGGCACGGTGGCCGGCCTCTGCACGCTGATCGGACTGGCCATCCTGATCGTCCGCCGGCGGCTGACCGGGCCGGTCTTCGCCGCCACCACCCGCAACGACAAGGCGATGTACGTGGTGCTCGCCGGGGTGATCGTGCTGGGGCTGCTGGCCACGGTGCGGGCCAACGTGGTCGGCGACGGCTACGACTACCGGGAGACGGTGTCCCCGTGGTTCCGGTCGCTGTTCTACCTCAGCCCCGACCCGGAGGTCATGGCCGGCGTGCCGGTCGGCTTCCAGATCCACGTCGTGGCCGCCTTCGCGCTCTTCGCGTTCTGGCCGTTCACCCGGCTCGTGCACGCGTTCAGCGCCCCGGTCGGCTACGCCACCCGCCCGTACGTCGTCTACCGCAGCCGCGACGACCGGCCCGGGCTGCGGCCGGCCCGGCCCGGCTGGGAGGGCCCGCCCCAGCTGCCCGCCCCGAGCGGCGACCGCCGCCGCACCCGCCGCTGACCCGCACGACGACGCCCCCCGGAGAGCAGCGATGAGCACCGCCCGCGACAGCCCGGCGCCCGGCAGCACGCCCGCGCCCGGCAGCGCCGACGCCGGCCCGCCCGGACCGGCCCGGTCCGGCGCCACCGTGCAGCTGGCCCTGGCGACCCTCGGGTTCCTGGTCAACTTCTGGGCGTGGGCGCTGCTGGGCCCGCTCGGCCCGGGCATCAAGGAGCGCCTCGACCTCAGCTTCGCCGCCCAGTCCCTGCTGGTGGCCGTGCCGGTGGTGGTCGGCTCGCTGGGACGCATCCCGGTCGGCGCGCTCACCGACCGGTACGGGGCGCGCGTGGTGTTCCCGCTGGTCACGGTCGCCACCATCGGGCCGGTGCTGACCCTGAGCGTGGTCTCCAGCTACCCCGCGCTGATCATCACCGGCTTCTTCCTCGGCATCGGCGGCACCGCCTTCGCCGTCGGCGTGCCCCTGGTGTCCGGCTGGTACCCGCCGGCCCGGCGGGGCTTCGCCATCGGTGTGTTCGGCGTCGGCATGGGCGGCACCGCGATCGCCAACTTCACCACCGTCCGGCTCGCCGACGCCTACGGCCCCCGGGCGCCGTTCCTGCTCGTCGCCGCGATCCTGGCCGGATACGCGGTGCTGTCGGTCCTGCTGCTGCGCGACGCGCCGCAGCGGGCCCGGCCGACCGGCTCGGCGTGGCGACGGCTCCGCGCGGTCGGCCGGCTGACCGTCACCTGGCAGCTCTGTTTCCTGTACGCGGTGGGCTTCGGCGGTTTCGTGGCGTTCAGCGTGTACCTGCCCGCCTACCTGCGCACCGCCTACGGTCTCGACGCCGCCGACGGCGCGTTGCGTACCGCCGGCTTCGTGGTCCTCGCGGTGGCCGCCCGGCCGCTGGGTGGCTGGCTCTCCGACCGGCTGCACCCGGTGCCGGTGCTGGTGTGGTGCTTCGGTGGGGTCGCCGCGTTCGCGGTGGTCCAGGCGTTCCAGCCCACCCTGGTGCCGGTGGCGACGGTCGCGCTGCTCGGCATGGCGGTCCTGCTCGGCGCGGCCAGCGGTGCGGTGTTCGCGCTGGTCGGCAAGGTCGCCCCGGCCGACCAGGTGGGTGCCGTCACCGGCCTGGTGGGCGCCGCCGGTGGCCTCGGCGGCTTCGTCCCGCCGCTGGTGATGGGCTGGGTCTACGGATCGCAGGGCTCCTACGCGATCGGCCTCATGCTGCTCTCCGACGTCGCGCTGGCCGCCGCCGTCTTCACCGCGGTGCGGATGGGCCGGCTGGTGGCACGCGACACCTGACCCGGCGCCAGGGCGGGCGACGACCAGGGCCGGGCGACGGCCGCCCGGGCAACCCATGGACCACGGCGAATGGCGGATCACCGTCGTGACCGGTAACCGCCAGCCACGACCTGTGGTCCGCTGTGGACGACGGTGCAAGAGTCCCGGGCATGATCAATTCTCGCCCCTCACTCCGGCCACCCGGCCGCCTGGTCACCGCGCTGGTGGCCGCAGCCGTGGTCGCCGCCGCATCCCCGCCGGCCCTGGCCGGCACCGATCCGACACCCGCCGGCCCGAGGGCCGGCGCCCTGGCCGCCACCGGCGCCGCCGCCGGCCCGGGCTCCTCCACCGTCACCCTGGTCACCGGCGACCGGGTCGCCGTCACCGGCGGTGGCGCGAACGTCCAGGTGACCGGCGTGGTCCCGGCACCGGAGCGGGAACACGTCGGCTTCACCCGCTACCGCCTCAACGGCCACGAGTACGTGCTGCCGACCGACGCCCAGGAACTGGTCGACGAGGGCGCGGTGGACGAAGCGCTCTTCGACGTCACCGGCCTGGTCGCGCTCGGCTACGACGACCGGCACAGCGCCGTGGTGCCGGTCCTCGCGGCCGGGCCCGGCGCGGCCGCCGACGGCCTGGGCGGCGCCGCCCTGCGGTCCACCCCCGACGGCACCAAACTCACCCGCTCGCTGCCCGGGCTCGGGCTCACCGCGCTGCAGGTGCAGAAGGACCGGGCGGCGACCGCCTGGCAGCGGCTCACCGGCAGCGGCGCCGGGACGGCCCGAACCGCGACCGCCGCGGCCGGGCGGCTCTGGCTCAACGGCAAGGTACGGGCGACGCTCGACGTGAGCGTCCCGCAGATCGGCGCGCCCGAGGCGTGGCGGGCCGGGCTGACCGGCAAGGGCGTCACGGTGGCGGTGCTCGACACCGGCTACGACACCGGGCACCCCGACCTGGCGGGCCGGGTCACCGAGGCGAAGAACTTCACCTGGGCGCCGGGCGTGCAGGACGGCAACGGCCACGGCACCCACGTCTCCTCGACCATCGCCGGCTCCGGCGCCGCCTCCGCGGGCCGGTTCACCGGCGTCGCCCCCGACGTGTCGCTGATCGAGGGCAAGGTCCTCGACGACGGCGGCAGCGGCTACTTCGACTGGATCCTGGCCGGCATGGACTGGGCCGTCGCGCAGGGCGCCGACGTGGTCAGCATGAGCCTCGGCAGCACCGCCACCGACGGCACCGATGTGCTCTCCGCCGCCGTGAACCGGCTCTCCGCGCAGTCGGACAGCCTCTTCGTGGTCGCCGCCGGCAACGAGGGCGCCGCGTACACCGTCGGCGCACCCGGCGCCGCCGACGCGGCGCTGACCGTCGGGTCGGTCACCAAACAGTCCACGATGTCCGCGTTCTCCTCGCGCGGTCCCCGGGTCGGCGACGACGCGGTCAAGCCGGAGATCGCCGCCCCGGGCAGCGACATCGTCGCCGCCCGCGCCGCCGGCACGCTCAGCCAGCAGGCGGTCAGCAGCGCGTACGCCCGGCTCTCCGGCACCTCGATGGCGACGCCGCACGTCGCCGGCGCCGCCGCGATCCTCAAGCAGGCGCACCCGGACTGGACCGGCGAGCAACTGAAGGCGGCCCTCGTCGCCTCGGCCGGGCCGGTCAAGCAGGCGGGCGTCTTCGACGTCGGCGCGGGGCTGGTCGACGTGCCCGCCGCCCTCGCCCAGCAGGTCACCGCGGAGCCGGCCGTGCTGCCCACCGTGCAGGCCGCCCAGCCGGTCGCCGGCACCGAGCCGACCGTGCGTCGGATCACATACGCCAACAGCTCCGACCGCGCCGTCCAACTGCAGGTCCGGGCCGACACCACCGGCCCCGGCGGCACCCGGGCGCCGGCTGCCCTCGCCGCCCTCGACCGGACGCACGTGACCGTCCCGGCGCACGGCAGCGCCACCGTCGATCTCACCGTGACCCCGGCCGCCGCGCCGGGCAGCGGCGTCTACAGTGGCGTCGTCACCGCCGCCGGCACCGGGCAGAGCATCCGCACCCCGTACGCCCTCACGGTCAAGCCGGCCACCCACACCCTCACCCTCGTCGGCGGCCCCAACCGCCCCGGGGTGGACAACTCCCTGGCCACCGTCGTGGTCCAGGAAACCGGCACCGGTGCCGCCGTGCGGACCTCCGTCGGCCCGGGCAGGACCCGGAAGCTGGTGCTCGCCGACGGCTCGTACCGGATCTTCGGGGTCGTCTGGGAGCAGCAGCTCAGCGGCACCACCGAGGTCGCCTCGGCCGCCGTGCACTACGCGTACGAGGTGCGGCTGGACGCCGACCGCGAGCAGACCATCGACGTCGGCGCCGCGAAACCGGTGACCCTGGCGGTCGACCGCGACGACGCGGTCTCCAGCGAGTACGCCGGCACCGGGCTGGTGTCCCGCGTCGCCGGCGGCGACGCCGGCACCACCGGCCTGGTCGCGCCGCTGAACGCCGCCGCCCACTCCGTGTACGCGGTCGGCAGCGCCGAGATGCCCGGCCTCACCTTCTTCGGCGCGGGCAGCTTCCAGCAGGACTGGATCACCGCCCGGGACACCTCGACCGGCACCCCGATCGACGTCACGATTCGGCCGTACTACTTCGCCGGTTGGTACGGCGACGTCACCGGCACGGTCGTCGACGTGGGCGACGGCGCCGACCTCACCGGCCGGGACCTCGCCGGCAAGCTGGTCCTCTTCGAGCCCGGCTGGACCGCGCCCGCGGCCGAGCGGACCGCCCGCTACCAGGCCCTCAAGGCGGCCAAGGCGGGGCTGATCATCATCAGCGGCTACATCCAGGGCTCCCAGCCCACCGACCCGATCCTCAGCGTCGACACCCCCAACACCAAGCGGCTGCGGGCCCTGCTGGCCGCCGGTCCGCTGACGCTGCGGGTGACCGGGACCCGGGCGAGCGCCTACCACTACCTGACCTTCCACCAGGTCGACGGCCGGGTGCCGGCCGGCGTGCGGTGGACGGACCGGTCCGCCGACCTGGCCAAACTCCGGACCACGCACTGGGCGCCGGGCTACCCGAACGACATCAAGGCACTGTACGGCTGGATCGAGCACGACGGCCTGGTCTGGCTCCAGCAGCACACGGTCACCCGGACACCCGCCGAGGCCGACGTCTTCCTGACCCCGGACGTGCCGTGGACCACGGCGACCTTCCACATCCTCAGCGGCGAGGACCAAGTGGTGGGGGCCCAGTACGCCGGGCCGACGGTGTACCGGGCGGGGCGCAGCTACGCCGACGGCTGGCTGAAGGCGCCGTTCAACCCGTCGCTTGCCGTGCCCGGCCCGACCGGGGTGCCGCAGGTGGCCCGCTCCGGCGACGACCTGACGATCGCGCTGCCGATGTTCTCCGACGCGGCCGGGCACCGCGCCGAGTGGATCCCCGGCATGGACGCCGGCAGCACCGTGCTGACCAGGGACGACGGCACCGCCGTCGGGGCCAACGACGTGCCCGGTCGGGGCGAGTTCCGGCTGCCGCCGGGCGACGGCTGGTACCGGTTGACGGTCACCGCGCACCGCGACGGCGGCCCGGAGCTGGGCAGCAACTGGCCGATGTCCGACACGGTCACCGACGAGTGGCGGTTCCGCTCCGGGCACACGACCGGCAACCGGCCGCGGGCCGAGGAGTTGCTGGACCTCCGGTACGACCTGCCGCTCAACGGGTTGGAGGAGGTCGCGGTCGGTAAGCCGATCAGCTTCGAGGTGTCCGTCGCCCGGCAGGCCGGCGCCACCGGCGGGCCGGTGCGGGAGGTCGCCGTCGAGTACTCCGTCGACGGCGGCCGGAGCTGGCTCGCCGCCGCGGTGGCGGCAGACGGGGACCACTGGTCGGTGCGGCTCCCGGCGCTGGAGCAGGGCCGGGTCGCGCTCCGGACTCGGGCGGTGGCCCTCGACGGCAGCGAGGTGACCGAGACGATCCTCAAGGCGTTCGAGGTCGGCTGCGTCGAGGAGTGGTGCGGCCGGGTCGGCTGACGCAACCTACGCGGCGGCCCGCCTGCCAAGGCGGGAGGCGGGCCGCCGCGGGGTGTCAGGCGCGGTGGATCAGGATGTCGCCGAACGCGGTGCGGGCCCGCACCTCGGCCTTCTCGTCGCTGTCGGCGGGTCCGGCGGCGGCGTCCAGGCCGTTGCGCACCTTGCCGAACTGGGTGTGCAGGTCGAGCCGGGCGGCCGTGCCGCGCCGGATGCCGATCTCGATCCGCCCCGCCGCGGTGCGCAGGCTCGCGTGGCCGCGCACCAGCTCACCGATGCGGATGCTGCCGTTGGCGGTGGTCGCCGCCACGGAGCCGGCCGCGTGCTCAGCGGAGACGTCGCCGTTCGCGGCGTTGATCCGCAGCTCGCCACGCGCGTCGCCGATCCACGTCTCGCCGTTGCCGTTCTTCAGCACGGCGTGCCCGCCGACGGTGCGGAGGCTGACCTTGCCGGAGCCGGTGGTGACGTCGGCGTTGCCGGCCACGTTCTGCGCGATGGCCGCGCCGAAGCCGGTGTGCAGGGTGAGCGTCCCGGCGTCCTCGACCTGCAGGTCCCCGGCGCCGGTCTTGAGCCGGCAGTCGGCCAGCTCGCCGGAACAGGTGACCGTGCCGGCGCCCAGCTTGCCTTCCACGCTGGAGCCGGCCGGCAGCTCGATGGTCACCTCGACCGAACCGGTCCTGCCGAAGACGCCGAAGCCGGGCTGCTTGGTCCCGCGGATCACGAGGCGGCCGGCGGCGTATTCCACCCGGGTCTGCGCGGCGGCGCGCACGTCGCGCTCCTCGGCGCCGTCGGCCGGGCGCACCTGGACGACGGTGTCGGTGCGCGCGGCGGCGACGATCCGTACGTCGCCGGCGACGAGTTCGACCGACGCGGTGATCGGGGTGGGGGTGTCGAAGGATGGCATGTTGCTCCCCTTTCGGGATGTCGGTGGGGCTAGCGCACCCAGCCGGTGAAGCGCTGGCCGCCGGTGGCGATGCCGGACCGGCGGGGGGCGTCGGGACGGTGCTGCTGGTTGTCGGTGTCGACGGCGGCGGCCGCGGCCCGGATCAGCCAGGTGTTGATCGAGACGCCGGCGCGGGCGGCGGCCTGCTCGACGCGCGCCTTGAGGTGCTCCGGCAGGCGCAGGCTGATCCGCACGGTCGCCTCGTCCTCGCCCTCGGCGGGCGTCGGCAGCGGGTTCGGCGGGGCCGCCGCTGCCGCCGCCTCGTCGGCGTACTGCTCGGCCGGCGGTGGCGTCACCACGAAGCTGGGCTCCCGGTCGCGCAGCCGCAGGTCGACCGAGCCGGGGGCGAGATCACGCGTGATCTCCGTGGCCGCCTCGGAGAGCGCGTCCAGCAGGGCGAGCCGGACCGCGGACTCGAGCGGCGCGGTGAGCCGCTCGGCCAGGTCCCGGGCGTCGTCGCCGCCGGCCGCGGCGGCCACGGCGAGCTGCTGGCGGATCGCGTCGACGTAGGTGCGGAGTTCCATGACGCCATCATGGCACCATGATGATGCCATGCGCAAGGGCCAGTGATGCCACTCTGGCGCACCGCGCCGGCTGACGGATCGCGAAGGGTGATGGACAGTGACTAGCGCAGCAGTAGCCGGGCGCGCCGTGTCTGCGGCGGAAGCGGACGTTCGGTCAGCGATCTCCACGGCGCGCGGTGAGGGGCACGAGGACGAGGACGGCAAGGCCCAGTGCGGCGGCGCCGACAGCCCACCACCAGAAGAATCCCGAAAAGACCGAGGCGATCAGGAGCCCAATGCCGAGGCCGGCCAGCAGGCCGAGGGCGAACAAGGCCCGTGGGGGCAGGGCGAGGTACGGCAGGCGCCGTACCACGAGCACTTCCAGCCAGGTACCGCCCACCGCCAGCAGTGCCGCGCCGACCCCGTCCATGGCGGACAGTCCGTGACCTTCGCTGACGGGCACGAGGACCTTGCCCTCGGCACCGGCGGGGACGAAGAGGATGAGCACGCCGGCGAGGATGAGCAGGGCGGTGATTGCTACCTGGGTGCGCGGCGCGCCCCCGACATCTTGCGACATCGCTACAGTCTCGGTCACCCGCCATGGTCTGCGCACGAGCCGTATCGCCGAACATCGAATGCCGGCGGTGATCGCCGCGTCTTGATCCCGCGAGAGAGCTCGCCAGAAGGCACCTTCGAGTGCCGGTTCTGTCGACTTCGATAAGGTGCTGTCCGTCATGCCAATGCTGTCGGTGGGGCTACTGGCGGCCTGGACCAGAAGAAGGCAACATGTCCGACAAGATCCGGCTCAGCGCGGTCACTCTGGACAGTTCGGACGCCATCCGCCTGGCGGAGTTCTACGCCGACATCACCGGCGGGACGATGACGCAGTTCGGCGATGAATGGGCATGCGTGCAGAGCCCGGCCGGGCGACTCAATTTCCAGACCGTGCCCGGATACACGCCTCCTACCTGGCCCGACCCCACCGCGTCGAGCATGATGCACCTCGACTTCATGGTCGAGGACCGAGACGCCGCCGAGGCGCGCGTGCTCGCCGCCGGCGCAACGAAATACGACTTCCAGCCCAACAGTAATCAATGCTTCGTCTACGCTGACCCGGCCGGCCACCCCTTCTGCCTGACCACCTGGGAAGCCCCGACGGTCTGACGAGAACTCTGGCGCACAGACGACAGCCACGGTGTTGTCGAGCTGGGGTCCTGGTCGCGGGTGGAGACGCCGTTTGGATCTGGTGGCACGCTTCTGACCGGTACCCCGTCAGGCGGCTTCCCCTCGACCGGCCGGCGCGCCGGCCCGCGGCTCGAGGACCACCCGGAAGGCGGGGTAGCGCGGCGCGATCGCGGCGAACTCGGCCAGCGGCGCGTGCCGGTCGACGGGCATGTGCGGTCGCGCCCCGGGCACCTTCTGCAGGTAGCGCTTGAGGATCGGCGCCCGCTCCGCGACGGGGACCTCGATCAGCCGGCAGGCCCGGGCCCGGCCGTGCCGGATCGTGGCCCGGCCCCCGGCCGCGCGGACGTTGCGGACCCAGTTGCAGTCCTCGCCCAGCATCGGGACCAGGTACCACTCCCCCTGCCAGTCGGCCATCCCCAGCGGGAAGCGGGTACGTCGCCCGGTGCGGCGGCCACGGACCTCGAGCGTCACCCAGCGCCGGGGCAGCAGCCCGGCTCCTTGCACCACCGCCCACACCCGGGCGAAGCGCCGGGCGGTGGCGTCGGCGCGCCCGCCCGCGTACATCCGGCGCAGGTCGTCGTCCGAGTACGGCCAGCTTCCCATCGCGACCTCCAACGTCCACACCGAACCCGTCGGAGTTCATCGAACCCGAGGTGCGGCCGGGGCGGCAGAGCCCAACGTCCCGGGACCCGGCCCGGCCGCGCGGCCCACCGGACCGGTGGCGGACGCCGAGGGGTGTCAGGGGGTGAGCCGGCGCAGCAGCCAGGCCGGCTCCGGATTCACCACGGCCTCGCCGCCGGCGACCACCGTCGGCACCGTCTCGTCCCCGCCCGTGACGGCCCGGACCGCCGCCGCCCCGGCCGGATCGCGCCAGATGTTCACCCAGTACACCTGGCCGGCCCGGCGGCCGAGCCGACGGCGCAGGCGCAGGCAGTACCGGCAGCCGGGCCGCCAGTAGACGACCGGCCGCCCGTCGCGGGCGCTGCGCTCCTGCGCCTGCGCGGCGGTCAGCGAGCGGGGGAACACCAGCGGCGACGCCAGGACCGCCAGCACCAGGAAGACGATCAGCTCGACGACGCCGACCCGCCGGTCGTCCTGGACCGCCGCGACGAACAGACCGCACGCCACCAGCAGACCCGCGAACCACCAGCTACGCCACACGCCGGCGAATGCTACCCGCCGGCGGTCAGGCGGTCGCGTCGGCCAGCAGCTCCAGCAGGTGCCGGTACGGCTGCCCGGTGGCCCGGGCCAGGCCGATCTCGCAGGTGCGGTTCACCGAGGCGTACCCGTCGAAGGGGCGCCCGGCGACGGCGGCGGCCTCCGCCCGGGTGGCCGAGGCGGTCAGCTCCGGGTGCAGCAGGCCCCGGTCGCCGGCGAAGCCGCAGCACTGCCAGCCGTCCGGCACCACCACCTCGTCGGCGATCGCCCCGGCCACCGCGAGCAGCGCCTCGTCCAGCCCGAGCCGGGTGGACGAGCAGGTCGGGTGCAGGGCGAGCGAACCCAGCCGGCGCCGAACGGTGAGCCGGGGCAGCAGGTCGGTGGCGGCGAACCCGACGGCGTCGACCACCCGCAGGTCACCGGCGTCGGCCAGCAGCCGGGCGAACCCCTCGGTGCACGACGCGGCGTCGCTGACCAGGGGCAGCGCCCCGGCCCGGCTGGCCGCCCGCAGCGCCGGCGCGACCCGGTCGTGGACCGCGCGGTAGCCGGCGGTGAGGCCCTTGGACGACCACGGGGTGCCGCAGCAGGTCGCGGCGATGCCGTCCGGCACGAGCAGCCGCACCCCGGCCCGCTCGGCGAGGGTCAGCAGCGCGGCCGCCACCCCGGAGCCGCCCTCGGCCGGCGCGAAGAGCGTGCCCAGGCAGGACGGCACGAACACCGCGTCCGGGTCGTCGACCGGGTGCGGACGCCGGACCGCGCCGCCGGCCGGCAGGTCGCGGCGCCACTGCGGCACCCGGTCGGCGCCGAGCACCGCGCGGGCGGCCCGGGTCGCGGTCTCGGGCAGCGCGGGGGGCACCGCGCCGGCCAGGTCGAGGCCGCGGGCCAGGCCGCGGGTCGCCGCACCCCAGCGCCGGGCCGCGCCCCGCCAGCCGGCCTGCGCCACCGGGCCGTTCCCCTCGGCACGCAGCCGCTTCACCAGGTCACCGGTGTTGATCAGCACGGGGCAGGCGGTGGCGCACATCCCGTCGACCGCGCAGGTCTGCACCGCGTCGTAGTCGTACGCCCGCTCCAGCTCGCGGGCCAGGGCCAGGTCACCGTCGGCGCGGGCGGCGGCGATCTCCCGGCGCAGCACGATCCGCTGCCGGGGCGTGGTGGTGAGATCGCGGCTGGGGCAGACCGGCTCGCAGTAGCCGCACTCGACGCAGCGGTCCACCTCCTCCTCCACGGTCGGCACAGTCTTCAGGTGCCGCATGTGGATCTCCGGGTCGTCGCTGAGCAGCACGCCCGGGTTGAGCACGCCGGCCGGGTCGCAGAGCGTCTTGAGCTCGCGCATCACGGCGTACAGCTCGTCGCCGAACTGGCGGCGCACGTACGGGGCCATCACCCGGCCGGTGCCGTGCTCGGCCTTGAGCGTGCCGCCGTGGCCGAGCACCAGGTCGACCATCTCCTCGGTGAAGTCGGCGTACCGGGCCGGCGCCGCGCCGTGGGAGAACCGCTCGTTGAGCATGAAGTGCAGGTTGCCGTCCTTGGCGTGGCCGAAGATGACGCTCTGCTCGTACCGGTGCCGGGCGAACAGGTCGGCGAGGGCCGCGCAGGTGTCGGCGAGCGCGCCCACCGGGACGGCGATGTCCTCCAGCAGCGCGGTGGTGCCGGACGGCCGGGCGCCGGCCACGGCGGCGTACAACCCCTTGCGGATGTGCCACAGCGCGGCCCGCGCGGCCGGCTCCCCGCTGAGCCGGGCCGGCGCGGTCAGCGGCAGGTCGGCGAGCACCGGCCGGGCCGCCGCGACTCGCGCGGCGAGCGCCTCCGGGTCGGACTCCTGCCACTCGATCAGCAGGGCGGCGTGCTCGCGCACCGCGAGGCCGCGCAGCGCGGCGTCCGCCTTCGGGTCGGTCTGAGCCACCCGCAGGGCGGCGGCGTCGAGCAGTTCGACCGCCGCCGGCCCGGCGGCCACCAGGGCCGGCATGGCGGCCATCGCCGCGCCCAGGGTGTCGAAGACCAGCAGGCCGGTCGCGGCGTGCCGGTGCACCGGCACGGTACGGAACGTCGCCGCCGCCACGAAGGCGAGCGTGCCCTCGCTGCCCACCACGAGGCGGGTGAGCAGGTCGGCGGGCGTGTCGTGGTCGAGGAAGGCGTTCACCCCGTACCCCATGGTGTTCTTCATGGCGTACTGGGCGCGGATCCGGCGCACCGAGTCCGGGTTGCCGCGGACCCGGTCACGCAGCCGCAGCAGCCCGGCGTGCAGCTCCGGCTCGGCCGCCCGCAGCCGGTCGTCGGCGTCCGGGGCGCCGGTGTCCAGCACGGTGCCGCCCGGCAGCACCAGCAGCACCGACTCCAGGGTGCGGTAGGTGTTGAACTCGGTGCCGCAGGTCATCCCGCTGGAGTTGTTGGCCACCACCCCGCCGACCGTGCAGGCGGACTCGCTGGCCGGGTCCGGGCCGAGCTTGCGGCCGTACCGGGCGAGCCGGGCGTTGACCTGCCGCAGCACCACTCCCGGCTGCACCCGCACGCGCCGGCCCTCGTCGAGCACCTCGAGGTCGCGGAAGTGCCGGCGGGTGTCGACCAGGAGCTGGTCGGTGACCGCCTGCCCGCTGAGGCTGGTGCCGCCGGAGCGGAAGGTCAGCGGGGTGCCGGTGCGGTGGCTGTGCCGCAGCAGCGCGGCGACCTGCCCGGCGTCGGCGGGGGTGACCACCGCGCTCGGGTGCAGCAGGTAGTGCGAGGCGTCGTGGGCCAGCCGCAGCCGGTCCGCGGCCCCGGTCGCCACCCCGCCCGGCACCGCCGACTCCAGTCCGGCCCGGGCCGGTCCGCTCAGCTCCGCCATGTCGCCACCTCCCGCGCTGCCACCCTAGTCAGCTCCCGGCCGACACGCCGCTCACCCCTTGTCCCCACATCGACCCTGGTGGATACTCGCGGCTACAGCGTTCGCCGAGGTCACACCCCGAACGGATCCCGGCGACACGGCATGGACGCCGACGCAACCGGCGGCCTTCACCGTCCGAGGAGAAGACCGTGAGAATCCGCCGCAGCCGACTGACTCCCCTGCTCGCCGCGACCGTCGGCCTGGTGGCCGCCGGCGCGTTCACCGGACCGGCCTCGGCCGCTCCGAGCTACACCGCCGGCCAGCTCGCCCAGGTCGACGCCGCCGTCACGGCCTCCGGTGTCGACGGCATCGCCTGGCGGGTGGACGCCGCCACCAAGCGGGTGGTGGTGACCGCCGACGAGAGCGTCTCCGCCGCCGAGCTGGCCACGCTCAAGAAGAGCGCCGGCGCCACGGCCGGTGCGATCCGGGTGGACCGGGCCAAGGGCGTCTTCCGGCCGCTGCTCTCCGCCGGTGACGCCATCTACGGCGGCGGCTACCGCTGCTCGCTCGGGTTCAACGTGGTCAAGGGCGGGGTGTACTACTTCCTCACCGCCGGGCACTGTGGCGACGTCGCCAACACCTGGTACACCAACTCCAGCCAGTCCACGTTGATCGGCCCGACGGTCGGGTCCAGCTTCCCGGGCAACGACTACGCCCTGGTCCGCTATGACAACGCCGGGCTGAGCCACCCCGGCGGCTACACCGCCGCCAACGCGTTCGTGGGTGAGGCGGTCAAGCGGACCGGCTCCACCACGGGCACCCACAGCGGCACCGTGACCGCGCTCAACGTGACCGTCCGCTACCAGGGCAGCGGCACCGTCAAGGGCATGATCCAGACCACCGTCTGCGCCGAGCCCGGCGACTCCGGCGGCGCGCTCTACGACGGCACCAAGGCGCTCGGCATCACCTCGGGCGGCAGCGGTGACTGCAAGCGCGGCGGCACCACGTTCTTCCAGCCGGTCACCGAGGCGGCGAGCGCCTACGGCGTGACCGTCTACTGAGTCCACCGCCGGCGAGCGGCCGGCCCGCGAGACCCGCACCAGCCCCGTGCCGGTGCGGGTCTTCGCGTGTCCAGGAGGGACTCCGACGCACTGCTGACGCAGCATTCGCGATTTTAAACTCCGCCATTGTCACGAATTCGGGGTGTGAATATCACGCGCCGGTCATGACCGATCACACTTTGCTCCGTCCTCCGCCGTCCGCAGGATTGACCTCACCCGATCAGCCGGTGGAGGCAGACGACATGGACGAACGGTACGACTCGTACTGCGCGGTCGACCCGCTGTTCTACGACTCGCTCGCCAGCTCCGCCGCCGAGGCACCCGGCTACCTGACGGACCGCCGGTCGGCGCCCGGTTGGGAGCACGAGATCAAGGATGACTGGCTGATCCACGCGCCGGTCGGCGGCTCCCTTCCGCCCCAGGGGTGGAAGATCCACGTGTCGGCCCGGTTGGACAACGCGGAGCGGGTGCTGGCCCGGGTGATGGACTACTGCCGGCCCCGCGGCATCCCGTTCAAGCACCTGCGCGGGCCGCGGATGCTGCTCATGCGCAACAGCAAGTACGCCCGCCGGGCGGCCAGCGGCAAGTTCATCACCGTCTACCCCCGTGACGACGCGGAGCTGGAGCTGACCGCCAAGGAGCTCGCCGCGCTGCTCGACGGGGAGACCGGGCCGTACATCCTGAGCGACCTCCGCTACGGCGACGGCCCGGTGTACCTGCGCTACGGCGGTTTCGCCGCCCGGTACTGCCTCTCCCCCGAGGGCCAGGTCGTGCCGGCGATCGAGGACGCCACCGGCACCCTGGTGCCCGACCGACGCGACCCGGTCTTCCACCTGCCCGACTGGGTCACCCTCCCGGACTTCCTCGCCCCGCACCTGGCCGCCCGGAACGCCGCCACCACCACCGACCTGCCCTATCGGATCGACAAGGTCATCCACTTCTCCAACGGCGGCGGTCTCTACGAGGCCCGGGACACCCGCACCGGGGACCGGGTGGTGCTGAAGGAGGCCCGCCCGCACGCCGGGCTGGACGCCACCGGCGCGGACGCGGTCACCCGGCTGCGCCGGGAGGCCGAGACGCTGCGCCGGCTCGCCGACGTGCCGCACCTGGTGCGGGTGCACGACGAGTTCAGCTTCGGCGGGCACGAGTTCCTGGCGCTGACCTTCGTCGCGGGCCGCCCGCTGAACCAACTCGTGGTGGAGCGTTACCCGCTGGTCCACCTCGACGCCGACCCGGACGCGTACACCCGGTGGGCCCTCGAGGTGCACCGGCAGGTCGCCGAGGCGGTGGAGGCCATCCATGCCCACGGCGTGGTCTACGGCGACCTGCACATGTTCAACATCATGGTCGGCGACGACGGGGACGTCACGCTGATCGACTTCGAGGTGGCGACCCCCGCCGCGGCGGCCACCCGGCCGGCGCTGCGCAACCAGGCATTCGCCGCGCCCCGCGACCGGACCGGCTTCGAGGTGGACCGGTACGCCCTGGCGTGCCTGCGGCTGGCCCTCTTCCTGCCGCTGACCGCGATGCTGCGGCTGGCGCCGGAGAAGGCGGCCCACCTGGCCGAGGTGGTGGCGGAGCACTTCCCGGTGCCCCGGGACCTGCTCGACGAGGCGGTGGCCGTGATCCTCGGCCGGACCGCGACCGAGGTCAGGACCGAGACCGCGACCCGGGCCGAGACCGAAACCCGGGCGGAGACGGAAGCCGGGGCCGTTGGCCGCTACCCGGACCGGCCACGGATCGACCCGGACGACTGGCCGGCGCTGCGGGACCGGCTGGCCACCGCGATCACCGCGAGCGCCACCCCGCACCGCGACGACCGCCTCTTCCCCGGCGACATCCGGCAGTTCGCCGGGGCCGACGGCGGGCTCAACCTGGCCCACGGCGCGGCCGGGGTGCTCTGGGCGCTGCACGCCGGCGGCGCCGGCACCGACCCCCGGCACGAGCAATGGTTGCTCGACCGGGTACGGGAACCGGCGTCCGGCAGCCGGCTCGGCTTCTACGACGGGCTGCACGGCGTCGCGTACGTGCTGGACCTGCTCGGGCACCGCACCGAGGCGGTGCGGCTGCTGGACCGCTGCCTCGACGAGCCGTGGACCGAACTCGGCGACGACCTGATGAGCGGCCTGTCCGGTGTCGCGCTCAACCTGGCCCACTTCGCCGGCCGCACCGGCGACAGGCGGTACGCCGACGCGGCGCGCCGGGCGGTCGGCCTGGTCGTCGACCGGCTCGGCGACGTCGAGTCGGTGGCCGAGGTCAGCGGCGGCCAGTACCCGTACGCGGGGCTGCTCCGGGGTGGTGCGGGCGTGGCGCTGATGCTGCTGCGGATGTACGAGCTCGACCAGGACCGGAGCCTGCTCGAGCACGCGGAGACCGCGCTGCGGCAGGACCTGCGCCGGTGCGTCCGGCGCGACGCCGGCCACCTGGAGGTCAACGAGGGCTGGCGGACCATGCCCTACCTCGGCGAGGGCAGCGTGGGCATCGGCCTGGTCCTCGACCAGTACCTGCGCCACCGCGACGACGAGGGCCTGCGCACCGCGGCCGAGGCGATCCGCCGCTGCGCCGACTTCCCGTTCTACGCCCAGTCCGGACTCTTCGCGGGCCGCGCCGGCATGGTGACCTACCTGGCCGCACGCGGTGAGGTCGAGGCGGCGCGCCGGCAGGCTCGGCTGCTGAGCTGGCACGCGCTGCCGTTCCGGGGGGCGACCGCCTTCCCCGGCGACCAGTTGCTGCGGCTCTCCATGGACCTGGCCACCGGCACCGCCGGCGTGCTGCACGCCCTCGCGACCACCCAGCCGGCGGGCACCGGCCTGCCGTTCCTGTCGCCCCTGCCCGGCGCCACGCCGGTCGGGCCCACCCCACCGGCCGGCGGCTGACCGGCCCACCCAGCTCCCCGGGGGTCACTCCGGGGCAATCCGACCCGACGCGTACGGAAGGAGGTGAACGACATGGCCCTGCTCGACCTCCAGGGGATGGAGCTGCCGGCCGCCGAGCGCCACGGCGGGGGCAGCCAGGCGAGCCTGCTGCTCTGCGGCGACAGCTCGCTGAGCATCACCACCTGCAACTGACCCGGTGGCCACCGTGATGGCCACGCCACCAGATCCGACCAGCAGTCGACACGAGAGAAAAGGGGAACATCATGGCACTGCTCGACCTCCAGGGCATGGAACTGCCGGCCATCGAGCGCAACGGCGGGGGCAGCCAGGCCAGCCTGCTGCTCTGCGGCGACAGCTCGCTGAGCATCACCACCTGCAACTGACCTCGGTTCGCCTGGCCCCGGGCCGGCTCACGCCGGTCCGGGGCCGCGCCCTGCGTGGAGGTGCGATGACCCCGGCCGACCGGCTCCTCTGGCGGGCCGTCGGGTCCGCCGGCTGGTGGACCCCGGTGCTGGCGCTGGCCACCGTGACCGTGGCGGCGGCCGAACTGGCGCTGCCCGCGGCGCTGGGCCGGGCGGTCGATGCCGCTGTCGGCGCCACCGCCGGGGAGTCCGCCACCCGCTGGCTGGCCGCCGTGGGTGGACTGGTCGTCCTGCTGGTCTGCGCCGGTGCGGTGCGGGACTACGGCACCGGCGCGGCGAGCGCCCGGTCCGTCGCCGACCTACGCCACACGCTGACCCGCCACATCCTCGCCCTCGATCCCCGGGCCGCGGCCCGCCACCCGGTGGGCGACCTGGTCGGTCGACTGGTCGGCCAGGTGGCCGACGCCGGGCAGGCGGCCCCGACCATCGTCCTGGCGGGCACCGTGCTGCTGCCCCCGGTGGGCAGCCTGGTGGCCCTCACCATGATCGATCCCTGGCTCGGCGCGACCTTCGTGGTCGGGTTGGTGCTGCTCGGCGTGCTGCTGCGCGGGTTCGTCGCCGACGCGTCCGCGGCGGTCGCCGGTTACCAGCGGGCCCAGGGGCACCTTGCCGGGCTGCTGGTCGAGGCGCTCGCCGGCGCCCGGACCATCGCCGCCGCCGGCACCGCCGGGCGGGAGGTCGACCGGGTCCTGACCCCGGTCGCCGAGCTGCGGCGCCACGGCACCCGCACGTGGACCGTGTTGGCCGGGGCGGCGACCCGGGGCGCGGTGCTCAGCCCGATGCTGCAACTGGCGGTCGCCGCGGTCGGCGGCCTCTCCCTGGCCGCCGGGCGGCTGACGCCGGGAGACCTGCTGGCCGCGCTCCAGTACGCCGCGCTCGGCGCGGGCCTGGGCACCGTGGTGAGCGCCCTCAACAAGGCCGTCCGGGTGCGCGCCGGTTGCCGCCGCGCCGC
Organism: Micromonospora sp. NPDC050495; assembly: GCF_040655175.1. Taxonomy (NCBI): domain Bacteria; kingdom Bacillati; phylum Actinomycetota; class Actinomycetes; order Micromonosporales; family Micromonosporaceae; genus Micromonospora; species Micromonospora sp. NPDC050495. The sequence continues at coordinate 9,372 of NZ_JBFAJK010000015.1, read as the reverse complement.
CGAGGTGCTCACCGAACCAGCCCGCCGCTACGGCGAGCGCACCCTGCCGCCCGGTCCCGGCTGCCTGGAGCTGCGCGGGGTGAGCGTGCTGGCCGACGACGGCCGGACGCTGCTCGACGGGGTGGACCTGCGGGTGCCCGGCGGCGCCCTGCTCGCCGTGGTCGGCCCGTCCGGCGCCGGCAAGTCGCTGCTCGCCGCCGTCGCCGGCCGGCTGCGTGACCCGGACGCCGGGCAGGTACTCCTCGACGGCGTCCCACTGCCCGAGCTGTCCGCGGCAGCGCTGCACGCGGCGGTCGGCTACGGGTTCGAACGGCCGGTGCTGGTCGGCGAGACGGTGGGAGCGGCGGTGGGCGGCGGGGCCGACCCCGTGCCGCTGGCCCGGGCCGCGGCCATCGACGACTTCGTCGAGCGGCTGCCCGACCGGTACGGCACGCCGTTGACCGAGGTCGCCATGTCGGGCGGGGAGCGCCAGCGACTCGGCCTGGCCCGTGCGCTGCGGGCCGAGCGGCTGCTCGTCCTCGACGACGCGACGTCCAGCCTGGACACCGTGACCGAGTACCGGGTGAGCCGGGCGCTGACCGACCGGTCGGACGGGCGTACCCGGGTGGTGGTGAGCCACCGGATCGGCACGGCGGCCCGGGCCGACGTGGTGGCCTGGGTGGCCGGCGGGCGGATCCGCGCGGTCGGACCGCACGCCGTGCTCTGGGACGACCCCGGCTACCGGGCGGTGTTCCGGTCGTGACCACGGTCGGTGCGCTGCTGCGGGCCACGCTGTGGGAGCGGCGGGCGGGGCTGGCGCGGCTGGCCGCCTGGTCCGCGGCCGAGGCGCTGCCGGCGGCGTTGACCGGACTGCTGACCGCGCGGGCCGTGGACGCCGGCTTCCTGGCCGGTCGCCCGGCGGTCGGGCTGCTGTGGCTGGGCCTGCTCGGCGCCGCCGTGCTCGTCGGCGCGGTCGGCACCAACCGGGCGTACGCCTGCCTCGGCGACGTGGTCGAGCCGTTCCGCGACGACCTGCTGCGCCGGGTGGTGGCCGGCGCGCTGGCCGGCGCGGCCGACGGCCGGGTCGACGACGCCGCGGTGGGCCGGCTGACCCACCAGGTGGAGATCGTCCGGGACACCTGGGCCGGGCTGCTCACGGTGGTCCGCGGCTTCCTCTTCGCCGCCTGCGCCGCGATCATCGGGCTGTGCTCCCTCGCCGCCCCGGTCGCCCTGCTCGTCGCCGTGCCGGTCGTGGCCGGTCTCGGCCTGTTCGCGCTGGCCGTGCCGGCGATGATCGCCCGCCAGCGGGAGTACGTGCACACCGACGAACGCCTCACCCGGGCCGCGGTCACCGCGATCGCCGGCCACCGCGACGTCGCGGCCGGCGGCACCGGCGACCAGGTGACCCGGTGGCTGGGCCGACAGGTCGACGCCCAGGCCCGGGTGGAGCGGCGACTGGCCACGATGGCCGTCACCCGTGGGTTGAGCCTGGCCGTCGGCGGCTGGCTGCCGGTGCCGGTGGTGCTGCTGGCGACGCCGTGGCTGGTCCGGCAGGGCCTCGGGCCGGGCGCCGTGCTGGGCGCCCTGGTCTACGTCGTCCGCGGCGTGCAGCCGGCCCTGCACACCCTCGTCCAGGGGGTGGCCGCCGGCGGGCTGCGGTTCACCATCACGCTGGACCGGCTGCTGGGCAGCTGCGTACCGACGTCCGAGCCGACCGGCCCGGCCCGGGCGGGGCGGGCCGGGCGACCCGACCCGCCCGCGCTGTGCCTGCGGGGTGTGACGTTCCGGTACGGGCCGCACGCCGACCCGGTGCTCGACGGTTTCGACCTCGACGTGCCCGACGGCGACCACCTGGTGGTGGTGGGCGCCAGCGGGATCGGCAAATCGACCCTGGCCGCGTTGATCGCCGGGGTGCTGCGCCCGCAGTCCGGCACGGTCGAGGTGGCCGGACTGCCGGTGGCCGGCGCGGCGGCCGCCGAGCTGGCCCGGCGCCGGGTCCTGATCCCGCAGGAGGCCTACGTCTTCACCGGCAGCCTCCGGGACAACCTGCGCTACCTGCGGCCCGACCTGGCGGACCCAGAGATCGTCCGGGCGGCGGCCCGGCTGGGTCTGTCCGACCTGGTGGACCGGCTCGGCGGGCTGGCGGCGACGCTGCGCCCGGCCGGTCTGTCCGCCGGGGAGCGTCAGCAGTTGGCCCTGCTGCGCGCCTGGCTCTCGCCGGCTGCCCTGGTGATCCTCGACGAGGCCACCTGTCACCTCGACCCGGCCACCGAGGCGCGGCTGGAGACCGCGTTCGCCGAGCGTGCCGGCACGCTCGTGGTGATCGCGCACCGGGTCAGCTCCGCGCTGCGCGCCCGCCGGGTGCTGCTGCTCGACGGCCACCGCGCGCTGCTCGACAGCCATCCGGGGCTGCTGGCCCGTTCGGCGGCGTACCGCGAGCTCGTGGGCTACTGGGAGGGCGGGACGGAGCCGGTCAGATCCAGCCCGACTCGCGAGCGATCCGCACCGCTTCCAACCGGGTCCGCGCGCCGCACTTCGCCATGATCCGGGACAGGTGGTTGCGCACCGTGCCCGGCGAGACCGCCAGCTTCTCGGCGATCTCGCGGACGGGATGCCCCTCGGCCGCCACGTCGAGCACGTCCCGCTCGCGATGGGTCAGCGGGCTGTCGGCGACCTCCAGCGCCGCGACCACCAGCTCCGGGTCGAGCACCATCTGCCCGTCGGCGAGCTGCCGTACCCCCTCGGCGATCCGCTGTGGCGGCACGTCGCGGCTGAGGAAGCCGACCCGGCGTCCGTGCTCGGCGAGGACCGGGCGGACCCGGCCGGCGCGGCGCTGTTCGACCAGGATCAGCAGCCGGCCGCCGCCGGCGGGTCGGGCGGCGGTGATCCGGGCGAGCTGGTGCAGGGGCACGAGGTCGGCGTCGACGACCGCGACGTCCGGGCGGTCATCCCGCAGCGCGTCACGCAACGCGTGAACGGTGGCTGCCTCACCGATGATGTCGATGTCGCCCTCGGCGGCCAGCAGCTGGGCGAGGGCCCCCCGGACCAGTCGACCCTTGAGCGCGAGCAGCGTTCGTATCATGGCGACTCCCGGACACGACCCCCCCCGATTCTGACCAGACGTCGGCGTCTGATGACGGACCGTCACGAACCTAATCGAAGATGACCGCTGCGCGACACCCCTGTCCCGCGTGTCGTCAGATCCAGCACGCCTCGCGGGCCCGCTCGACGGCCTCCCAGCGGTTCCGCGCGCCGGTCTTGCGCAACAGGCTGGACACGTGGTTGCGCACGGTTCCCGGCGCGAGGTGGAGCAGCTTGGCGATCTCTCCGGTCGGCAGGCCTTTCGCCGCCGCCGCGGCCACCTCACGCTCCCGTTCGCTCAGCGGGTTCACCGCCGCGTCGAGGGCGGCCAGTGCCGTCAGCGGATCGATCATCCGCTGCCCGCCGGCGATCGTCCGCAACAGCTCGACCAGCTCCTCCGGGGGGACGTCCGTGGCGAGCACCCCGCGCACCCGCGCGCCGAGAGCCCGGCGCAGCGCTCGGGCGGTCCGGCGGGCGGTCAGCACGACGACGGCGCAACCCTCGACATCCGGTCCGGTGACCACGGCCGGGTCGTCCACCGCGTCGAGGTCCACCAGCAGCAGCGCCGGACGGCAGGCGGCCAGCAGCTCCGGCACGTTCCCACCCGGCTCGGTCTGGCCGACCACCTCGAAGTCCGGCGCGGCGGCCAGCACCGCCACCACGGCGGTGCGCAGCAGGCCCGGTTCCGCGACCACCGCGACGCGCACCGCCGCCGGCTGCGCACAACCCGTCCCGGGCACGGACCACATCTGATCGCGTACCTCTTCCACGCCCACACCTTGCCCCGCGACACGAGCCGCTAGTCGACCTGCTCGGGAACCTCCCGCAGTGCGGACACCAGCGCGGCGGGACCGCCATGGACAGGCACCCCACCCGCTCCTCGGAGCCCGCCGCCGCGGGCCGGCGACGGTGGCCGGTCAGCTCTGGCGCAGCGCCGGCATCGGCACCGGGACGGCCAGGGCGGTCGCTCCGGCGCCCGCGCCCTTCTCGCAGGTGTTCGGCGGCACCGTGCCGATGCCCCGGGTGGCGGGGCGTTCGGCGGCCCAGAACATGAAGCCGAGCAGGCCGGCACTGGTGCCCGCGCCGTTCGGCGCGACGCTCTGCACGTACGGGGCGGCGGCCTTCTGCACCGAGGTGGCGTAGTCGACGCACTCCGGCAGCGGCTTGCCACCGTAGGCGAGATAGATGCCGCCGGTGAACTTGGCGGGCGCCAGCGGCGGCACCGGCGGGCTGTACTGCGCCTTGCCGTCGATGTGCTCCTGCCAGTTCGCCTGGGCCGTGCTGGCCGAGGCGGGCCGGGCCGACACCATGGCGTTGGCGTAGTCCAGGACCGGGCTGCCGGTGCGCAACCAGTCGGCGGTGGCCTTGCGGTTGAGGGCGATCAGCCAGCGGTCGCCGGCGGCCACGTCGATGGTGAGCCGGGCCTGCGGTCGGGCGCCGGTGGCGTCGTACGGGTGGACCGCCCGGTAGGCGTCGATGAAGGCCTGCAGGCCGGCCAGGTTCGGGTCGGTGTTCTGCTCGTAGTCGATCTCGATGCCGACGCCGAGCCGGGTGGCCGCGGCGGCGGCGCGCTGGCCGAGCAGGGTGGCGTTCTCGGCGAGGGCGGCGTCCCAGTCGTCGGTGTAGGTGATGCCGCCGATGGAGAGCATCACCCGCACGCCGCGCGCGGTGAAGTACTGCACGATCTCGGGGGTCATCCCGCGCGGCACGCCGTCGAGGGTGGCCGCGTCGGTGGTCTGGTGCAGCAGGTCGAGCGGGTTGACGAAGCTCAGCACCACCAGGTTGACCGAGGGCCGGCCGTCGCCCCGGTCGACGAGCCAGTGGTTCTGGCTGTCGAACTCCGCGACCGTGCGCGGCGTGCTCCAGGTGCAGAAGTCGTTGCCGCAGTGCCAGGCGCCGTAGACCTGGATCGGGGTGGCGGCCAGCGGGGTCGGGGCCGGGCCGGGCGGTGGCGCGGCGGCGGCCGGGGCGGTGGTGGCGAGGGTGAGCAGGAGTGCGGCGGCCAGGGGTAGGGAGCGACGCATGATGACCTCCCGATCAATCAGTACGCCTTGTTTACAGTCTGATGCCAATCGGCGTCAATGCATCCCGGCGACCTCCGCACGGACCCAGCGCTGGAAGGCGCGGGCCTCCCGGCCGGTCGGCGGCGGGCCGCCATGCCGGGCCGCGATGGCCCGGCCCACCAGGTCGGCGTGCCAGCCCTGCCCGAGCACCCAGCGGCCGGCGTCCACCTTCGACAGCCAGGTCCCGGACCGGACCCGGGCCAGCGACCGGCAGGCGCCCAGCACCGCGTCCTCGCTGCCCGGGGCCGGCCCGTCCGGGGCGGGCAGGGTCAGCCACCAGTCCAGCGCGGTGCAGATCAGCCGGCGCAGCGCGGCCGGCTCGGGATCGGCGAACACCTCGGCGGCGGGCGGGCCGAGCAGGGCCAGGCCGGACTGGCGCAGGATGCTGCGGTCGAGGGCGTACCAGAACCGCCCGTCGGCCACCGGCCGGTCGGCCGGGTCGTAGGTGGCCCGGAACGGCATGGTGGCGCCCGTGTTCAGCTCGACCTCGAAGCCGGGCTCGGCGGTGCCGCTGGCCGCCACGTCCCGCCGGTAGCCGACCAGCTCCAGGCCGCGCGCCGGGCAGGGCAGCGCCTCGTGCCGCAACCGGTCGACCAGGGCACGCTTCGCCGCCGGGTCCACCGGGCCGGCGACCACCAGCGCCACGTCCACGTCGCTGCGCCCCGGCTGGTACGCGCCGAGCCCCACCGAGCCGGCCGCGTACGCCCCGACCAGGTTGTCGCCGAGCACCGTCCGGGCCCGGTCGACCAGTTCGGTCAGGTAGTCGCGCAGCCGCTCGTGCATGCCGGCCATCCTGCCGTCCGGCCGCCGGGCACCCCGCCGCGGGTCAGCCGGCCGGTTCGGGGCAGCAGACGGTGAGCGCGGCCGGCACCGCCTTCACCTTGAGCCGCCGGGCCGTCGTGCGCGCCCCGCCGTCCAGCTCGTACGTCTTGGGTTCGGCGAATCGGACGGTCACCTTGCGGCCGCGGGTGATCCGGACGAACGGCGACTCGTCGGACCGGCCGGCGGCCATCCGGCTCAGCGTGCGGGCCCAGTCGACGGCGTCGCTGGCGGTGGAGACCCCGATCTCGAGGGCCCCGTCGTCGGGGCGGGCGTCGTCGAACGCCGGGATGCCGCCGGTGATCGTGCCGACGTTGCCGAAGAGCACGCAGCTCGCGTCACCGTCGAACCAGTCGGCGCCGTCGACCCGGATCCGGGTCCGGACGCACTCGCCCCGGACGTGGCGCAGCCCGGTCCAGACGTACGCGACCCGGCCGAGCCGGCCCTTGAGCTTGCGGTCGGCCTCCCGGATCAGGTCCCCGTCGAAGCCGGCGCCGGCCATCACCGCGAAGTGCTCCCCGTTGAGCCGGCCCAGGTCCAGCCGGCGCCGCCGGCCGTGCAACGCGATCCGGACCGCCTCAGGCAGGTCGGCCGGGATGCCGAGGTTGGTGGCGAAGAGGTTGGCGGTGCCGGCGGGCAGGATGCCCATCGGCACGTCCGATCCGGCCAGCGTGTCGGCGCAGCGCTGCACCATCCCGTCGCCGCCCCAGACCAGGATCAGCTCGGCGCCCCGGTCGAGCGCCTTGCGCACCTTCTTCGGGGCCTTGCGGCTCTTCGGCACCTCGTACCACAGGAGGGTGCCGACCCCGGCGGCGACCAGGGTCGCGCGCAACTCGTCGAGGCCGCCGCCGAACGTCTTCTTCCGGTGCGCGACGACCGCGACGACGCCGGCCGGGCGGGCGGGGGCGGCGCCGGCCGGCCGGGCAACGGTGGGTGTGCTCATGCTCCGGCTGGTACCCCGTCGCCGGATCGGCCACGCCTGCCCCGTCGGCGACACGGCCGAATCCGATCAGCGCCGCTCTGTGATCGGAGCGCTGCTTTCGGTAGAGTACGGGCGCCGGCGCTGGCCGGCTGCCGGAGGGGTGCCGGGATGACTCGACGGGGCAGGGCGCTGACGCGGTGCACGCTGCGCCTGGGGCTCCTGCTCGGCGGTGTCGTCGCCGCCTGGGCCGGTCACGAGATCGCCACCTCGACGCCCGCGCACGCCGCCGACCGGCCGCCTCCGAGCCCGGTCGTGGCGACCGTCCACCTGGTCCGGAGCGTGCTCGGCCCGGTCCTGGGCGGGGCGCCCGACAGCGGCGCGACCCGGCCCGACACCGGCGCCGCGACGCCGCAGGACCGCTCCGCGCCGCCCCCCGCGGAGCCGGCCAGTGGCGGAGCACCGCCGGCGGCGACCGACCCGACCAGCCGTTCCGGCACGGCCCCATCGGCTGACCCGCCACGCCAGGACGCCACCGGACCGGATGGCAGGACCGCGCCGGACGGTGGCCGGACCGCTACCACGCACCCCCGCCCGGCGCGGCCCCGCTCGACCCCCGCCCGGGCCGGGACACCGTCCGGCGAGCCCACCGACCGAACCGCGACACCGCCTGGCGCGGCCACCGACCGGGCCCTCACCCCGGCCGGCGCGGCCATCAACCGGACCGGGCCGCCGCCCGGCGGAGCCACCAGCCGGGCCGCGACACCGCCCGTCGCGGCTGCGGACCAGGCCGGCGCGGCCACGGGCCAGGGCGGCGCGGCCACGGGCCAGGCCGGGGCGGCCACGGGCCAGGCCGGGGCGGACGCCGGGCGGCGGGCGGCGGGCAGCCCGCCTGGCGGGTTGCTGGCGCCGGTGGCCCGCCTGCTGGAGCCCGTGCTCGGGCCGGTCCACGGCCACCTGCTCACCCCGGTGGCCGGCGTGCTGGCCCCGGTGACCCGGGCGCTCGCCCCGGTGCTGGCCCCGGTCGGCCGGGTGCTGGCCCCGATCACGCATGGGCTGGCCGAGGTGCTCACGCCGGCCCCGACCGACCCTGCCCCGGCCGACCCTGCCCCGGCCGATCCCGCCGCCCCCGACCCGGGCACCGACCCACCGCCCGCCGCGCCGCCCGTGGCCGCGCCGGCCGACGCACCGGCCGCTCCGAGCCCGGAAGGTCGGCCCGACCCCGCCCTCCGAACCGGCGACCACGCCCCGGGTGGCCCACTCGCCGACGCCCAGCCGGCCGGCACGCCGACCCGGGCGGCGCCGGCCGCGGCGCGGGCGTCGGCCCCGCCGCACCCGCACCGACCGGCGCCGACCGGGCACGCCCCGGCCGGCGCCGCCACGACCGGCCCCGGCGGCACCGGCTCCGCCGGCCCGGCCCACGGCGATCCGGCCGACGCCGCCGGCACCGGCTGGGCGCCGCCCGCCCCGGACGTCCGCCGTCACCTGCCGGGCGCCGGCGCGGCCCTCTCCTCCCGCTCGCCCCGACCGGGCACCCGTCCCGCCTGACCGGCACACGCCGGGCCGTCCGCTCCGCGCGGACCGCGCCGGCCGCTGCGCGTACCCGTCAGCCTGACGGCCCCTGGTGGCCCGCCGGCCCGGACGCCTCCCGTCCCGCCGGCACCCGCGACGTACCCGATCACCGAGTGACCAGGAGTCACCCATGAACGTCAACCTGCCCGTGGTCCGGGCCCGGTGGTGCGACACCGGCCGGATCGTCGACCTCGTCAGCGAGGCCCTCGCCCCAACCGCTCTCGCCGCCTGGCTGGTTCCCGACGAGCCGCGCCGGCCGCAGGTGCTCGCCGCCGTGACCCGGATCTGGGTGGAGCACGCGCTGCTCTTCGGCGACGTGTTCCTGCTCCAGGACGGCTCGGCGGCGACCGTGTGGTTCCACCGCTACCGGCCGCTGCCACCACCGCACCGGTACGCCGCCCGGCTAGCCGAGGCCTGCGGCGCGCAGCACGACCGGTTCCGCCGCCTGGACCGGTCGCTGGCCGACCGGCGGCCGACCGAGGCGCACAACCACCTGGCGCTGCTGGCCGTGCCCGGGCCGCACGCCGGCCATCGCGCGCTCGCCCTGGTCACCGGCGCGCAGCGGTGGATGGACACGCTGAACCTGCCGAGCTACGTCGAGGCGCTCACAGAAGCCGACCGGGACCTGTACCGGCGGCTCGGTTACACCGACCGGGACGCGTTCCCGGTGCCCGGGGACACCACCCTGCACGCCATGTGGCGGCCGGCCCCGGTGTCGGCCGGCGGCAACGCCCGCTGGCCGGCGCGGCGGCGCACCGCCCGGACCCGCAACGGCCGGGCCACCGGGTGGGCGCTGCGCTGAGCGATGCCCGGCGCCGGGGGGGGGGCCGCCCGCCCCCGCCGCCCCGGCCCGGGCGCCCCCCGCCCGGGGGGGGGGCGGGCCCCACGACCCCCCCCCCCGGCGCCGGACAACGGCCCGCCCCCCCGCGGGGCGGTGGG
>NZ_JBFAJK010000014.1:0-143259 GCF_040655175.1 Micromonospora sp. NPDC050495 | reverse complement strand
GTGCCGCTGTTTCGGCTGTGCCGCTGTTTCGGCTGTGCCGCTGTTTCGGCTGTGCCGCTGTTTCGGCTGTGCCGCTGTTTCGGCTGTGCCGCTGTGCGCCTGTTTCGGCGGCGGAGCAGCCCTGCGGGGCCGCGCCACCCCGGGCGGCCGCGCCGGTTCGGGGCGGGTATCGCCGCTCGGGTCGCGGGCCGGCCGGCGCTGGCCTAGGGTGCAAATGTCAGCTTCCGTAGCCGGGAGGGGGTGTTCCGGGATGGGTGTGAAGACCTTCATCCAGGGGTGGCCGGTCTACCGGCAGCTCACCGGCACCGACCCGCTCGGCCGGGGCGCGGCGGCGCAGTCGGCCCGCTCGGCGGCCCTGACCGCGCGCACCGAGACCGCCGACCACATGGCCCGCTCGGTCTGCCCGTACTGCGCGGTGGGCTGCGGGCAGCGGGTCTTCGTCAAGGACGGCCAGGTCACCCAGATCGAGGGCGACCCGGACAGCCCGATCTCCCGCGGCCGGCTCTGCCCGAAGGGCTCGGCCAGCAAGAACCTGGTCACCAGTCCGCTGCGGCAGACCACGGTCCGCTACCGCCGGCCGTACGCGACCGAGTGGGAGGACCTCGACCTCGACACGGCGCTGGACATGATCGCCGACCGGGTGATCGCGGCCCGCGAGGCCACCTGGGAGGACGCCGACGAGGACGGGCGGCCGCTGAACCGCACCCTGGGCATCGCCAGCCTGGGCGGCGCGACCCTGGACAACGAAGAGAACTACCTGATCAAGAAGCTCTTCACGGCGCTCGGCGCACTGCAGATCGAGAACCAGGCGCGGATTTGACACTCCGCCACCGTCCCCGGTCTGGGGACCAGCTTCGGTCGCGGTGGCGCGACGGTCTTCCAGCAGGATGTCGCCAACGCTGACGTCGTCATCATCCAGGGCTCGAACATGGCCGAGGCCCACCCGGTGGGCTTCCAGTGGGTGATGGAGGCCAAGCTGCGGGGGGCCAAGGTCTTCCACGTCGACCCCCGGTTCACCCGCACCAGCGCGCTCGCCGACACGTACCTGCCGATCCGGGCCGGCACCGACATCGCGCTGCTGGGCGGCATCGTGCGCTACATCCTGGACAACGAGCTGGACTTCCGGGAGTACGTGCTGGCCTACACCAATGCCGCGACGATCGTGAGTGAGGAGTTCGCCGACACCGAGGACCTGGACGGCTTCTTCTCCGGCTACGACCCGGGGACGCAGGCGTACAACCAGCGCAGCTGGCAGTACGCCGGCCAGGAGGAGACCACCGGCTACCGTGCCGCCCACGAGGAGCGGGACGTGGCGGCGGGCCTGCGCCACGAGTCGCACGGCATCCCGGTCGGCGCTCAGGTGCAGCGGGACGAGACGTTGCAGCATCCGCGCTGCGTCTACCAGCTCCTCAAGCGGCACTTCGCCCGCTACACCCCGGAGATGGTGGAGCGGACCTGCGGCATCCCGCGGGAGAAGTTCCTCGAGCTGGCCCGCGCCTGGACGGAGAACTCCGGCCGGGAGCGCACCGGGGTGCTGATCTACTCGGTGGGCTGGACCCAGCACAGCGTGGGCGTGCAGTACATCCGCACCGGCGCGATCATCCAGTTGCTGCTGGGCAACATGGGCCGGCCGGGTGGCGGGGTGCTGGCCCTGCGCGGGCACGCCAGCATCCAGGGCTCCACGGACATCCCGACGCTGTTCAACCTGCTGCCCGGCTACCTGCCGATGCCGCACTGCACGCACCACACGACGTTCACCGACTGGGTGGACGCCATCCGGCACCCCGGGCAGAAGGGCTTCTGGTCCGGCGCGCGGGCGTTCGGGGCGAGTCTGCTCAAGGCGTACTGGGGGGACGCGGCGACGCCGGAGAACGACTTCTGCTACGGCTACCTGCCCCGGATGACCGGCGACCACGGTACGTACCAGACGGTGCTGAACATGATCGACGGCAAGGTCAGGGGCTACTTCCTGCTCGGCCAGAACCCGGCGGTCGGTTCGGCGCACGGCAAGGCGCAGCGGCTGGGCATGGCCAACCTGGACTGGCTGGTCGTCCGCGACCTGTTCATGATCGAGAGCGCGACGTTCTGGCAGAACAGCCCCGAGGTGGAGACCGGCGAGATCGTGCCGGAGGAGTGCCGGACCGAGGTCTTCTTCATTCCGGCGGCCTCGCACGTGGAGAAGGAGGGCACCTTCACCCAGACCCAGCGGCTGCTGCAGTGGCGGGAGAAGGCGCTCGACCCGCCGGCGGACGCCCGCTCCGAGCTGTGGTTCTTCTTCCACCTGGGGCGGATCATCCGGGAGAAGCTGGCCGCCTCGGACCGGCACCGGGACCGTGCGGTGCTCGACCTCGCCTGGGACTACCCCACGCACGGCGAGTTCGCCGAGCCGAGCGCGGAGGCCGTGCTGAAGGAGATCAACGGGTACGAGGTGGCCACCGGCCGCCCGCTGTCGGCGTTCACCGAGGCCAAGGACGACGGCTCCACCGCGGTCGGCTGCTGGATCTACACCGGCGTGTACGCCGACGGGGTCAACCAGGCCGCCCGGCGCAAGTCCCGGCACGACCAGGACTGGGTGGCCGCCGAGTGGGGCTGGGCCTGGCCAGCGAACCGCCGCATCCTCTACAACCGTGCCTCCGCCGACCCCGACGGCCGGCCGTGGAGCGAGCGGAAGAAGTACGTGTGGTGGGACGCCGACCGGGCCGAGTGGACCGGCTACGACGTGCCGGACTTCGAGAAGACGAAGCCGCCCACGTACCGGCCGCCGGAGGGGGCCAGCGGCGTGCAGGGGCTGGCCGGCGACGACGCGTTCATCATGCAGGGCGACGGTAAGGGCTGGCTGTACGTGCCCAGCGGGCTGCAGGACGGGCCGCTGCCGACGCACTACGAGCCGGCCGAGTCGCCGATCCGCAACCCGCTGTACGGCCAGCAGGCCAACCCGACCCGCAAGGTCTACGACCATCCGGTGAACTCGGTCAACCCGAGCCCGCCGCAGTCGCACACCGACGTCTTCCCGTACGTGTTCACGGTCAGCCGGCTCACCGAGCACCACACGGCCGGCGGGATGAGCCGGATGGTGTCGCGGCTGGCCGAGCTCCAGCCGGAGATGTTCGTCGAGGTCTCCCCGGAGCTGGCGGGCGAGGTGGGCCTGGACCACCTGGGCTGGGCGCACCTGATCAGCGGCCGGGCGGCGATCGAGGCGCGGGTGCTGGTCACCGACCGGCTCACCCCGCTGCGCCTGGACGGGCGGGTGGTGCACCAGGTGTGGCTGCCGTACCACTTCGGCCGGGAGGGCATCGTCACCGGCGACTCGGTCAACGACCTGTTCGGCATCACCCTGGACCCGAACGTGCTGATCCAGGAGAGCAAGGTCGGCACCTGCGACATCCGGCCCGGCCGCCGCCCGACCGGGGCGGCCCTGCTGGAGCTGGTGGACGACTACCGGCGCCGGGCCGGGCTGACCGGGGGCAGCCCGCCGATCGTCACCACCGACGCGCCCGACCGGGAGGGCCGATGATCGAGGCCAACAGCCTGTCCGGCCCGCTCGACCCGGCGCCGGAGGCCGGCTGGGTCGACGCCCCGCCGCGGCTGGGCTTCTTCACCGACACCAGCGTCTGCATCGGCTGCAAGGCCTGCGAGGTCGCCTGCAAGGAGTGGAACGGCGTCCCGGACTCGGGCTTCGACCTGCTCGGCATGTCCTACGACAACACCGGCGCGCTGACCGCCAACTCGTGGCGGCACGTCGCCTTCATCGAGCAGCCCCGCCCGGCCGGGCACCGCACCCCGCCCTTCGCGGGCAACCCGACCGGCGAGGCGGTCAGCCCGGCGAGCGCCGCCGTGGCCGCCGGGACCGGGACCGACACCGGTACGACGCCCGGCCTGCCCACCGGTCAGCCGGCGGCCGCCGCGCGGATGGCCGCCGGCCCCGAGTTCCTCGGCATGCCCGGAGCGCAGCCGCCCGGCCGGGGCACCGGCCCGGAGTCGCGCACCGACTTCCGTTGGCTGATGATGTCGGACGTCTGCAAGCACTGCACCCATGCCGCCTGCCTGGACGTCTGCCCGACCGGTTCGCTGTTCCGCACCGAGTTCGGCACGGTGGTGGTGCAGGAGGACATCTGCAACGGCTGCGGCTACTGCATCTCCGCCTGCCCGTACGGGGTGATCGACCAGCGCAAGGACGACGGCCGGGCGTGGAAGTGCACGCTCTGCTACGACCGGCTCGGCGCCGGGCAGACCCCCGCCTGCGCGCAGGCCTGCCCGACCGAGTCCATCCAGTTCGGCCCGGTGGACGAGCTGCGGGAACGCGCCGCGCAGCGGGTCGCCGCGCTGCACGAGCGGGGGGTGCCGGAGGCCCGGCTGTACGGGCACGACCCGACCGACGGCGTGGGCGGCGACGGCGCGTTCTTCCTGCTGCTCGACGAGCCCGAGGTGTACGGCCTGCCGCCGGACCCGGTGGTGACCACCCGGGACCTGCCGAAGATGTGGAAGCGGGCCGGGCTGGCCGCGCTGGCCATGGCGGCGGCGGCCGTCGCCGCGTTCGTGGGAAGGTCGTCGTGAGTCCGGACCGTCCGGTGGGTGAGCTGTTCCGCCGCTTCCGGGAGCGGCTCGCCGCCGAGGGCCCGGAGCGGCTCGGCGGCCCGGGCCGGCACGCCGGCCACGGTCCCAAGATGACCTCGCCCGCCGGCCCGGTCCTGGCCGCTCAGGGCCGGCACGCCGGGCCACCGGGCGCCGGGGACATCGAACCGACCGCGTCCGGCGGCACCGGCGCGGGGGCGGCCCGCACGGACGCCGGCGGGGACGACGCCGGGCTCGCCCCGCGGCGACGCCGGGAGGTGCCGCCGGCCGGGTCGTCCCGCCGACGTCGGGGCGGCCGGGGTGGCGGGGAGCAGGTCAACGTGCCGCCGGCGGAGTTCACCTCGTACTACGGCCGCCCGGTCCTCAAGGCGCCGGTGTGGCGGTGGGACATCGCCGCGTACCTGTTCACCGGCGGTCTGGCGGCCGGGTCGTCGCTGCTGGCGGCGGGCGGCCAGCTCACCGGCCGGCCGGTGTTGCGCCGCGCCGGCCGGGTCACCGCCCTGGCGGCGGTCAGCGCCAGCGCGTACTTCCTCATCCACGACCTCGGCCGGCCGAGCCGGTTCCACCACATGCTGCGGGTGGCGAAGCTGACCTCGCCGATGTCGGTGGGCACCTGGATCCTCACCGTCTTCGGGCCGGCCGCCGGCGTCGCCGCGGTCGCCGAGGCCGCCCCGCTGCTGCCCGAGCGGGGGCTGCTCGGGCTCGGCCGCCGGCTGCTGCCGCCGGCCGGGCGGGCCGCCGGGCTGGCCGCCGCGGTGACCGCGCCGGCCCTGGCCACGTACACCGGGGTGCTGCTGGCCGACACGGCGGTGCCGTCGTGGCACGAGGCGTACCCGGAACTGCCGGCCATCTTCGCCGGCAGCGCCCTGGCCAGCGGCGCCGGGGTGGGACTGCTCGCCGCGCCGACCACCGAGGCCGGCCCGGCGCGGCGGATGGCCGTCGCGGGCGCGGCCCTGGAGCTGTGGGGTTCGCACCGGGTGGAGAACCGGCTCGGTCTGCTCAGCGAGCCCTACGCCGTCGGCACCGCCGGCCGGCTGCTGCGCGCCGGCCGGACGCTGACCGCGGCCGGGCTGGCCGGCGCGCTGGTCGGCCGGCGCAGCCGGGCGCTGTCCGCCCTCGCCGGCGGCGCGCTGCTGGCCGCGTCGGTCTGCACCCGGTTCGGCATCTTCCACGGCGGGGTCGCCTCGGCGCGGGACCCGAAGTACACGGTGGTGCCGCAGCGGGAACGGGTGCGGGAACGGGACAGCCAGGATCCACACAGCGGGTCGGGCGCCGGCTCCGGCGGGGGATAGCCGGGAGGGGCGCCGGGCCCATGAGCCGACGGGGGTACCGCTCATGGCCACAACAGCCGCGAACCCGCGGGGGAATCGACCACCGACCCGGGGCCGTTGGGGGCTCGTGGTCGCGGCCGTGCTCGTCCAGCTGGCGTTGGGCGCCGTCTACGCCTGGAGCGTGTTCAACAAGCCGTTGCAGGCCGAGTTCGGGTGGAGCAAGGCCGAGGTGGTGCTGCCGTTCGAGGTGGCGATCGGGACCATCTTCATCGGCAGCCTGATCGGCGGGCGCATCCAGGACCGGCGGGGGCCACGGCCGGTGGCGCTGGGCGGCGGGATCCTCTACGCCGTGGGGACCATGCTCGCCTCGCTGGTGTCCTCGGGCGACCAGCTGTGGCTGCTGCTGCTCACCTACGGTGTACTGGGCGGCATCGGGCTCGGCGCCGCGTACATCACCCCGATCGCCATGCTCAGCAAGTGGTTCCCCGACCGGCGCGGCCTGATCACCGGCATCGCGGTGGCCGGCTTCGGCTTCGGCGCGGTGATCACCGCACCGGTGGCGAAGGCGTTGCTGAACGGCACCGACCACAAGACCAGCGTCTTCCTGCCGCTGGGCATCGCCTACCTGGTGGCGGTGCTGCTGGGGGCGTCGTTCTTCCGGGACCCGCCGGCCGGCTACCAGGTACCGGGCTACACCCCGGCGGTCGGGGGCCGGGCCGTCGCCGGCACCCGGGTCTACCGGTTCGGCGAGGCGCTGCGGACCCGGCAGTGGTACCTGCTCACGCTGATCCTCACCCTCAACGTGACCTGCGGCATCGCGCTGATCTCGCAGGCCGCCGACGCGGCCCAGGCGGTCGCCGGGGTGAGTGCCGCGACCGCCGCCGGCCTGGTCGGCGTCCTCGGCCTGTTCAACGGCGGCGGGCGGGTGGCCTGGGCGTGGCTGTCCGACCGGGTCGGCCGGATGCCGGCGTTCATCGGCATGCTCGCCCTGCAGGGCGTCTGCTTCCTGATCCTGCCGCACGCGTCCGCGTTCTGGCTCTTCGCCGTCCTCGCGGCGCTGGTCTACCTGGCCTACGGTGGCGGCTTCGGCACCATGCCGGCGACCGCCGCCGACTACTTCGGCACCCCGAACGCCGGCGCCATCTACGGGGCGATGATCGTGGCGTGGAGCATCGGCGGCGTGGTGGGTCCACTGTTGACCGCGCTGCTCTACGACGCCAGCGGCAAGAGCTACACGCTGCCCTTCACGGTGATCGGCATCCTGGCCTTCGTCGCGCTGGTGCTCCCGCCGGTCACCCGCCTGCCCACCGCCGCCGGCGAGCCCCGACCGCACTTCCAGACTCCCGGGCCCTGATCGGGGCGGGTCCGGTGCTCCCCGGGCGGCCGCAGATCGCATGTGGTTAAGTGCGGGGTGGAGGCGTTCAGGCGGCTGGTGCCCCTCCCGGTCTTCAAAACCGGTGTGGTCCGGGACCCGGGCCAGGCGGGTTCGATTCCCGTCCGTCTCCGCCAAACCGTTCCTGGGAGACCCGATGCGTGACGTCGACCCGCGGCGGCGCGTGCCGCGCACCGACGCGTTGCTCGCCGAGCCGGGGCTGGCCGCCGCCGTCGACGCGCTCGGCCGCGACCGGGTCAAGGCCGCGATCGTCGCCGCCCAGCAGCGGGCCCGCCGCGGTGAGATCGACCCCGACGAGGTACGCGACGCCGCGCTGGCCGGGCTGCCCGCGCCGGCTCCCCGGGCCGTGCTCAACGCCACCGGCGTGGTGCTGCACACCAACCTGGGCCGGGCCGCGCTGTCGGCCGCCGCCGTCGAGGCGCTCGTCGCCGCGGCCGGGCACACCGACGTGGAGCTGGACCTGCGCACCGGGCGGCGGGCCCGGCGCGGCCGGGACGCCCTCGACGCGCTCGCCGCCGCGGTGCCCGCCGCCGCGGCCGTGCACGTGGTCAACAACGGCGCGGCCGCGCTGGTGCTGGCGGCCACCGCCCTGGCCGCCGGGCGGGAGATCGTGGTCAGCCGCGGCGAGCTGGTCGAGATCGGCGACGGCTTCCGCCTGCCCGACCTGCTGGCCAGCACCGGAGCCCGGCTGCGCGAGGTGGGCACCACCAACCGCACCGCGCGCGCCGACTACGCCGCCGCCATCGGCCCGCGGACCGGCTTCGTGCTCAAGGTGCACCCGTCGAACTTCGTGGTCAGCGGCTTCACCTCCGCCGTCGAGGTCCGCGAGCTGGCCACGCTCGGCGTGCCGGTGGTGGTCGACATCGGCTCGGGCCTGCTCGCCCCCAACCCGCTGCTGCCCGACGAGCCGGACGCCGCCAGCACCCTGCGCGCCGGCGCGCACCTGGTCACCGCCAGCGGCGACAAGCTGCTCGGCGGCCCGCAGGCCGGTCTGCTGCTCGGCGCGGCCGACCTGGTGGACCGGCTGCGCCGGCACCCGCTGGCGCGGGCGGTGCGGGTCGACAAGCTCACCCTGGCCGCGCTCGCCGCCACCCTGCACGGGCCGAGCACCCCGACCGGCGAGGCGCTGCACGCCGACCCGGCGGTGCTGCGGGAGCGCACCGAGCGGCTGCGCGACCGGCTCGGCGAGGACGGCTGCAAGGCCGAGGTGGTGCCCAGCGCCGCCGTCGTCGGCGGCGGCGGCGCGCCCGGGGTGGCGCTGGACTCGTGGGCGTTGAGCCTGCCCGAGCGGTACGCCGAGCCGCTGCGCACCGGCGTCCCGCCGATCCTCGGCCGGGTGCTGCACGGCCGGCTCCTGCTGGACCTGCGCTGCGTGCCGGCCGACGCCGACGAGCGGGTCCGCGCCGCGATCCTGCGGGTCGGTGGTTGACGTGTGGGTGGTGGCCACCGCCGGGCACGTCGACCACGGCAAGTCCACCCTGGTGCGGGTGCTGACCGGGATGGAGCCGGACCGGTGGGCGGAGGAACGCCGCCGCGGCATGACCATCGACCTCGGGTTCGCCTGGACCACCCTGCCCTCGGGCGGCACGGTCGCGTTCGTCGACGTGCCTGGCCACGAACGATTCGTGCCGAACATGCTCGCCGGTGTCGGCCCGGTCCCGGCCGCGCTGGTGGTGGTCGCCGCCGACGAGGGGTGGATGCCGCAGTCCGCCGAGCACCTGGCCGCGCTGGACGCGCTCGGGGTGTCGTACGGGCTGCTCGCGGTGACCCGCGCGGACCTGGCCGATCCGGGGCCGGCGCTGGCCCGGGCCCGCGCGGAGATCGCGGCCAGCTCGCTCGGCGAGGTGGAGGCCGTGGCGGTCAGCGGCGCCACCGGCGCCGGCCTGCCGGAGCTGCGCGCCGCCCTGGACCGGCTGGGCGCCCGGCTGCCCGACCCGGCGCCGGGCGCGCCGGTGCGGCTCTGGGTGGACCGGTCGTTCACCATCCGGGGCAGCGGCACGGTGGTCACCGGCACGCTCGGCGGCGGCCGGGTGCGCGTCGGTGACCAGTTGGAGCTCGCCGCCACCGGCGAGCCGGTGCGGGTCCGGGGCCTGCACGCGCTCAACGCCGCCCGGGGCGAGGTGAGCGCGGTGTCCCGGGTGGCGGTGAACCTGCGCGGGGTGCCCCGGGACCGGGTGGCCCGCGGCGACGCCCTGCTCACCCCGGGCCGCTTCCACAGCACCGACCTGGTCGACGTGCGCCTGGCGTGTGATCCGGCCGCCGACCTGCCGGCGAGCCTGACCCTGCACGTCGGGTCGGCCGCCGTACCGGCGGGGGTCCGGCCGCTCGGGCCGGACACCGTACGGCTGCGGCTGGCCCGCCCGTTGCCGCTGCTCATCGGCGACCGGGCGGCGCTGCGCGACCCGGGCCGGCGGCACGTCGCCGGCGGGGTGACCGTGCTGGACGTGGACCCGCCGCCGCTGCGCCGGCGCGGCGCGGCGGCCGCTCGGGCCGGGGTGCTCGCCGGCCTGGACGGCCGCCCCGACCCGGCCGGCGAGCTGCGCCGCCGGCGCCTGGTGCGGGCCGGCGCGCTGACCCGGATGGGGGTACCGGTCACCGTGGCCCCGGTGGTGGGGGACTGGCTGGCCGACCCCGAGCACTGGCGGGACCTCGGGGTGCGGCTCGTCGCGGAGGTGGCCCGGTACGCCCGCGCGCACCCGCTGGAGGCGGGCGTGCCGGTGGACGTGCTGCGCCGGCGCCTCGACCTGCCGGAGCGGGCCCTGGTCGAGGCGCTGGTCCGGCCGCCGCTGCGGGTGCGGTCCGGCCGGGTCAGCGCCGCCCCGGTCGACGCGCTGCCCGAACCGGTCGCCCGCGCCGTCGAGCGGGTCCGCGCCGAGTACGGCGACCGCCCGTTCGTCGCCCCGGAGGCGCACCACCTGGCCGACCTGGGCCTCGGCCCCCGGGAGATCGGCGCTGCCGTGCGGGCCGGCGCCCTGCTCAGGCTCGCCGACAACGTGGTGTTGCTGCCGGGTGCCCTCGACGACGCGGTGCGGGTGCTGGCCCGGCTGCCGCAGCCGTTCACCCTGAGCGCCGCCCGGCAGGCCCTGGCGACCACCCGGCGGGTGGCCGTGCCGCTGCTGGAGCTGCTGGACCACCGCGGCGCCACCCGCCGGCTGCCGGACGACGCCCGCGAGGTGGTCGCCCCGCCCGGCTGACCGCCGTCGCGCGGGCGGCTGTCCGCCGTCGCGCCGGCGGCCGTCGCGGTCGTGGTCCACCCGGTGGTGGCGGCGGCGCGCGGCGGCTGGGCCAAGCGGCACCGGCGTGGCGTGCGGTCACCTACCGTGACGGCATGGACCCTTCCGCGGTCTGGCGGGACAGGCAGCACCGGTGGCGGATCGAGGCCTACCGGGCACCGGACCTGCGGTTCGCCATCTTCGCCACGAACGGCACGACCGAGTCGGCGCCGCTGTGGCTGTTCGGGATGTCCGCGCTGGCCCGGTGGCTGATGACCCACGCGATCTCCCTCGACGACCTGGAGACCGACTGATGGCCGGGCAGCTGGCCCTGGTGGCGGTGCTGGTGCTGGTCAACGCGGCGCTCTCCGGCGCCGAGATGGCGCTGGTGACGTTGCGCGAGGGGCAGCTGCGCCGGCTGGGCCGCACCGGCCGGGCCGGCGCGGTGCTGGCCCGGCTGTCCCGGGAACCGAACCGCTACCTGGCCACCATCCAGCTCGGCATCACGTTGGCGGGTTTCCTCGCCTCGGCGGCCGCCGCGGTGTCGCTGGCGCAGCCGCTGGTCGGCCCGCTGGGCTTCCTCGGCGGGGCGGCCCATCCGGTCGCCGTACTGGTGGTGACCGTGGTGCTGACCTTCGTCACCCTGGTCGTCGGGGAGTTGGCCCCGAAGCGGCTGGCCATGCAGGCGGCGGAACGGTGGGCGCTGCTCAGCGCCGGGCCGCTGGATCTGCTGGCCCGGCTGTCCCGCCCCGCGGTGTGGCTGCTCAGCAGGGCCACCGACCTGCTGGTCCGGCTGGCCGGCGGGGACCCCCGGGCCAGCCGGCAGGAGGTCACCGAGGAGGAGCTGCGGGAGATGCTGGTCGGCCAGCGTGGGCTGTCGGCGCAGCAGCGGGAGATCCTGTCCGGGGCCTTCGACATCGCCGGGCGCACGCTACGGGAGATCCTGGTGACCCGCCGCGACGTGACGGTGCTGGACGCGTCCCTGCCGGCGACCGAGGCGATGCGCCGGCTGGCGGCGGCGGGCCGGTCCCGGGCGCCGGTGGCCGGCGCCGGCGGCCTGGACGACGTGCGCGGGGTGGTGCACATCCGGGACCTGGTGGACGCCGACGGGTCCACCGTGGCCGAGCGGGCCCGCCCCCCGGTGCTGCTGCCGGGCACCCTGCCGGTCGCCGACGCGATGCGTCACCTGCGACAGCGCCACGAACAGCTGGCCCTGGTCGTCGACGAGTACGGCGGCATCGACGGCCTGGTCACCATGGAGGACCTGCTCGAGGAGGTGGTCGGCGAGCTGTACGACGAGGCCGACCGGGACGTCCGGCAGGCGGTCCGCGAGCCGGACGGGGCGCTGCTGCTCCCCGGCGACTTCCCGCTGCACGACCTGCCCGAGGCGGGGGTGCGGCTGACCTTCCCGCTGTCCCGCGAGTACACCACCGTCGCCGGGCTGGTCCTGGCCGGCCTGGGCCGGGTCCCCACCGGGCCGGGGGAGACGGTGCGGCTGCCCGGGCTCAGCGCGGAGGTGGTGGAGGTGGCCGACCGGGCGATCCGCCGGGTCCGCCTGCGCGGTCCCGCCGTCGGCTGCCCGATGGGGTGATACCCCCGGTCGGGGGAATCCGCCGCGAAACTGCCCGAACCGGCGGGTAACGGTCGTACCGTCCGGGACGTGAGGGACCGAGGAATGCGGACGTTCATCGCGGTGCTCGCCGGCCTGGCGGTCATCTACTTCGGGGCCACCGGCCACCGCTCCAGCGGGGGCGAGGGCGGCGGCGTCTCCGGAGGCGTGGTGCTGCTGGCCCTGCTGGCCGCCGCGCTGGCCTGGAACCTGACCAAGCCCGGCCCGGCCAAGTAGCGCGCGGGGGCGGCCTCAAGCGGCGCGTGGCACCGGTCCGGCCAGGCAGTGCGGGCGAGGCGGGCTGAGCGGGCCGGGCGGGCTGAGCGGGCCGGGCGGGCTGAGCGGGCCGGGCGGGCTGAGCGGGCCGCGGCGCCGGCCGGGTAGCGCCCGGGTCGGGCTCAGCGGGCCGCGGCGGCGCTGCGGCTGATCTCCCCGGCCGACTCCTCGCCGAGCGCCACCCGCACCAGCGCCGACGCCAGGCGTCCGAAGTCCGCCTCGCGGACCAGCCCGGCCAGGCCGCCCGGGTTGGCCGGCAGACCCAGCCGCCGCGCCCCGGCCAGGGCCCGCCGGTCGGCGTACGGGCGCACGTCCGGCCAGACGGACTGCACCTCGCGCAGGAAGATGTCCGCGCCGGTGGGGCCGATACCGGGGAACTCGGTGAGCAACCGGCGCAGCGCCGCCCGGTCGCCGTCGGACTCCTTGTGCATCCGGCGCAGGTCGCCGTGCCAGCGGTCCAGGCAGAGCCGGGCGCCGGTGCCGAGCATGGTGGCGGTCCGCTCGTCGTAGCGCCGGTAGTGGCCACGGCCCAGCGCGTCCACCCGGTCCTGCCAGCTCGCCGCCTCCATGGCCTGCGGGTTGCGGTAGCCGGCGGCGAAGAGCTCCCGCGCCGCGGCCAGCGCCACCGAGGCCCGGATCCGGGTGCTCAGCAGGGTGGTCAGCACCAGCAGTTGGTACAGCGGGGCGGGCCGGTCGGCCAGGGAGATCCCGGCCTCCTCGGCGTACGTGCGGCCCTGCCGGTCCAGCAGCACCCGCGCCACGTTCCGATCGTCTGGCATCCGCTGGGGGTACCCGTCCCGGGCCGGACCAGACGCCCCGGGCCGGGCCCGAATGCGCCGGGCGGCGGCGGGTACGCAGACCGGGTGCGCGGCCCACGCCGTGCGCGCCACCGGAAGGAGAGACCTGTGGTCAAGCCGCAGCAGGAGGAACTGCGCCGCAGCGACAAGGGCGCGACCAGCCAGGACAGCCGGGAGCTCATTCCGCAGGCCGGAAGCAGGGGGCCGCACGGCAAGGGCGGCACCTCGAACGCCGACGCCGGCCGGCCGGTGCCCAAGGGTCAGGTGTCGCCGTACGGGCCGGCGGGTGAGCCGGTGGCCGACGACGAGAGCACGCGGCGGGACTAACCGCCCCGCCGCGACGGCGACCGCAGCCTCCGCAGGGTGGCCGCGGTCGCCATCCCGTACGCCAGGTGCGGGACGAGATCCGACAGCCAGTCGTTGCGCCGCCAGGTCCGCGGGTCGCTGATGCCCAGCGCGGCGATCGAACCGTCGGTGGTGGCCATCACCCCGCCGCCGAGCAGCCCCGCCGCGACCGGCAGCGGGATGCGCCGCCGGGCGGCCAGCAGGCCGAAGGCGGCACCGGCGGCGATGCCGGTGGCGTAGCCGAACAGGGCCCCGAGCCCGGAGCGGCGGTTGGCCGCCTGCGGCTCGGAACCGAGGTTGACGTGGGCCGTGTCGGTGAGCCGGCCGGCGGTCTCGTCCGGTACGTGGCTCGCCGGTCGGGCCCGCAGCACCATGTCCAGGTAGCTGACGATGTCCAGGGCGGCGCTGCCGACGGCGCCGGCGATGGCGCCGTCGACCACCGGGGCCGACCTCACTTCGGATCGCCCGGTTCGCGCTCGCCCTTGGGGCCGAACGTGCGTTCGCCCCGCACGACGCCCCGCTGGCCGCGGTCGTCCTGCAGGATCCGGTTCGCGACCTGGTTCGCCTCCTGGTCGGCCGCGCGGCCGGACTGTTCGATCAGATCGCGTAGCCGCGCCCGTTCCTTGTCGTAGGCGTTACTGCCCGGCCGTGGTCCTGGCATCCCTGCCTCCTCCGGTCGCTGTGGCGTCCCGACCGTCTACCCGCCGGGCGCGGCGCCAACCGTTCAGTCGGGGGAGCGGACCACCACCACGGGGCAGTCGGCGTGGTGCAGCACGCCCTGGCTGACCGACCCGAGGAGCAGGCCGATCAGCTCGCCCCGACCCTGTGCGCCGACCACGATCAGCTGGGCCGTGCGGGACGCCTCGGTGAGCACGGCGACCGGCCGCCCGTGGACCACCTCGCGGGTCACCGGCACCCCCGGGTGGCGTTCGGCGACCCCGGCCAGCGGGGCGGTGAGGATGCGGTCCTCCTCGCCGTGCAGCTGCCCCTCCTCGTAGACCAGCGGCTGCATGTCGCCGGGACCGCTGGAGCGGGGGTGGGTGTAGGCGTGCACGGCGTGCAGCCGGGCGCCCCGCACCGCGGCCTCCTCGGCGGCGAACTCGACCGCGGCCCGGGACAGCGTCGAACCGTCCACCCCGACCACCACCGGACCGCTCGGGCGGGCCGTGCCCCGCGCCACCACCACCGGGCAGCCGGCGTACGCGGCGACCTGCACGGCGACGGAGCCGAGCACCAGGGCGGCGAACCCGCCGAGGCCGCGGTCGCCGAGCACGATCATGGCGGCGGTGGGGGACTCGCCCACCAGCACCGCCGCCGCCTGCCCGTCGATGATCTCCCCGGAGACGCGCAGCCCGGGGGCCACCCGCTCGGCCTCCGCGACCGCCGCGGCGACCAGCTCCTGCGCCTGGTGCCGCAGGCCGCCGCCGGGTGGTCCGCCCGCGGCCGGTGCCACGGGTACGCGCAGCAGCGGCCAGATGAACCTGTGGACCACCCGCAGCGCCCGGTGCCGCCGCCGCGCCTCCTCGGCCGCGAGGCGCACGGCCCGCAGGGCCGGCTCGGAGCCGTCCACACCGACCACGACGGCCGCGCCGTTCGCCGCGTTCACCCGGTACCCCCTCACCCGCCCGCGGCCAGTATCGCGGGCCGCCGGTGGCGTCGGGCCGATACCGCCGCAGCCGCTGCCTCGGTACGCTGGCGCCAGCGCCGGAGGAAGGGAGCCTCGTCGATGGCCGAGCCCGACCAGCCGAGCACCGCTCGCATGATCGATTACTGGCTCGGCGGCGAGCACCACTTTCCGGTCGACGTCGCGGCGGCCCGCGCGTTCGAGGGCGCGTACGGGCCGTGCGCCGCGATCTTCCGCTCGCTGCGGGCCTTCCTGGGCCGGGCGGTCGGGTCGATCGCCGCGGCCGGGGTGGACGGTTTCCTGGTCTTCGGGGCCGGCGTGCCGACCCGGGGTAACGTGCACGAGGTGGCCCCGGACGCCACCGTGCTCTACACCGACGTCGACCCGGTCACCATCCGGCTCGGCCAGCGCCTGCTCGCCGGGCACGACCGGGCCGGCTACGGGTTCGGCGACGCCACCGACGTCGGCACCATCGACCCGGCCCAGCTGCACCGCTTCGTGCCGGGGTGGGGCAGGCGGCCGGTCGGGGTGGTCTTTCTCGGCCTGGCCGCGTTCCTCGACGACGCCACCCTGGCCCGCACCCTGGACGAGCTGTACGAGGCGGTCGCGCCGGGCAGCTTCCTGGCCGTCGACTTCGACAGCGAGGAGCTTGCCGGGCACCCGGAGGCGCTGGCCATGATGGGGCCGGCGTTCCGGATGCGACCGCCGGCGGCGTTCGCGCCGTTGCTCGGACGGTGGCGGCCCACGGCCGACGGCATCGTGCCGGTGGCCCGGTGGCGGCCGGACGGCGTGCCCGAGGCGGTGCCCGACGCGTTCTACGGCGCGGTGGCCGCCAAGCCGGCCGGCTGAGCGCCCGACCCTCGCCGTCCCCGCCTCGGTCGCCCGCGTCCAGGTGGCTCGCCGGCGCGCGCTGCCCCGGTCCGGCCGATCCGGTCCGCGCCCGTCGTTGCGGTCCGCGCCGCGGCGCTGCTCCGGCCGGCGCTGCTCCGGGCTGTGGCGCTGGTCCGGTCCGCGGAACTTGACCGCTGGGCGCGGTCGCGTCGCTCGGATCGGGACGGGAGGTGTCACCGGTCGGTGGAGCCGGTGCGTCGCGGGCCGGGTGGGCCTCCGTATGATGCTTGCTCCATAGCAATAGTCGTCCTCGGAGGATCAGTATGCCGGACATGGCCGGACAGGTGTCGCGCGTGCTGCGCGAGGCGCCGCCCGACCAGTTGGCGGAGGCGGCCGACCGGGCGCTGCGCCAGGTGTTCGGCGCCGCGCGGACCGAGGTCTTCCTGGCCGACTACCGGTTCACCGGGTTGTGCCCGCTGCTCGTCCCCGGCCGCTCGCCGGGCCCGGGCGCGGTCCGCCGCTGCTTCAGCAGCCAGGAGCCGGTGCTGGACACCGGTGAGGACGGCCGCTGTCGGGTCCACCTGCCGCTGTCGGTCTGGGGTGAGCGGCTCGGCGTGCTCCTGGTGGAGCTGCCGTCGGTGCCGGCCGCCGCGACCGTGCACGCGGTCCGGGACGTCGCGGGCGAACTGGCGGTGGCGCTGCGCGCCGCGGACCGGGAGACCGACCGGTACCGGCGGGCGCGCCGACGGGAGCGACTCAGCATGGCCGCCGAGATGCAGTGGGACCTGCTGCCGGGGCGCAGCGTCCGGCACGGCGACGTCCTGCTGGCCGGGCAGCTGGAGCCGGCGTACACAGTGGGCGGCGACCACTTCGACTGGTCGGTGGACGAGGACCGGCTCACCGTCACCGTCCTCAACGGCGCCGGCAGTGGGCTGGCCGCCGCGCTGCTGACCGCGGTGGCGGTGAACGCCATGCGCAACGCGCGGCGCTCGGGCGGCGGCCTGGTCGAGCAGGCCGAGCTGGCCTCGGACACCATCTTCTACCAGCACCGGGGCAGCCGGCACGTGGCCACGTTGCTGCTCGAGCTGGACTGCGCGCGGGGTGTGGTGCGGGCCGTGGACGCGGGCTCGCCGCACGTGCTGCGGCTGCGTGGCGGCACGGTCACCCCGATCGCCCTGGAGCAGCAGCTGCCGCTGGGCATGTTCGCCGAGACCCGCTACGACGTGCAGGAATTCCCGGTCGAGCCGGGGGATCGGCTCTTCGTGGTCAGCGACGGCGTCTACGCCGCCCAGCCGGACGGCCGGGAGGCGTACGGGAAGCGGGCCATGGCGCGGGCGATGCGGTCCACTCGGTTGCAGCCGGCGACCGAAGCAGTTGGTACGGTGATGCGCGAGCTGCACGCCTACCACGCCGACGCGGATCTCCGCGACGACGCGGTCGTCGTCTGCCTGGACTGGCGCGGGTCGAGCCCACCGGGAGACGTGGGCGGGCGGTGACCGCACCGACGGGACGAACACGAGCGGGACGATCGCAGGGGACGACTGGTGGAGCGAGCGCCGAATCTTGCCGCGGCCATCGACGCGGCCGCCGAGGCGCTGATCGGTGTCCTCGATTCCGCCACCTCCCGGCACAACGTCGTCTCCCCGACCCAGCTGCGGGTGCTCTCCCTGGTGATGGCGCACCCGCACAGCAACGTGAACCGGCTGGCGGAGCTGCTGGATGTCGTGCCCTCCTCGGCCAGCCGGCTCTGCGATCGGCTGGAGGCCGTCGGGCTGCTGCGCCGGGTGGCCGACCCCCGCGACCGGCGGGAGGTCCGGCTGGTGCCGACCGCCGCGGCGGAGACGCTGCTGCGGGAGCTGAAGGAGCGGCGGCACCAGGCGGTGCAGGCGGTGCTGGACCGGATGCCGCACCGGGTGCAGCACGAGCTGCTGCTCGCCCTGTCGGCGTTCACCCAGGCGGCGCAGGCCACCGCGGCGGCCGACGCGACGACCGCCGCCGCCCGCACGGCCTGACCCGGAGCGCGACCCGCCCACCTGGCACCAGCCGCCCGCACTGCTCAACTAGTATCCTAGGACGCCCCACGCGAGGTGCGGCCCGTCACACCCGGAACGGCCACGACCCCCTCGGCAGGGGACCGGGGCACGCCGCAGCGCCCGATATAGTGGCAGCGCAACTGGCCGGCCCACGATGGTGGGCCGCATCGGGGAGGTCCCAGCCCGGGATCGCAGAGGGCGCCGGCGCTGACCGGCCGGCAACGCGCACGAGCCTGGAGCGGCCGATCACGGTCGGCCGCCGGACCGTGCTGCGAAGGGAGGGTTCGGTGTCGCGTCAGCCGGCTCCGTCCGAGCACCCGGGCGGTACGACGGCGGTCGTGGGGGACCGCGTCCTCACCCTGCCCAACCTGATCAGTTTCGTCCGGCTCGCCGGCGTGCCGCTCTTCCTCTACCTCTTCCTGGTCGCCCGCGCGGACGTGGTCGCGATCGTGGTGCTGGCCATCGGCGGCACCAGCGACTGGGTGGACGGCTGGATCGCCCGCCGCCTGCAGCAGGTGAGCCGCCTCGGTGAGCTGCTCGACCCGCTCGCCGACCGGCTCTACATCCTGGCCACCCTGCTCGCGTTCACCGCGCGGGAGGTGGTGCCGTGGCAGTTCACGGCGGCCCTGCTGGCCCGCGAGCTGTTGCTGCTCGTCTCGTTGGGGGTGCTGCGCCGCTACGGCTACGGGCCGCCGCCGGTGCACTACATGGGCAAGACGGCCACGTTCCTGCTGCTGGCCGCGTTCCCGATCCTGCTGCTGGCCGACGCGGCGCCGGGTGCGGCCACGGTGGCCGGCGCGATCGGCTGGGGCCTGGCCTGGTGGGGCCTGGTGCTCTACTGGGTGGCCGGGGCGATGTACGTGGTGCAGGCCAGCCGGCTGGTGCGGGCGCGGCGGGCGGGAGCGGTGGCGTGAGCGCACCGGTCCGGGACGGCGGGGACCCGTCGGGGCGGGTGTACGCGCCGGACTTCCTCACCGAGCTGTTCCGCAATCCGCTCGACCCCGGGTATGCCGACGCGGCGGCCCGGCGGCGGGAGGTGCCGCGCGGGCGGCTGCGCCGGGTGTTGGGCCGCCCGGTGAGCCTGGTGATGGTGCTGGTGATCGGTTTCCTGTTCGCGGTGGCGTACCGGGAGACGGTGGCCGAGGAGCCGGGCCGGGCGAAGGCGCGGGCCGGGTTGGTCGCGGGGATCAAGCAGCGGGAGGCCGAGACCGACCGGTTGACCGCGCGCGCGGATCAGTTGCGCGAGGAGGTCGGCCGGCAGCGGGACGCGGCGCTGAGCGGTTCGCAGGCGTCCCGGTTGCGGAACCTGGAGGCGGGCACCGGGCTGGGTCGGGTGCGCGGCGACGGGGTGGTGGTGCGGTTGGCCGACGCGGCGGGCGACGAGGACGGGGTGACGGCGGCGAACGCGGGCCCGCCCCGGGTGTTGTATTCCGACCTGCAGAAGGTGGCGAACGCGTTGTGGGCGGCGGGTGCCGAGGCGATCGCGATCAACGGGCAGCGGTTGACGGCGACGACGACGATCCGGTCGGCGGGTGAGGCGATCCTGGTGGATTACCGGCCGGTGACGGGTCCGTACGAGGTGGCGGCGATCGGTCCGGGGTCGATGCGGGACCGGTTCGACGACAGCCGGGCGGCGGACCTGATGCGGGACGTGGCGCGCCAGACGGGGTTGTCGTTCGGGGTGAAGGACGCGGAGGACCTCACGTTGCCGGCCGCGCCGCAGCCGCGGCTACGCTACGCCGTGCCCTCGGTGAGTCCGAGCCCGTCGCCGTCGGGTTCGGGTGCCGCCGGTTCGACCAGTCCCGGGCCGTCCGGCTCGGGGACCTCTTCCAGCCCCTCCGGAGGTGGCCGATGATCGCGGTGCTGGCGTTGCTCGCCGGTGTGGTGCTCGGGGTGTATCTGGACCCCACGGTGCCGGCGGCGTTGCAGCCGTATCTGCCGATCGCCGTGGTGGCGGCGTTGGACGCGGTGTTCGGCGGGGTGCGGGCGAAGCTGGACCGGATCTTCGACGACAAGCAGTTCGTGGTGTCGTTCATCTCGAACGTGCTGGTGGCGGGTCTGATCGTGTACCTGGGTGACCAGTTGGGCGTGGGCGGGCAGTTGTCCACCGGTGTGGTGGTCGTGCTCGGGGTGCGCATCTTCGGAAACGTCGCGGCGATCCGCCGGCACCTGTTCCGGGCGTAGGTTGGTGGCGATGAGCGAGGAGCACAGGGAAACGGGGACGGGGTGGCCGGAGCCGGCGGAGCCGGCGCGGCCGTCGGGTCCGGCGGGTGAGCCGGACCCGCGCCCGGACGCGCCCGATCCGGACGAGTTGAGCCCGTTGGCGCCGGCTGAGCCGGCTGAGCCGGTGGAGCGGGAGGACGTGCCGGCGCCGGCGGAGGAGCCGGGTGCGGTCGCGCAGGAGCCGGTGGCGCCGGCGGAGGAGCCGGCGCGGGCGTCGGTGTCGCGGCGGTTGACGTCGGCCGGGGCGATGATCGCGGTGCTGTTGGCGTTGCTGGGGTTCACGCTGGTGGTGCAGTTGAAGACGACGTCGACGGATCCGACGCTCGCGGCGACGCGGGAGGAGGACCTGGTGCGGATCTCGTCGGATCTGGATTCGCGGGAGCGGCGGCTGCGGCAGGACATCGAGGCGTTGGAGGAGAGCCAGCGTCAGTTGCGTTCGGGTGAGCAGGGCCGGCAGGCGGCGTTGGAGGAGGCCACCCGGCGGGCGGACGAGCTGGGCATTCTGGCGGGTACGTTGCCGGCGGTGGGGCCGGGTCTGCTGGTGCGGTTCGAGGGTCCGGAGAAGGCGGTGGCGTCGGTGCGGATCCTGGACGCGGTGCAGGAGTTGCGGGGCGCGGGCGCGGAGGCGATGCAGATCGCGGGCGCGGACGGTACGGCGGTGCGGGTGATCGCGTCGACGTATTTCGTGGATGACGATGGTGTGCTGGTGGTGGATGGGCGGCGGTTGCGGGGTCCGTTCACGATCTCGGTGATCGGTGATCCGGCGACGATGCGTACGGCGTTGAACATTCCCGGCGGGGTGGTCGCAGCGGTGCAGGACGCCGGCGGTAACGTGACTGCTGTGGATCGTGAGGTTGTGGAGGTTTCGCAGCTGCACGCGCCGCTGAAGCTGGAACACGCCCGGCCGGTTTCGTGACCGGTCGCGGCTCGCGCCGGTTGTTTGCCCGGTGCGCCGATGGATGAAGGACGCAGCTGGTGATTCCTGAGGATCTGCGGTACACCGCCGAGCATGAGTGGGTGGCGGGTGGTGACGGCGGCGCCGTCCGGGTCGGTATCACGCACTTCGCGCAGGACGCCCTGGGTGACATCGTGTTCGTGCAGTTGCCGGACGAGGGCGCGGCGGTGGCGGCGGGTGAGTCGCTGGGTGAGATCGAGTCGACCAAGAGCGTGTCGGAGCTGTATGCGCCGGTGAGCGGGACGGTGGCGGCGCGCAACGAGGCGTTGGCCGACACGCCTGAGGTGATCAACACGGATCCGTACGGTGCGGGTTGGCTGGTGGAGATCACTCCGGATGATCCGGCGGCGGTCGAGGGTCTGTTGACCGCTGGCGCGTACCGCGAGCTCACTGAGAGCTGAGTTGTCGTTCCGGGCGGTGGGGCTTGTCTCCGCGCGTCCGGTTGCCCTGCATTTCGGCGCTGGCTAGGCTCGCCCAGTCGACCGAGAAGCCAATAGTTGAGCGTCGTGGAATGCGCCTTCCCGGGCACGGGGAGCCAGCCGCCGGGTGTGTGACTGCCCGGCGGCCAGACCCGCCATTACCCGACGCCGACCGAAACAGATCCGTGAGGTGGTCCCATGACGCGCCCAGACGACGAGTTCCCCCCGCTCGACGTCACTTCGACGCTCAATCTCGGTTCGCTCGACGAAGTGCTGGAGGGTCCGGACACCGATGTGGTGCCGAGCCGGATGTCCGGTTCGTTGCCGCCGGGGATGGCGCTGCTGGTGGTTCGCCGGGGTCCGAATGCGGGTGCCCGGTTCCTGTTGGACCACGATGTGACGACGAGTGGGCGGCATCCGGACAGTGACATTTTCCTGGACGATGTGACGGTGTCTCGGCGGCACGCCGAGTTCCACCGGGACGGTGGCACGTTCACGGTGCGGGATGTGGGCAGCCTGAACGGCACGTACGTGAACCGGGAGCGGGTCGAGGCGGCCACGTTGAGCAATGGTGACGAGGTGCAGATCGGCAAGTTCCGGGTGGTGTTCATCGCCGGTCCGCGTCCGGAGGAGGCCGGCCGGGGGTGAACGAGCCGGCGGCTTCGACGCCCGGCGAGGCGGCGCGTGCCGCTGCGCTGATGAGCATCGGTGAGGTGTTGGCGCAGCTGCGGGCGGAGTTTCCGGACGTCACGATCTCGAAGTTGCGGTTTCTGGAGGCCGAGGGCCTGGTGGAGCCGCAGCGGACGCCGGCGGGGTATCGGAAGTACGGCTGGGACGATGTGGCGCGGTTGCGGTTCGTGTTGACCGCGCAGCGGGACCAGTATCTGCCGTTGCGGGTGATCCGTGAGCAGTTGGCGGAGTGGGACGAGTCCGGTGCGGCGCCGGGTCGGCAGCGGCCGGCGTTGGTGGCGGTGGGTCCCGGTGGTGAGGTGCCGGGTCGGGAGGTGGACGAGTCCGCCGAGTCGGGGCAGGTGCGGCTGGGGCGGGCGGATCTGGTGGCCCGTAGCGGGATCGACGAGTCGACGTTGGCGGAGTTGGAGCGGCTCGGTGTGTTGGTGCCGGATCCGCCGGGGTGGTATGACGCGGACGCGTTGATCATCGCGCGGGCGGTGGCGGGGTTGGCGGAGTACGGGTTCCAGCCGCGGCATCTGCGCGGGTACCGGACGGCGGCGGATCGGGAGGTCGGTCTGTTCGCGCAGTTGGTGGCGCCGCTGGCGCGGCAGAGTGATCCGGCGGCGCGGGCCCGGGCGGCGGAGACGGCGCGGGAGTTGGTGGCGTTGTCGCAGCAGTTGCACGCGGCGTTGGTGCGGGTGGGGCTGCGGTCGACGTTGGGTCGTTGAGTGGTGGGGTGGGGTCGGGTGTCGTGGGGGCGCCCGGCCTCTGCCGTGTGCGGGGTCGGGAAAGATCTGGTTCGGGA
This sequence comes from Micromonospora sp. NPDC050495, assembly GCF_040655175.1. NCBI lineage: Bacteria > Bacillati > Actinomycetota > Actinomycetes > Micromonosporales > Micromonosporaceae > Micromonospora > Micromonospora sp. NPDC050495. The sequence continues at coordinate 120,222 of NZ_JBFAJK010000014.1, read as the reverse complement.
AGCGTGTCGTAGGCTTGCTGGGGTAACCCCTTCCGGCGAGGCGTGGTGCACGTAGCGCATGGGACTCTCGTGTCGCGGTCCGTGTACCGTGCAGGGAAGGGCGCGGTGCGTTAGGCGACGACGACACGGAGGCGGCGGTGCGCGAGCTGAGCGTGGTCGGAGTTCGGGTGGAGTTGCCCAGCAACCAGCCGATCGTCCTGCTGCGGGAGGTCGAGGGGGACCGCTATCTGCCGATCTGGATCGGTGCGGTCGAGGCCACGGCTATCGCGTACGAGCAGCAGGGGGTCAAGCCGGCGCGGCCGTTGACGCATGATCTGTTGCGGGACGTGTTGGCGGCGTTGCAGGCGCCGTTGCGGGCGGTGGAGATCACCGAGTTGAAGGAGAACGTCTTCTACGCCGATCTGTTGATCGGTGACGGGGTGCGGGTGTCGGCGCGGCCGAGCGATTCGATCGCGTTGGCGTTGCGGGTCGGGGCTCCGATTCGTTGTGCCGAGCAGGTCCTCACTGAGGCGGGGATCGTCATCCCGGACGAGCAGGAGGACGAGGTGGAGAAGTTCCGGGAGTTCCTGGAGCAGGTGCGTCCGGAGGACTTCGCGGGCTGAGTGCCGCGGCGACCGTTGGTCACGATGGGTGACGGCGGGCTGCGATTGGTGATCTTCCTGAGGGCTGCGCGGCGTGTCGCGGTCGTTCCTGCGTGGTAACTCCCGAGGGGCCGCTATAGGGTTGCGGTGTCGAGGGGTGCGCGTACGGGGAGACGGCGCGGCACCGCACGGGCGGGGAGGTTGTCCGGATGCATGAGCCGCGAGATCCTGATTCGGGTACGGAGCAGCAGCCGGGTGCGACGCCCCCGCCGGCCGGTGACGGCGAGGTGGGTTACCGGGGTGTGACGGCGTGTTCCGCGGTCGGTATCAGCTACCGGCAGTTGGACTACTGGGCCCGGACGGGGCTGGTGGTGCCGAGCGTGCGTGACGCGTCGGGCTCGGGGACGTCCCGGTTGTATTCGTTCCGCGACCTGGTGGTGTTGAAGGTCGTGAAGCGGTTGTTGGACGCCGGGGTGTCGTTGCAGAACATCCGCAAGGCGATCGAGGCGTTGCGTTCGCGTGGGGTGGACGACCTGGCGGGCATCACGCTGATCTCCGACGGGACGACGGTCTACGAGTGCCGGTCGCCGGAGGAGGTGGTCGACCTGTTGCAGGGCGGCCAGGGCGTGTTCGGCATCGCGATCGGTGGCGCGTTCAAGGAGATCCAGGGGTCGTTGTCGCATCTGCCGGCGGAGCCGGTCGGTGGGCGGGAGCCGGTGGCGCCGGCGGAGGAGCCGGCGGAGCAGGTGGGTGACGAGTTGGCGGCGCGTCGGGCGCGCCGCCGGGCCGGTTGACGGGTTCGTCATACGTTTCGTGGATCGCGACGCGCCGAAAGGGGTAGGTCGCGATCCACTTTTTTCGTCACGGGACGTGTCGGGCGGTCGCGGGGCGGCGCGGCTGGCGGTCGGTGGTCGTGGTGTCGGCGGTGGGGCGCGGGTGCGCAGGTGGCGACGTCGGTGCGGGCGCTGGTCCGGGGCGCGTCGTCGGGTGTCCGAAAAGGACCGGGCGGCTTCGGTGGTGGGCCGGGCATTGACGGGGCGTGGTGGCGTGAACGCGGGGCGCGACCGACGCGGCGTATGACATTGACTGTCCGTAGTTGACAGTTGTCGGGAATCGGATAGGGCAGGGCTGACCCGTTCGGGCGAGCACGCTATGGTCCGTCACGGTCGCTCGCACGGGCACGTCCGGTGGACCGCGGTGTGTCGCGTGTCGGTGGCCGACACCCCTTCCGCGGCCGGCGGCCGCGTGCCCCTTTTCCGAGAGGAACGACCATGACGACGGTGACGGAAGAGACCACCCCGATCTCCCACTACGAGCGCATCGGTGGCGCCGCGGCGGTGAAGGCGGCGGTGGAGCTCTTCTACGACAAGGTGCTCGCCGACCCGGAGCTGGCCGGCTACTTCACCAACGTGAACATGCCCGAGCAGCGCCGGCACCTGGCGTTGATGCTGGCGGTGATCCTGGGCGGGCCGAACGAGTACACCGGTCGTGGCCTGGCCGAGGCGCACCAGCCGTTGGGGATCACCCCGGCGCACTACGCGCGGGTCGGCGAGCACCTGATCGTCACGTTGACGGAGCTGGGGGTGCCCGCGGACATCCTCGCCGACGTGCAGGCGGTGCTGGGTCAGGTACGGGAGCAGGTCGTGTCGGCGAGGACCGCCTGAGCGTGGACGCGGCAGGACTCAAGCGGAGCTGGTCCCTGGTCGCCGCGCACGGCGACCAGGTGCCGCTCTACTTCTATTCAACGTTGTTCCTGGCGTATCCGGAGACCCGGCAGATGTTCCCGACGAACATGGCCGGGCAGCGGGACCGCCTGGTCGGCGCGTTGGGGCACATCGTGTCCAACGTGGATCAGGTGGACCGGCTCGTCGGGTTCCTGCGGGACCTCGGCGCGGATCACCGCAAGTTCGCGGTGCGTCCGGAGCACTACCCGGCGGTCGGTGAGGCGCTGCTGGCCACGTTGCGGCACTTCCTGGGGGAGGTGTGGACCGACGAGCTGGCGGCGGACTGGGCGGCGGCGTACGGGCTGGTGTCGAAGGTGATGATCGAGTCGGCGCAGGCGGCGGAGGCGGAGGCGCCGCCGTGGTGGGTGGCGGAGATCCTCGCCCACGAGCGGCGCACGTTCGACGTGGCGGTGCTGACGGTGCGCCCGCAGTACCTGCTGCCGTTCACCCCGGGCCAGTCGATCGGGGTGTCGCACCCGGCGGTGCGGACCTGGCGGTACTACTCGCCGGCGAACGCGCCCCGTCAGGACGGCACCTTGGAGCTGCACGTACGGGCCGCGCCCGGTGGTGTGGTGTCGTCGCGGCTGGTGTACGGGTGCGCGGTGGGTGACCAGATCCACCTGGCGGCGCCGGTGGGGGACCGGTTGACGTTGTGGTCGGCCGGGTCGGCGGATCTGCTGCTGTTGGCCGGTGGCACCGGCTGGGCGCCGGTGAAGTCCCTCGTGGAGCAGGTCGCCGCGGAGGCGCCGGGGCGCCGGGTGGACCTGTATGTGGGGGCCCGGTCCCGGATGGAGTTCTACGACAACGACGCGATCGACAAGTTGGCCGCGTCGTACCCGTGGTTGACGGTGACCCACGTGGTGGGGTCGGATCCGCGGCGCCCGGGTGAGTTGGTGCACGTGGCGGACCGGGCGCTCGCCGACGGGGACTGGCGTTCCCGGCACGTGTACGTGTGTGGTTCCGACGAGATGGTGAGCCACTCGGTGACGGCGTTGACGCAGGCCGGCTACCACGCCGACCAGGTGCATCACGAGGGCTTCGGCCAGCACTGGTACGGGCCGGCGTGGCGGACCGCGACCGCCCCTGACAATTCCGGAGGTGTCCGGTGAGCGCGACCCCGATCAGCAGGTACGAGAGCGGCCAGTTCTCCGCCGGCGTGCAGGTGCGCCTGACGCCGGACCGGGTGCGGCGGTGGGAGTTCGACAGCGCGGCGTTCACCCGCCGCGGCTACGACCACGCCGACGTGGACCGGTTCCGGATGCAGGTGGCCGACGAGTTGGATCTGCTGGCCACGCAGATCGCGCACCTGCGGGCGGAGAACGAGCGGCTCAACGACCATCTGGAGCTGCACCGGCACGGGGTGCTGCCGAGCACGGACCCGAAGGCGGTGGTGCCGGCGGCCAAGGAGGTCAACCTGCTGTCGGCGGCGCAGCGGGAGGCCGAGCAGATCATCGCCCAGGCGCACGACTACGCCCGGCGGGTCGCCGAGTACGCCCAGATGCAGTACGAGAGCTACATGCGGGCGGCGGCGGAGGAGGCGAAGCAGGAGGCCGAGCGGGCCGTCGCGCAGTACCGCAGCAGCGCCGGCGCGGACTTCGACGACTCGGTGGCCACCCGGGAGGCGCTGCGGATCTTCGGCGACATGATGATCTCGCACATGCGGGCGGCCGCGCGGCACCTGGACGACGGCAGCGAGCAGTTGGCCGCCACGATGGCGCGGCTCGCCCGGGAGGCCACGCCGGTCGCCGGTGGGCAGCCGGCGTTGCCCCGGCACCAGCGCTGACGTTCCGGCCGGCCCGCCGGGCAGTGCCGCGCGGGCCGGCCGGGACGAATCCGCTCCGCCGGCCGGCACGGCTCCGGTCGGCGGGTCAGCCGGCCGGCGGGCGGTCGGCCGCGGCGACGGCGTCGGCGATCGGGGTCCGCCCGCCGACCAGTTCCAGGGTCAGCCCGGCGCTGTGCGGGGCGTGCAGCAGCGCCAGCAGCACCCGCGCCACGTCGGCGCGGGTGACCGGGCCGGGCGGCACGCGCGGGGCCAGGGTGACCCGGTCGGTCGGCTCGTCGTCGGTGAGCCGGCCCGGGCGCAGCACGGTCACGTCGAGGTCCCGGCCGGTGACGTCCACCTCGGCGGCCTTCTTCGCCCGCAGGTACGCCGCCCACACCTCGTCGCGGCCGGCCGTCGGTGGGGCGTCCACGCCCATCGAGGAGACCAGCAGGTAGCGGCGGACCCCGGCGCGCTGCGCGGCGTCGGCCAGCAGCACCGCGGCGGCCCGGTCGACGGTGTCCTTGCGGGCGGCGCCGCTGCCCGGCCCGGCGCCGGCGGCGAACACCACCGCGTCGGCGCCGGCCAGGTGCCCGGCGACGGTGTCGACGTCGGTGTGTTCCAGGTCGCAGAGGACCGGTTCGGCGCCGGTGGCGCGCAGCGCGGCGGCGTGCTCGGGGTTACGGATCAGCCCGACGGCGCTGTCGCCCCGTTCGGCGAGTTCCCGCTCCAGCAGCTTGGCGATCTTGCCGTGGCCTCCGGCGATAACGACGCGCATGCCCCCAACCTAGTCGCGCCGCCTGCCGCCTGCCGCCCGCCGATCGAGCGCCGCGCCGTCGCCCCGCCCGCGCCGCCTGCAGGTCGAGCGCGCCGTCGCGGCTGGACGCGAACGACCGCCCGGGGCGGGGCAGCGGCGTGACCGCGGTCACCGGCGGCGGGCGTCCGGGGCCACCCGGTCGTCGCCGAGGCGACCGGCGAGGCAGCATGGACCGGTGACCGAGACGTTCGACGCGCTGACCCGGCTGGTGGCCGCCGGGGACGTCGTGGTGCTCAGCGGCGCCGGCCTGTCCACCGAGTCCGGCATCCCCGACTACCGGGGGCCCAGCGGCGCGGCCCGCCGGCACACCCCGATGACCTACCAGGCGTTCACCCGTGACCCGCAGGCCCGGCGGCGGTACTGGGCGCGCAGTCACCTGGGCTGGCGGATGATCGCCCGGGCGGCGCCCAACGCGGGACACCACGCGGTGGCCCGGTTGCAGGCCGCCGGCCTGCTCGCCGGGGTCATCACCCAGAACGTCGACGGCCTGCACACCGCCGCCGGCGCCACCGGTGTGGTCGAGCTGCACGGCCGCCTCGACGAGGTGACCTGCCTGGACTGCGGCAACCTGACCTCCCGCGACGAGCTGGACCGGCGGCTGCGCGAGGCCAACCCGGGCTTCGACGCGCACGTCGCCCACGTCAACCCCGACGGTGACGTCGACCTGCCCGACGAGGCGGTGGCCGGGTTCCGCACCGTGGACTGCGGCATCTGCGGCGCCGGCATGCTCAAACCCGACGTGGTGTTCTTCGGCGAGACGGTGCCCGCGCCCCGGGTCGCCGAGTGTTTCACCCGCGTCGAACGGGCCCGTGCGCTGCTGGTGCTCGGCTCGTCCCTGACGGTCATGTCGGGCCGGCGGTTCGTCATCCGCGCGGCGAAGCACGGCATCCCGGTGGCCATCGTCAACCAGGGACCCACCCGCGGCGACGGGTACGCCGCCGTCGCCCTCGACGCGCCGCTGGGCGCCACCCTGACCGCCCTGGCCGACCGGGTCGCCGGCCCGACGCCGCGGCCGAGGCCGGCCGGCGCCGGCCTCGCGCCCACCGCCGGGCAGCCCGCAGCGGTGTAGGGGGCCGCCCCGAGGAGCGCCCGGGGCGACCCGCCGGTTCGGCGCGGCGCAGGCCCCCGGCGGGCGTCGCGGAGCACCCGGGCGACCCGCCGGTTCGGCCTCGGCCTGGTGTGGGCGCGCGCCGGCGGGGTAGGACATCAGCCGGAAACACGGTCGCTGGTAGCGTTGACCATGCCGGTACCACCCACGCGGGAGAGACCGCCCGGGAACCACCCGGACGGCGCCGAAGGGGCAGATTCTCCCCGGAACCTCTCAGGCAAAAGGACCGCGTTGGGCAGGCACTGTGGAGCGCGTCAGCGCGACTCAGGGGGAGGCCGACCCGTCGACCTCGCCCCCACAAGGAGCGCAGCGCATGACCGCAGAGCAGTTCGCCGACCGGCACATCGGTCCCGACCCGGGCGACGAGCGCCGGATGCTGGAGACCGTCGGCTACAGCTCCATCGACGAGCTGATGGACGCCGCCATTCCCGAGGTGATCCGCTGGCACGGCACCCTGGACCTGCCGGCCCCGGCCGGTGAGCGGGAGGCCCTCGCGGAGCTGCGCGCCCTCGCCGCCCGCAACACCGTCGCCGTTTCCATGATCGGGCTGGGCTACCACGGCACCCACACCCCGGCGGTGATCCGCCGCAACGTGCTGGAGAACCCGGCCTGGTACACCGCGTACACGCCGTACCAGCCGGAGATCAGCCAGGGGCGGCTGGAGGCGCTGCTGAACTTCCAGACCATGGTCACCGACCTGACCGGGCTGGCCACCGCGAACGCCTCCATGCTCGACGAGGCCACCGCCGCGGCCGAGGCGATGACCCTGGCGCGCCGCGCGTCGAAGAGCAAGAGCCGGGTGTACGTGGTCGATGCGGACACTCTCCCGCAGACCCTCGCGGTGATCACCGGCCGGGCCGAGCCGCTCGGCATCGAGGTGCGGGTGCTCGACGTCGACCGTGACGAGCTGCCGGGCGAGTTCTTCGGCCTGCACCTGCAGTATCCGGGGGCGTCCGGGGCGGTCCGTGACCACGCCGGCCTGGTCGGGGCCGCGCACGGCGCGGGGGCGCTGGTCACCGTCGCGGCGGACCTGCTGGCGTTGACGCTGCTGCGCCCGCCGGGGGAGATCGGGGTGGACATCGCCGCCGGTACCACCCAGCGGTTCGGGGTGCCGATGGGCTTCGGCGGGCCGCACGCCGGCTACCTGGCGGTGCGCTCGGGTCTGGAGCGGATGCTGCCGGGCCGGTTGGTCGGGGTGTCCAAGGACGCCGACGGCAACCCGGCGTACCGGCTGGCGTTGCAGACCCGTGAGCAGCACATCCGGCGGGAGAAGGCGACCAGCAACATCTGCACCGCGCAGGTGCTGCTGGCGGTGATGGCCGGCATGTACGCCGTCTACCACGGCCCGGACGGGCTGCGGGAGATCGCCCGGCGTACCCATGAGGCGGCGGCGCGGCTCGCGGCCGGGCTGCGCGCCGGCGGCGTGCAGGTCGCGGACGTCGCGTTCTTCGACACCGTCACGGCGAGCGTGCCGGGGCGGGCGGCCGAGGTGGTCGCCGCGGCCGCCGCCCGCAACGTGAACCTGCGGCTGGTCGACGCCGACCGGGTGGGCGTCTCCTGCGACGAGACCACCACCGCGGCGCACCTGGCGGCGGTGTGGGCGGCCTTCGGGGTGGCGCCGGTGACCGGCGAGGTGGACGCGGCGCTGCCGGCCGGGCTGGCCCGCACCTCGGACTTCCTCACCCACCCGGTGTTCCGCACCCACCACTCCGAGACGGCGATGCTGCGCTACCTGCGCCGGCTGGCCGACTTCGACTACGCCCTGGACCGCGGCATGATCCCGCTCGGGTCGTGCACGATGAAGCTGAACGCCACCACCGAGATGGAGGCGATCACCTGGCCCGAGTTCGCGCACCTGCACCCGTTCGCCCCGGCGGAGCAGACCGCCGGGTACCGGGAGCTGATCGCCCAGTTGGAGGGCTGGCTGGCGGAGGTGACCGGCTACGACGCGGTCAGCGTGCAGCCCAACGCGGGCTCGCAGGGCGAGCTGGCCGGGCTGCTGGCCATCCGCGCCTACCACCGCTCCCGGGGGCAGGGGCACCGGGACGTGTGCCTGATCCCGTCGTCGGCGCACGGCACCAACGCCGCCTCCGCCGCGATGGCCGGCATGCGGGTGGTGGTGGTCGGCTGCGACGCCGACGGCAACGTCGACCTGGTCGACCTCGACGCGAAGATCGACAAGCACCGGGACGCGCTCGCCGCGATCATGGTGACGTACCCGTCGACGCACGGCGTGTACGAGACGGGCATCGCGCAGCTGTGCGCGAAGGTGCACGACGCCGGCGGTCAGGTCTACGTCGACGGGGCGAACCTCAACGCTCTGGTCGGGTTCGCCAAGCCGGGCCGGTTCGGTGCGGACGTGTCGCACCTGAACCTGCACAAGACGTTCTGCATCCCGCACGGCGGCGGCGGCCCGGGGGTGGGGCCGGTGGCGGTGCGCGCGCACCTGGCGCCGTTCCTGCCCGGTGACCCGGTCGGGGAGCGCGCCGAGGGCCGGCCGGCCATCTCGGCGGCCCGCTACGGGTCGGCGGGCATCCTGCCGATCCCGTGGGCGTACCTGCGGATGATGGGCGCCGAGGGGCTGACCCGGGCGACCGGGGTGGCGGTGCTGGCGGCCAACTACGTGGCGGCGCGGCTGCGTAACCACTTCCCGGTGCTGTACGCCGGCAACAAGGGCCTGGTGGCGCACGAGTGCATCCTGGACCTGCGGCCGCTGACCCGGGCGACCGGGGTGAGCGTCGACGACGTGGCCAAGCGGCTGATCGACTACGGCTTCCACGCCCCGACGATGTCGTTCCCGGTGGCGGGGACGCTGATGGTGGAGCCGACCGAGAGCGAGGACCTGGCCGAGCTGGACCGGTTCTGCGACGCGATGATCGCCATCCGGGCCGAGATCGACAACGTCGGGTCGGGGCAGTGGCCGGCCGGGGACAACCCCCTGGCCAACGCCCCGCACACCGCGGCGATGGTGTCCGGCGACGAGTGGCCGCACCCGTACCCGCGGTCGGTGGGGGCCTACCCGGCCGGCGTCGACCGGGCCGGGAAGTACTGGCCGCCGGTGCGGCGCGTCGACGGGGCCTACGGTGACCGGAACCTGGTCTGTTCGTGCCCGGCGCCGGAGGCGTTCGAGGACTGATCGGAGTCAGCCGGGGCGGTCGCTGTGGCCGCCCCGGCGGGGCGTCGACCTGCGCAGGAGGCCCGGCGGCGGCGGGCTGGCCTGGGTCGACGGGGCACGCTGCGGTGACGCAGCGTGATGAGGTCAGGCGACGAGGGCGTGTCGGGCGGGGCCGCGGTGCGGGGCGATGCTGCTGCCGTCGGGGAGCAGCTCACCGGTGTCCTCGAAGACGATCACCCCGTTACAGAGCAGGCTCCAGCCCTGCTCACGGAAGCAGGCGATGACCCGGGCGGCTTCCCGGTCGGTCGCCTCGGCGGAGGGGCAGGTGGGTTGGTGCTGACACATCGGGTTCTCCGGACTGTGGGGGCACTGTGTCATGGTTCACATGACCAGTGACGCACAGTACCAAGCAAAAGTGCGCGCCATCGAGCAAGGTTGCGTCTTGTTCATCCAGAATGGGCTGAACGGATGACCCGGAACGGACCGGACGGCGTGGAAGCGCTCCCACACACGGTTGTCGATCTGCCCGCCGCGCCCGCCGGGTGCCGCGCCCGGCTGGTCGAACGCGCCCGCCTGGAATGGCGGCTCACCGACGGCGGCGACCCCACCGCGCTGGCCGAGGACTTCCTCGCCGCCCACGGCGTCGACCTGCGCGACCTGGCCCGCCCGGCCCGCCACGACCCGGACGGGGTGTGCGGGGCGGCGCTGTACCTGTCCGCCGCCGCCGGGGCGTACGCCGTCGGCGGCCCCACCGGCGCGCCCACCCCGGCGCCGGCCCTGCCGGACCTGGTGGTCGTCGTGCACGGCCACACCGACCGGCCCGCACAGCCGCCCGCCGCCGGACCCACCGACTGGCGGCTGGGGCCCTGGCGGGACAGCTGGACCCCGGGCGAGCACGCCGCCGCCGTCACGGCGGTGCGCGCCGCCATCGGCCGCGGCGACGTCTACCAGGTCAACCTCGTCGGCCACGCCGCCGCCGCGTACACCGGCGACCCGCTGCCCGCGCTGTCCCGGCTGGCCGCCCTGCCCGGCGCCCGCTACGGCGGCGCCCTGTCCGGCCCGGGCTGGGCGCTCGGCTGCGCCTCCCCGGAGACGCTGATCGCCGTCGAGGACGGCCGCCTGGTCACCCGCCCGATCAAGGGCACCCGGCCGGCCACCGAGGCGGGACGCCGGGAACTGCTCGCCTCCGCCAAGGAACGCGCCGAACACGTGATGATCGTCGACCTGGAGCGCAACGACCTGGCCCGGGTGGCGCGCACCGGCACGGTGCGCGTGGACGAGCTGTTCGCCGTACGCCGCTGGTGCGACCTGTGGCAGGCCGAGTCGACGGTCTCCGCGGCGCCCGCCGGCGGGCTGGGCCTGGCGGCGCTGCTGCGCGCGGTCTGCCCCGGCGGGTCGGTCACCGGCGCGCCGAAGCTCGCCGCGCTGGCCCAGATCGCCGACCTCGAGCCGGTCGGTCGCGGCGCCGGGATGGGCGCGCTCGGCTGGGTCGGGCCCGGCCGGGTCGACCTGGGGCTGACCATCCGCACCGCGGCCGCCGACGCCGAGCGGCTGCACCTGTGGGCCGGCGGCGGCATCACCTGGGGCAGCGACCCGGCGGCCGAGGTCGCCGAGGCGGCCGCGAAGGCCGCCCCGGTGCGCGCCCTGCTCGCCGCCGGCTGACCCGGCGGCCTCCCGTCGCGGCGAGAGGCCGGCACCGCTCAGGGTCGGCCGTCGCGACCGGCCGGGTCAGCCTGAGGACTCCTTGACGCCGGCTCGTTCGCGGGCAGCGAGGATCTGCGGGACGTGCGCCTCGGCCCACTGTCGTACGGCACGCAACGGAACCAGCAGGGAACGACCGAGCTCGGTCAGGGCGTATTCGACGTGCGGCGGGTTGCCCCCCAGGTCGGTGCGGGTGAGCAGGCCGTCAGCCTCCATGGCGCGCAGCGTCTCGGTGAGCGCCTTCGGGGTGATCCCGCGGATGTGCGCCTTGAGCTCGGTGAACCGCAGCGGTCCGTGCTCCAGCGCGTTGACGGCGAACACCGTCCACCGCGCCCCGATGCGGTGCAGCACGGTGCGACTCGGGCAGCTCGCCGCCATCACGTTGTAGGCCGTGCCCATGGGGTCCTCCCGGTAGCGTTGAAGATACCGGTAGCAAATGTATACCGTCGCGTCATGAGCGAAAACCTGACAGGCAAGCGGATCCTGGTCGTCGGTGGGGCCCGCGGTATCGGCGCTGAGCTCGTCCGGCGCACCGCGCGGGCCGGCGCGGACGTCGTCGTCGCCACCCGGTCCGGCCCCGAGGTCCGGATCGACGTCACCGACGAGAGCACCATCGCGCGGGCCGCGCAGTCGCTCGGCGCCGTCGACCACGTGATCTGCACCGCGTCGGCCCACCACGACGTGCCGGTGCCCGAGCTGGAACACGACAAGATCCGGGCCGCGTTCTCCGCCAAGGTCGTCGGCCCGCTGCTGCTGGCCAAGCACTTCGCCCCACGGATGGCCGCCGGCGGATCGTTCCTGTTCTTCTCCGGTGTGGTGGGCTGGCGGCCCAAGCCCGGCACCGTCGTCAAAGGCACTGCGAACGCCGCCCTGGCCGCGCTGGTCACCCACCTGGCCGTCGAGCTCGCGCCGCTGCGGGTCAACGCCGTCGCCCCCGGCCTCACCGACTCGGGCGCCTGGGACGGGCTTCCGAACGAGCGTCGCCGCGCCCTGTACGACAGTGCCGCGGCGGCCTCGCTCACCGGCAGGGTCGGCACGCTCGGGGACGTCGCCGACACCGCCCTGTGGCTGCTGGGTGCGGGATGGGTGACGGGCGAGACGGTCCATGTCGACGGCGGCACCCGGCACCGCTGATCCCGGCACCGCTGATCCCGGCGTCACCATCGCCATGGCAACCACCACCGAAGTCCATCCCCGCGCCCTGCGCCGTGCCGGCGGAGCCGCCCGATCGCGCCGGTGCCGTCGGCCGCTGAGCAGGCGCGACACCGGCACCGGCGGGCCGGCCCGGCCCCGGCGAGGTGGGTGAGGACGGTCGGTCAGGCGCGGGCAAAGGCGTCCAGCGCGGCGACGACCCGCTCGCCCACGCCGTGGCCGCTGCCGTGCCCGCCGGACTCGACGATCTCCAGGCGGGCGTCCGGCCAGCCCTGGGTGAGCTGCCAGGCGATGTCCGGCGGGCCACTGACGTCCAGTCGGCCCTGCACCAGCACCCCCGGGATACCGGCGAGCAGACCCGCGTCGCGCAGCAGTTGCCCGTCGGGCATGAAGCCCAGGTTGCTCCAGTAGTGGGTGACGATCCGTACGAACGCCGCGCGGAACACCGGGTCGGCGTAGCGGGAGTCGGCCTTGAACCCGCCGGCCAGGGAGACGTGCACGTCCTCCCAGTCGCACCAGCTGATCTCGGCCCGTTCCCGCACGGCGGGGTCCGGGTCGTTGACCAGCCGGGCGTACGCGGTGGGCAGGTCACCGTCGCGGTCGGCCGCGGGTACGCCGTCGCGGAAGCGGGCCCACTCCTGCGGGAAGATCCGACCCATGTCCCGGGTCACCCAGTCGATCTCGCGGCGGGTGTTGGCGACCACGCTGAACAGCACCAGCGCGGTGACCCGCTGCGGGTGGCGCTGGGCGTACGCCAGGGACAGCGAGGACCCCCACGAGGCGCCGCAGAGCAGCCACCGGTCCACGCCGAGGTGCGCGCGCAGCCGTTCCATGTCGGCCAGCAGGTGGGCGGTGGTGTTGACCGACAGGTCCACCGCCGGGTCGCTGGCGTGCGGGGTGCTGCGTCCGCAGCCGCGCTGGTCGAACAGGATGATCCGGTAGGCGGCCGGGTCGAACAGCCGGCGCCAGAAGGCGGTGGCGCCGGAGCCGGGGCCACCGTGCACCACCAGGGCGGGTCGCCCGTCGGGGTTGCCGCAGGTCTCCCAGTGGATCCGCTGCCCGTCGCCGACGTCGAGCAGGCCGTGGGCGTACGGCTCGATCGGTGGATACACGCGCATTCCCTCCCACACCCCAGATGCAACAGCGCTGTTACATTAGCAGGGTGACCGCCGCACCCGACCGCGAGGCGCTGGGCACCCTGCTGCGCCACGTCCTGGAACTGCTCGACGCCGACGTCGCCGCCGTCTACGCCGGCCTGGACCTCGCCGACTACCGGCCCCGCTTCTCGCCGCTGGTGCGGGTGCTGCTCACCGACGGTCCGCTGCCCATCCGCGACCTGGCCGCCCGGGTCGGGGTCACCCACTCGGCGGCCAGCCAGACCGTCGCCCAGATGAGCCGCGCCGGCCTGGTCACCCTCGCCCCCGGCGCGGACGCCCGACAGCGCATCGTCACCCTCACCCCGCGCGCCCACGCGCTGCGACCCGTCATCGAGGCCGAATGGGCGGCCACCACCACCGCCATGCGCCAGCTCGACGCCGAAGTGCCCGTACCCCTGGCCGACGAGCTGTACGCGGTGCTCGCCGCGCTGCGCCGCCGCCCGCTGCGCGACCGGATCACCGACACCGGCCTGGCGCCGGCCGCGCCGCCGCCGGAAGACCGCCGCCCGCCGGACAGGGGTGGCGTCAGCGGCTGAGCCGCCGCCAGCGGCGTACCGCCAGCGGCAGGAACACCGCGACGAGCAGCAGCGGCCAGGCCACCGCGAGGGACACGCTGTGCTGGGCGGGCCAGGAGGTGGCGTCCCAGCCGGGGTTGCCGAACAGCTCCCGGCAGGCGCCGACGGTGGCCGACAGCGGGTTCCAGGCGGCGATCGTGGCCAGCCAGTCCGGCATGGTGGCCGGCGCCACGAACGTGTTGGAGGCGAAGCCGAGCGGCCAGACCAGGGTCTGCAACGCGGTCACCGCCTCGGGGCGGCGCAGCAGCAGCGCCAGGTACACCCCCAACCAGATCATCGCGAAGCGCAGCAGCAGGAGCAGCCCGACCGCCGCCACGGCCAGGGCCGGCCCGCGCCGCGGCTGCCAGCCGATCAGCACGCCGCAGCCGAGCACGACCGCCAGCGCCAGGGCGCCGTGCAGCAGGTCGGCCAGGGCCCGCCCGGTCACCACGGCGGCGCGGGCCATCGGCAGCGCGCGGAGCCGGTCGGTGACGCCCCGGGCGGTGTCGGTGGCCACCGCCGTGTAGGTGGTCTCCACCCCGAAGAGCATGGTCATGGCGACCATGCCGGGCAGCAGGAACTCCCGGTAGTCGGCGCCGTCGGGCACGGCCATCGCCCCGCCGAACAGGTAACCGAACATCAGCACCAGCAGGACCGGGAAGAGCAGCACGACCAGCAGGTCACCGGGGCGGCGGGCCCAGTGGGCCAGGGCCCGGCCGGCGAGGGTGGCGGTGTCGGTGAACGCCCAGCGGGCGCGGCGCACCGGCAGGCTGGTCACGCCGCCACCTCCTGACCGGCGCCGGTGAGCCGCAGGAAGACCTCGTCGAGGGTGGGGCGGCGGACGGCGACGTCGCCGACGGACAGGCCGGCGGTGTCGAGTTCGCGCAGCACGGCGGTGAGCGCCGCGACCCGGTCGGTGACCGGTACGGACAGCCGCAACGCCGCTGGGTCGGTGGCCGGGAGGGCGCCGGTGGCGGTGGTGACCGCCGCCACGGCGGCCGGCAGGTCGCCGGCGTCGTGCAGCAGCACGTCGACCCGGTCGCCGCCGAGGGTGGACTTGAGCGCTTCGGGGGAGCCGGCGGCGACGACGCGCCCCTGGTCGAGGACCCGCACGGTGTCGGCGAGCCGGTCGGCCTCCTCCAGGTACTGGGTGGTCAGCAGCACGGTGGTGCCACCGGCGACCAGGTCGCGGACCGCGTCCCACACGGCGGTGCGGGCGCGCGGGTCGAGCCCGGTGGTCGGTTCGTCGAGGAACAGCACCGGCGGGTCGACGATCAGCGCGGCGGCCAGGTCCAGCCGGCGCCGAGTGCCGCCGGACCAGGTGCCCACCGGCCGGTCGGCGACCTCGGTGAGGCCGAAGCGGTGCAGCAGCTCGTCGGCGCGGGCGGCGGCCCGGCCGGGGCAGAGGTGGTGCAGGCGACCGAAGAGGATCAGGTTCTGTCGGCCGCCGAGGATCTCGTCGACGGCGGCGTGCTGGCCGACCAGGCCGATGTGGGCGCGTACCCGGTCGGCCCGCCGGCGCACGTCGAAGCCGGCGACCCGGGCCGTGCCGCCGTCGGGTCGCAGCAGGGTGGTCAGCACCCGCACCAGGGTGGTCTTGCCGGCCCCGTTGGGGCCGAGCACGGCGCAGACCGTGCCGGGCGGCACGCTCAGGTCGATCCCGTCCAGGGCGGCCCGGCCGCGGTAGCGCTTGCGCAGGTCGTGGGTCTCGATCGCCGGTGGGTCCGGTCGCATCTCGCGTCTCCCTCGGGGTGGTACGACATGCCGTACGCCGTACGGCAAGCTACCGTACATCATACGGCAACCCGCTCGGTACAGTCGGGCGCGTGACCACGGAGTACAGCGGCACCGGCGACCCCGCCCGCAGCCTCGCCCTGCTCTGGCGGACCCGCGACAAGCCCAGCCGCAAGGGCGGCGACCTGTCCGTCGGCCGGATCGTGCACACCGCCATCGAACTGGCCGACGCCGAGGGCCTGACCGCGCTGTCCATGCGCCGCGTCGCCGAACGCCTCGGCGCCGGCACCATGAGCCTCTACACCCACGTGCCCGGCAAGAGCGAACTGCTCGACCTCATGCTCGACACCGTCTACGGCGAGACCGCCCGCCCCGACGACGTGCCCGGCGGCTGGCGCGGCCGCCTCGAACGGGTCGCCCGGGAGAACCGGGCGCTGTACCTGCGCCACCCGTGGCTGCTGCAGGTCGCCACCACCCGCCCCCCGCTGGGCCCGAACCTCATCGCCAAGTACGAGTACGAACTGCGCGCCGTCGACGGCATCGGCCTGACCGACCTCGAGATGGACGCCGTGGTCACCCTCGTCGACAACTACGTGCATGGCGCGGTGCGCGCCGCCGTCGAAATGGCCCAGGCCGCCCAGCGCACCGGCCTGACCGACCAGCAGTGGTGGCACGCCCACGCCCCCTACCTGGAGCGGGCCCTCGACGCGCGGCGATTCCCCCTGGCCGCCCGCGTCGGGACCGCCGCCGGCGAGGAGTACCAGGCCGCCGCCGACCCGCAGCGGGCCTTCGAGTTCGGGCTGGCCCGCCTCCTCGACGGCGTACAGACGCTGATCGGACAGCGCCACGCCGGCTGACCCACGGGTGCACACCCCGCCCCGGGTAACGGACGGATAGCCTTCCGGGCATGACTATGCGCCCGATCCGGATCATCGGCGACCCCGTGCTGCGTACCCCCAGCGAGCCGGTGACCAGCTTCGACGCCGACCTGCGCGCCCTGGTGCAGGACCTGATGGACACCCTGCTCGGCGCGCCCGGCCGCGCCGGAGTGGCCGCCCCGCAGATCGGGGTCAACGCCCAGGTGTTCGTCTACGACGCCGACGGCCACCGCGGCCACATGATCAACCCGACGCTGGAGCTGTCCGAGGAACGCCAGGACGACGACGAGGGCTGCCTGTCCATCCCCGGCCTGTACTTCCCGACACCCCGCGCCCTGCAGGCCACCGCGCACGGCTTCGACCAGCACGGCGAACCGCTGACCATCTCCGGCCGGGGATTCCTGGCCCGCGCCCTGCAGCACGAGACCGACCACCTGCACGGCCGCCTCTACGTCGACACCCTGCGCGGCGACACCCGCCGCCGGGCGCTGCGCGAGATCCGCGCCGGCCGGTTCCACTCGCCCAGCCGCAACCTGTGACACGCGGGCGGGGGTGACCGGCGCCGCCGGCCACCCCCGCGTCAGCGCGCAAACCTCACTTCGGCGGCGGAGCCACCAGGCAGATCGCCGTCGAGGCGTTACCGAAGTCGTCCACGGCGGTGATCACCGCGTCGCCGCGCAACGTCACCTTGTAGTCGATGTCGCCGGTGCCGTCCTTGACCCGCGACTGCGCACCCGGCGCCTGCACCAGCTTGATCTTCGTGCCGGCCGGGAACGGCCCGAACCGCACCGACGGGTCCGCGGCGTCACCGATGAACACGTCCACCCGGGTGTCGACGACGTCCGTGGCGGTGAGCTGGTAGAAGCCGTCCGGGTTGTACGAGCCGGGCTCGTTGTCGCCACTGGGGTTGTTCGTCGGCACGCACGCCGTGCTCGGCGCGGTGGTGTCGACCACCCGCATCACCGCGGTGTCACTGCCGGTGTTGCCGGCGGCGTCGGTGGCGGTGCAGGTGACCGTGGTGGCGCCCAGCGGGAAGGTGCTGCCGGGCGGCGGCGCGCAGGTCGGGGTGAGCGGACCGTCGACGTTGTCGGTCGCGCTGGCCGGGTAGGCGATCACCGCGCCGGCCGGGCTGGTCGCCTCCACCGTCCGGTCGTCGACGACCACGGTCGGCGGGGTGACGTCGTTGACCGTCACGCTAATCTGCTCGACGAACGCGGCCCCGCCGGACAGGCCGTTGAGCAGGAAGTCGACCGTGCAGTGCAGGGTGGCGCCCTGCGGGGCGTCCCCGGCCACGGTGATCGTCTCGGCGAACGGCACGTCCGTGCCGCTTTGCTGGGTCCTCGACGCCGCGTCGAAACTCACCGACAACCCGGCGTCGCAGACCACCTGCGGGGTGACCGTGACGTCGAGGTCCCGCAACCCGGACAGGATCGCCGCGGTGACCGTGTCCGGGGCGCTGCCGACCACCTGACCGCCGGTGGCGGCGACCACGTCGGTGGCCTGGCCGGACGCGTCCAGGCCACCGCCGCCGCCGCTGACGTCGACCGCGAGGACCCGCGCCTCGTCGGCCAGCAGCGCGGCGCTGGCCTGCGCCAGGGTGTGCCCCGCGCTCGGGTCGTGGCTGGGGGCGTCACCGACCAGCACCACCAGGCGGCTGCTGCCGGACCGGTAGGTGATCGCGCCGTCGGAGACCTGGAACAGGGCGTTCACCCAGGCCTCCGGGGTGTCGCCACCCCCGGCGGCGTCCAGCCCGTCGACCGCGTTCTGCAACGCGGTCGCGTCGCCGGTGAGGTCCTGCCGGACCCGGAACAGCTCCGACCCGTCACCCTCGTCCCGGTACGAGGCGACCGCGAACTCGGCGCTGGGCTGCGCCCCACGCACATTGTTGATCACCTGTTGCAGGTTGGTGCGGACGTTGGCGATGGCCGGACCCATGCTGCCGGTCGTGTCGACCAACAGCACCACGTCCGGCTTCGGCGGGATCGGCGGCGTCGAGACCACCTTGCTGATCGCGATCGTGGTGCCCGGGTCCGCGGACCGGTCCACCGTGGCCGGGTCGACGCCCGGCGCGGCCCACGCGGGCGCCGCCACCGCCGTCGTCAGCGCGGTCACGGCGGCGGCCACGGTCACCGCCCTTCGTCGCCCTCGGGGCACTGCTGTGAAACCCATCGTGTCTCCTCCAGCTCCGCCGCGCCCGCCCCGGGCGCGGCCTCGGAGGCTGACGCTAAGGGCCCGGCCGGCCCCGGCCGGTCCGACATCAGCGCAGCTCACGGTCGGGTTGTTGACCCGGCGTGGCGGCTGGACAAGACAGACTGAGCGATCAGGCCGTCACGGCCGGCGACGCAGCCCGCACTCGGTGAACTCGGCGACCCGGGTGAAACCCAGCCGCTCGTAGAGCCGCACCGCCGCGGTGTTGTCGGCCCGCACGTTGAGGGTGACATGGTCGACCGTGTCCGCCAGCCGGGCACACAACGCGGCCACCACGCCGGCGGCCAGACCCCGCCCGCGCAGCCGCGGATGGGTGGTGACGTTGCCCAGCGCGGCCACCCGCCAGGTCGGCGACCACACGTGCACCCCGGCCACGGCCATCAACTCACCGCCGTCCTCGACGCCCACGTACTGACCGGTGTCCAACATCCGCGGGTCGAACCAGTTACCCGGGTACGCGGTGGCGTAGAGATGGCGCAACGCCGGCAGATCGCCGCGATCCAGCCGCCGCCCGAGCGGGCCGGTCCGGGCCAGCCGGGCCGGATCGGTCAACGCCATCCGGTGATGCGCGGCGGCGTCGGACAGCTCGTACCAGCGCGCCACCGTGGCGTCCAACCCGGGGGACAGGTGCGCCCACAGCCGAGCCGGCAACACCGGCGCCAACTCCGTCACCAACTCCGCCAACTCCCCGGTACGCTCCGGCGCCGCAAACGCCAGCAGGGTCGGCAGGTCAACGCCGTGATAGAGCAGCGCCACCTCATCGCCGCGGCGGAACCACGACGTGAACGGCCAGAAGAAGTCGTCCAGATCCCCGAGCTGGTAGGCGTGCAGCACCGGATCCCGGCTCAGCAGCCCAGCCAGGACCGACCGGTCGTGTTCGGCGCGTACGGGCACCCGCTGATGATCACACAGCCGGCCGTCGGCCCACCGTCAGCCCGCCAACCACTGGTCGTAGCCCAACTTGGCCACCAGCGCCGCCACCACCACCAGCAGCACCACCCGCACGAAACCCGAACCCCGCCGCAACGCCATCCGCGCGCCCACCGCCGCCCCCGCCACGTTGCACACCGCCATCGCCGCCCCCAACAGCCACCACACGTGCCCCGTCGCCGCGAACACCACCAGCGCACCCAGGTTCGTACCCGCGTTGACCACCTTCGCCATCGCCGAGGCGTGCACGAAATCCGCCCCCACCAGCGCGGTGAACGCCAACACCAGGAACGTGCCGGTGCCCGGACCGATCAACCCGTCGTACAGGGCGATACCCAACCCCGCCACCGCCACCGCCACGCCCACCCGCGCCGCGGTACGCCGGTGCGGCCGCGACACCACCCCCAACCGCGGCCGGGTCAACACGAACACCGCCACCGACAGCAACACCACCAGCACCACCGGCCGGTACGCACCCGCCGGAACCGCCCCCGCCAACGCCGCACCCAACCCCGCCGTCAGCACCGCCAACCCCGCCGACGGCCCGGCCACCGCCCAGTCCAGCTTCGTACGCCGCGCATACGTCACCGCCGCCGTGGACGTACCGAAGATCGCCGCCAACTTGTTCGTGCCCAACGCCGTGGCCACCGGCACCCCCGGCGCGGCCACCAGCAACGCCGGCAGCAACAACAACCCGCCACCACCGACCACGGCATCCACCCAGCCCGCCAGGGCGGCCGCGGTCAACAGGGTGCTCAACGACAGAGGATCCACGGGCCGCCATTCTGCCCACCCACACCGGCCCACCGAGCCGCCCTGTGGCCAGCCTCACCGCCCCCCACCAGGACGGCGACCCCACTCACCAGCGGCGCCGACGCCGCAACCACAGGCCCAGCCACGCCACCGCCACGAACACCAGCATCGAACAGACCAGCGCCTTCAGCACCCGGCAAGCCTGCCACAGCGACGTAGGGTGTCCAGGTGCGCCTGGCCACCTTCAACCTGCTGCACGGCCGCTCCCTCACCGACGGGCTCGTCGACCCCGACCGGCTCGCCGCCGCCGTCACCACCCTCGACGCCGACGTCCTCGCCCTGCAGGAAGTCGACCGGGACCAGTCCCGCAGCGGCAACCTCGACCTCACCGCCATCGCCGCCCGCGCCCTCGACGCCCCCGAACACCGCTTCGCCGCCGCCGTCGTCGGCACCCCCGGCGAACGATTCCGCCCCCTCACCCACGACGACGACGGACACGGCGAACCCCTCTACGGCGTCGGCCTGGTCAGCCGCCACCCCGTCCGCACCTGGCAGGTCACCCGACTGCGCCCCGCCCCGGTCCGCTCACCCATCTACGCCCCCGGCCCCCGCGGGGGACTGGTCCTGCTGCGCGACGAACCCCGCGTCGTCCTCGCCGCCGTGCTCGACACCCCGCACGGCCCACTCACCGTCGCCGCCACCCACCTGTCCTTCGTCCCCGGCTGGAACATGCTGCAACTACGCCGCGTCGTGCGCGCCCTGCGCGCCCTGCCCGCCCCACGCATCCTCCTGGGCGACCTCAACCTCCCCGCCGGCGCCGCCCGCCTGCTCACCGGCTGGCGGCCACTCGGCCGCCGCCCCACCTACCCGGCCGGACAGCCCCGCGTCCAACTCGACCACGTCCTCGCCGACCGCCGCGGCCTCGACCGACTGC
The DNA here is from genome assembly GCF_040655175.1 of Micromonospora sp. NPDC050495. NCBI lineage: Bacteria > Bacillati > Actinomycetota > Actinomycetes > Micromonosporales > Micromonosporaceae > Micromonospora > Micromonospora sp. NPDC050495. Next base: position 99,117 of record NZ_JBFAJK010000014.1, on the reverse strand, counting down.
CACCCGTCACCGCCGTACACACCCCGCTGTCGACCATCTCCGACCACCGGCCCCTCATCGTCGACCTCGGCTGACGGCACCACGGGACCCACCCGGGCCGGCCCCGTGGCCCCGCCACCTCACCCCAACCCGGACGCCCGCTGCGCCGCCCGCACCGCGTTCCGGAACAACATCGCCACCGTCGTCGGACCCACCCCACCGACCCGCGGCGTGATCGCCCCCGCCACCTCGGCACACGACTCGTCCACGTCCGGCAACAACCGCCGCCCCTCGTACCGCACCCCACCACCGACCACCACCGCACCCGGACGCACATGCTCCGGCTGGACGATCCCCGGCACCCCCGCCGCCGCCACCAGGATCTCCGCCCGCCGCGTGTACCGCGGCCAGTCCGCCACCCCGGTGTGCACCACCGTCACCGCCGCGTTCGCCGTCGGCCGCTTCTGCGCCAACAACATCGCCAACGGCCGACCCAACGTCGCACCCCGACCCAGGATCACCACCTCACGCCCCGACACCGGCACCCCGTGAAACGCCAGCAACGCCTCGATCCCCGCCGGCGTACACGGCAACGGACCCGGCAGACCCAACGCCAGACGCCCCATGTTCACCGGGTGCATCCCGTCGACGTCCTTGTCCGGATCCAGCACGGCCAACGCCCGGTCATAGTCCAGGTGCCCCGGAATCGGATACTGCACCAGCACCCCGTGCACACCCTTGTCGGCGTTGAAATCCTCCAGCACCGCGTGCAGATCCGCCTGCGACGCCGACCCCGGCAGATGCACATGCGGCGACGCGAACCCCAACTCGGCCGCCTGCCGCTGCTTGATCCGGATGTACCCGGCGCTCGCGTCGTCGTCACCCACCAGCACCGTCGCCAGCGCCGGCGTCACCCCCGACGCCCGCAACCCGGCCACCGCCTCCGCGACCTCCGCCAGTACCTGCTCCGCCACCGGCCCACCCGGCAACAACCGGGCCGTCGTACCCGAAGAAGACATGCCACACCCCCCGCGGAGGCCCAGGCGGTCGACCCCCACGACGAGCTCCCCGATGGTTGCTGCCATCCCCGTGCCGCCAGTCGCGTCCGCCCTCAGCCTGCCACAGCCCGCCGCGCCACCGCATCCGCCACCACCTGCCACCGCGGCAACGACCCCAGCAGCGCATCCGCCCGCCGCCGCCGCGCCACCGCCGACCCCACCCCCAGATCCGCCACCGCCGCCGCGAACCGCGGCCGCAACACCCGCTCCCGCCCCGGCGCCACCGCCGCCAACACCGCATGACACCGCGCGTACGTCACCACGATCCAGAACATCGCCTCCCGGTGCGCGCCCGCACCGATCAGCTCCGCGCTACCGTCCACCACCACCGGCCGCCCCGCCGCACTCAGATCCGCCCGGAACGCGAACCCGGTACCCGCCGCCACCCGCGCCGCCTCGTCGAACGTCCCCGCCAACCCCGCCAGGTGCTCCCGCACCCGACCCGCACCCACCCCGCCCCCGTCCAACGACGCCAGCAACTCCTCGTACCGGTCGGCGAACCCGTACCCGGCCAACACCTCCCGCGCCCGCACGTACCGCCGCCGCACCGTCGGATCCCGCAACCCCGCCACCACCGGCAGCAACGCCAACACCGACGTCGGGAACACCCACGCCAACACCTGACCGTGCAACGGCCCGTCGCCGTCCAACCGGGCCAACCCCTCCTCGACGCGCCGCCGCACCCCGGCCACCCGCCGCCGCACCCACACCGGATCCGCGAAGCCCGCCGACACCCGCTCCCGCAGCACCGCCAGCCGCCCCGTCGGATCCACGATCACCGAATCGGTACGGAAGAACGGCGCGAACACCCACGACCCCAGCACGTCCTGCGGCGAACCCAGCTCACCCCAGCCGACCGTACTGACCTCCAGCAGCACCCCCCGATGCCGGAACTTGCCCAGCTTCCCGCCCGGACCGTCCCGCACCAGCAACACGTCCACATCCGACGACTCCGGCAGCACCGCGTCATCCGGCAACCCCACCGTCGAACCCGAGAAGAACGCCCCCTCGATCCCGCCGTCCCGGCGGGCCCGCTCCCGCACCCAGTCGACCGCCACCGCCCGCGCCTCACCCACCCGCACCCACCCATCCTGCCCGCTCAGCACCGAACAGCAGCTTCGCCAACGCCTGATTGGTCCGGTTCGACCGCACCGCCGCGCGCTGCTGACCCGCTGTCACCTCGATGTACGTCTGCGACGACGCCAACGACGCGTGCCCCAGCAACCGCATGATCTCCGCCGCGCTCGCCCCGTCCTCGGCCAACCGGGTGGCGAACGTGTGCCGCAACGCGTGCAGCCGCGCCCCCTTCGGCACCCGGTCACCGATGCCCGCCCGCCGGTAGCACGACTCCACCAGGTACTGCAGGCCACCCCGGCGCAGCGGCTCACCCCGCCGGTCCACCAGCAACGGCGAGTCCGGGCGTACGCTGCGCGCCCCGAAACGCCGCCGCCGGCTCTCCACATACTCCGCGAGCACCCGGTCCACCCCGGCCTCGATCGGCACCGTACGCGGGCGCCCGCCCTTGCCGGCCACGTCCACCCGCCGCTCACCGTCCCGGCCGGCCACCGACGACACCCGCAGCGCCAACAACTCGGACAGGCGCAGCCCGGCACAGAGCGCCAGGGCCAGCACCGCCAGGTCCCGCTCCGGCCACGGGTCCCGCTGCCGGCCCGGCTCGCGCGCGACGGCGGCCAGCAGTTCCTCCGGCGTGTCCTCGCCGCGCAGCGGCTTCGGGCGGGGGAGCGGCGCGCGCGGCCGGCCCACCGCCGGCATCGGATTCCCGGCTACGACGCCCTCGGCGACCAGGAACGTGAAGAAGCTGTTCCAGGTGGACCAGGCCCGGTGCACCGACGCGATGGCGCGGGGCACCGCGAACCGGGCGAACGCCCGCCGCATGACCTGGGGGGAGAGGGCGGTGATCGGCACCTGGTCGAGGGGGAGGGGAGTGGTGCCGTCCGGCCCGGTCAGCGCCGCGACGATGGTCAGGTCCCGCCGGTACGCCGCGAGGGTGTGCGGGGAGGGCTTGCGGGTGGCCCGGTCGGTCAGGAACTCCTCGATCAACCTGGCTACCGAGCCGCCCACGATATCGTGCATAAGGGATATTATGCACGAATATTCATATTTACGTGAGGGTAGGTGGCAGGGGAGCGGTCACAACCGGTAGAACCGGCGCTGTGATCACGTTGCGGCCGGGCGTCGAGGCGGTAACCGGAGGATGACTGACGCTGCGGCCCGGAGGTCGAGGTGTGCGGCGCGCTGATCCGCGTATGGCAGCACGGCGGCCCGCGCCGGAGCGGACCGGTTGTCGAGTTCGCGCGGGCCGACCTGCCGGGACTGCTGACGCGCGTCCACGCCGACCTCGTGGGATTTCTCGACCGGCTCGACGCGTGGACGCGCACCGCCAGCCTGGACGCGAGAGGGGCGGCTCTCGTCGCGGCCATCGACCGGGACTTCCAGATCTCCGCCCCGCTGATCCTGCCGGAGGAGGGTCGGTTCCTGGTTACTTGACATAATGTACATTATCGAATCAGTTGTAGGCCGCCTGCTCACTGCCGGCGTGCGGCACGGCACATCCATCTCGGGTCCCTGCTCAAATCGGCACCGTGCAACGGATGTCGAGGATTCGACGGCGCCGTCCGGCCTCCACGGGTCCGCTGTGGCGCGGCTTGCGCGCCGAGTCTCCGGCCCCGGCGGGCCGGACCCAGTCGGAGGCGCTCTCCGGGCGGGCCGCGCTCGTCCCGCCGCTCTCCATCGTCGGCCACTCCCCCTGTGGCGACGTCGCGCCCGCCTCGCCTCGTCCTTCGGCCGCTGCTCGAGCCGGCATCCAGATGGCGCGGGCGTGGCTGACGATCTCGTCGTCGTCGTTCCGGGGCCGGGCGGGTCGGACGTCGCCAATCTGCTCGCGGTATAACTGGTCTAGCGAGTCCATTATTGATGTCAGGCGGATGCTATGCTCATGGTGATGCTGCTAGGCTCACCTGCTGCCACTGCGTAGGCGGCGGGCGGTTGCGGACGATCTTCGACGGACCGTATGGTCCATCTAGCGGAGGTCCTTGCGGGAATGCAACCGGCCCGTAGGGCGTCTGTACATGTGCCACGCCGGTGCCGTACTGGCTGGTCGAGCTTCACCGAAGCCGATCGCCACGACAAGCGTCACCGAGGGCGAAGACTCTGGCCGCCGGATGATCAGGACTGAGGCCTGCTCCCTGCGCGGAGACAGCCACCTCGGCCACGTCTTCACCGACGGTCCCCCGGACAAGGGGTGGACTGCGTTACCGCATCGACTCCGCGTCGTCGCGGTTGCTCCACCTCGACGACCTGCAGGCCACGGCGAATACCGGGCCTGTCCACGAGTGACACCGACAACACCTAAGGGGACGACGTGACCACCGAGAGGGCGATCCTGGCCGGCGGCTGCTTCTGGGGCATGGAGGAGTTGTTCCGGCACCAGCCCGGCGTCGTGTCCACGCGCGTCGGTTACAGCGGCGGTGACGTGCCGAACGCCACCTACCGCAACCACGGCAGCCACGCGGAGTCGATCGAGGTGGTCTACGACACCGAGAAGACCGACTTCCGGGCTCTGCTCGAGTTCTTCTTCCAGGTCCACGACCCGTCGACGAGGAACCGCCAGGGCAACGACATCGGCACCAGCTACCGCTCGGCGATCTTCTACACCAGCGACGAGCAGAAGCGGGTCGCCGAGGACACCATCGCCGACGTCGACGCCTCGGGCCTGTGGCCCGGCAGGGTCGTCACCGAGGTCACCCCGGCGGGCGACTTCTGGCAGGCCGAGCCCGAGCACCAGAACTACCTGCAGACCTACCCGCACGGCTACACCTGCCACTTCCCCCGCCCCGGCTGGAAGCTCCCGAAGCGGACGACGGCCTGACCCCGGGTCCGCGCGCCGGCCCCGGGCCGACGTGAGTCGGACCAGGACGGCTGCGCGCGCAAGCGCTTGTCAACGAACGTCGACGCGCTGGTCTCCGGCGCGCTGCTCACCATGCGCGGCTCATGTGCGGCAGCGCCGGCACGGCGGGGACGAGATCCCGACTCTGCCGACGCACTGCCTCGACGACGTGCACCTGACCGGCGTCGATGTTCCGGCCCCCCGATCTCGCATCAGCGCTCAGCGAACTCGCGAGAACAGCGGCTCGGCCGGTCGACCCCTCGCCCTGATCGACCGCACTGGAAGGAACGACATGCCCGGTTCTGAGCTCTACGAGACGTTCATGGCACTGCACACCCGAGACGGGGGCCTCGTCATGCCGAACGCCTGGGACGGCGTGTCGGCATTGGTGCTGGCGGCTGCCGGCTTCGAGGCCATTGGCACGTCGTCGGCGGCCCTGGCGGCCACGCTCGGCCGCGTCGACGGACGCCACAGCATCACCCGTGACGAGCATCTCGACCACGCGCGGTTGCTCGGCCGGGTCACGGGGTTGCCCGTCAACGGTGACTTCGAGGACGGCTACGGCGTCACCGCCGAGGACGTCGCCGTGACGGTGCACCGTGCCGTCGCGAACGCGCTGGCCGGCATCGGAATCGAGGACACCACCGGGAATCCCGACGACCCGATCCGCGACTTCGACGACGCGGTGGGACGGGTTCGCCGTGCGGTCGCCGCGGCGAAGCGACGCATCGTCGTCACCGCTCGCACGGACAACTTCATCCAGGGGCGGCCCGACCTCGATGACACTATCCGGCGGCTGACGGCGTTCGCCGAGGTCGGCGCCGACGTGCTGTACGCGCCGTTCCCGCCCGACCTGGAGTCCCTGGTCGCGATCGTCACCGCCGTCGCGCCGACACCCGTGAACGTTCTCATCTCACCGGCGGACCAGGTGCTGACCGTCTCTGACCTGCAGAAGGCCGGGGTCAAGCGGATCAGCCTGGGTCCTGCGCTCTACACGCATGCGATGGGTGCGCTCGAACAGGCGGCCATCGCACTCAAGGCCGGCGACATCGCCTCGGCCACGACAGGCATCAGCTTCGACCGGGTGAGTGAACTCCTCGCGCGCAGGCCGTAGCCGAATCCGGCTTCCACCATCGACAACCCGTCACGCACAGAAAGCACGATGACATGGATCTCGACAAGCTCATGAGCAAGCACCTCAGCCGGTATTTCGACGGCAGCAGGACGATCCCGGAGGAGACTCTTCAGCAGCTGCTGAGGTTCCTGCGCTCGGCTCCCACGTCGACGAACATCCAGCCGAATCACTTCTACGTCGTGTCCACCCAGGAGGGCAAGGAGCGGCTGGCGACCAACCTCGGCGAGCGGTTCCAGGACAACGCCGAGAAGATCCTCAAGGCCTCGCACACCATCATCCTCACCACTCGGGCCGATGTGCCCGAGGACCACCTCGAAGCGGTGTTCGCCAAGGAGCGGGCCGACGGCCGGTTCGCCGACGCGGCCAAGCACGAGCGGTGGGAGTCGATGACCCGTGATTTCGTGAGCCTGCGCAAGTACAGCTACAAGGACACGTACCACTGGATGGAGAAGCAGACCTACATGGTGATGGGTCTGACGATGATGGCCGCCGCCGAGCTCGGCGTCGAGGCCATGCCGCTCGAAGGGTTCGACCCGGTCACCGTGGACAGGGCCTTCGACATCCGCGCGACCGGATACACCACCACCGTGCTGCTCGCGCTCGGCTACCCCGACGAGGCGAAGCAGTACAAGACCCCGGTGTCGCGGTTCGAGCCCGAGCGTCTGTTCACCTTCGCCTGAGCGGCCCGGGCGGCGAACGGTCGCGGTGCGGGTGGTCCGGATACCACCCCGGTGTCCGCACCAGACCGCGCCTTGCCGGGCCGCCGCCTCGGCTCGACCGCCCGTATGAAACCTATGAGACAGACCCGGGAGGGTTGATCAGCGATGGACGGACAGGAACTCCAGAAGGTCGCGAACGAGTACGCGACAGGGCTGCCGGACGTGACGTTCGAGCACCGTGTCGGCCCGAACTGGGAGCTGTACAAGGTGGGCGGCAAGGTCTTCATGCTCATGACCGACCTGCCGGGACACCCCGTCGTGATCCTGAAGGCCGATCCGGACGAGGCCGTCGGGCTGCGCGAGCGGTACGCGGAGATCACGGCCGGCTACCACATGGACAAGAAGCACTGGATCGCGGCAGCGGGTGGGTCCAGCCTCGACGAGAACCTGGTGAGGGAACTGGTCACCGACTCCTATCGGCTCGTGGTCGACAAACTCCCGAAGTCCAGGCGGCCCGTGGATCCGGGCCCGGACCCGGTCGCCTGACACCCGCAATCGCCAGAACCACAGGAAGGCGTGGCTTGATGCTCGACACGGCGCCGGTGACCGACGTGGCCGGCCGGGGCGGAATGCTCCGGCTGGCCTTCATATCCGCGGTGGTCTCCCTGGTGGCCGCGTTCGCCGCGGTGGGCTCGACGATCCCGCTGTTCAACATCTATCGGGCCGAGGACGGGTTCACCAACGCCGGCATCTCGATGACCGTCGTCGCGTACTCGGTCGCCACGCTGGCCACGCTGGTGCTGCTGGGGAGGCTGTCCGATCATCTGGGTCGACGGCCCACCTCGATCGCCAGTCTCGTCCTGCTCCTGTTGGGCTGTGTGCTGCTGTTGAGCGTGCACGACATCGGCACTCTGATCACCGGCCGTCTCCTGATGGGTCTTGGTGCCGGGCTGGCCAGTAGCAGCCTCACGGCGTACATCGTCGATGCCGCGCCCGCCAGGCCGGCCTGGGTGGCCTCTGTCGCCTCCAGCCAGACGGTCATGCTTGGCCTCGCCGTCGGCGCCGTCGCCTCCGGGGCCCTGGTTCAGTTCGGGCCGTGGCCACGCGACCTGGTCTTCCTGGTGGTCATCGGCCTTCTCCTGGTGTCCGTCGGTCTGCTTGCCGTCAGTCCGGAGACCGTGGCGCGGATGCCGGGTGCTTGGCGATCGCTGCGACCCCGCGTCCACGTGCCGGCCCGGGTCAGGCATCTGCTCCCCGTCGCGGCGGCGGTGTTCCTGGCCACCTGGGCGGCCGGGGCCTTCTATCAGGCGTTCGTGCCGGCGCTGGTCGAGGATCAGCTGCACACCAGCAGCCCGCTCATCGTCGGGTTGGTGTTCGCCGCCTACCTGGCTCCCGGTGTTCTCGGCGCTCCCCTCGGCGGCCGGTTCACCACGACGGCAGCCCAACGTCTCGGCATGGTCGCCTTCCTGGCCGGAATGATCGGCATCAGCACCGCGATCGCCACCGGCGCACTGGCGCTGTTCGTCGCCGCGACGATCGTCGCCGGTGCCGCGCAAGGGATCGCCGTCAGCGCCGCCACCCGCGCTCTGCTGCACGGAAGCACGCCGGCCGACCGGGCATCGATCTTCAGCGTGATCTATCTACTCTGCTACAGCTGCGCCACGGTCCCGGCCCTCATCGCCGGCGAGCTTTCCCACACCTTCTCGCTGCCGCAGATCGCGCTCGGCTACGGGGCTCTTGCCCTCGTCGCGACCCTGTTCACCGGCATCGCCCTGCGCGGCGCGCAGACCGACACGGCCGGGAGCGGCCGGCATGGTGGGTAGTCATGGGACGACGAACCAGATCGCCATCCAGAGCTCAGCGGGCCGTGGGCTGGGCGCTGACCGTCTTCGTCGCCGCCGATCGATGGCCGGGTGGATCGGCGCGCTGGCGTCGCGCTTTCAACGCGACCGAGCGCGTCAAGGGGAAAGACGATCATCATCCGGGTACGCCCACGAGAACGCGGCACGCCGGGACGCAGGCGGGCCGATCCGATGACCATCAACGAAGGGACACCCACATGACCAGCTCAGCCGAGCCGACCCGTAACGCCTCCGAGCACCCCGACGAGGCCGTGCACCCCGACGGGAAAGGCACCCTCAGCCAGGACCAGGCCGTCGTCATCGACGAGGTCCTCGATGATCCCCACGCCCCCGCATTCGACTTCACCGTCGTCAAGGACGAGGAGAAGGGCATCTACGACGCCGTCGCCGGCGACCGCGAGATCGGCGGGCTGACCTACAACGTCGCCGGCGACGACCGACTCGTGCTGCTGGCCGCCCTGGTGTACCCGGAGTTCCGCAAGAAGGGCATCGCCACCGAACTGATCCGACGGGTGCTGGACGACGTGCGCGCGCAAGGCAAGACCGTCACCATCCTGTGCCCGATCGTGCGCACCTTCATCGAGCATTACCCCGAGTACGCCGACCTCGTCGATCCGGAGCACCCGGGAGTGACCAAAGGGTTCACGCCGGTCCTGAACCCCGGTGTCAGCTCGCCGAAGGGGGCGCGACGATGACGATCGATCGTGAGGTCGGGGCGGCCGCCCGTGCGGAGAACAACGCGGCGATCATCGCGGCTCTGGGCGGGTCAGGTCTCGGCGAGAAGGAATCCAGCTGGGAGCTCGATGTCATCAACGACGCGGAGCACGGGCGATGGGTCGCCGTCCTCGGTGCCGAAGCGATCGCCGAGCTGTCGTACCGGTTCGTGGGCGGCCGGGTCGTTCTGCTGACGACCTGGGTCGATCCCGCCTACCGCAACCATCGGGTAGCCACGGAACTCGTCTCTCGCGTGCTGGACGAGATCCGCGAGAGCGGGAAGAAGATCACGATCATTTGCCCGGTCGTGGGTGAGTTCATCGCCCGCCACCCGGAGTACACCGACCTCATCGACAAGGTTCATCCCGGCTCCGGCGCCCGGCGCTGAACACGGCCGGATCACGGTGGTGATCCGGGACGAGGGACCGGATCACCGCACGGGCCGGCAGGGGCGGCCGTGCGGGCGCCCGCCCGCGTTGGCGCCCGCACCTGGTCGGTTACGCCCGCTCAGACCCGCTGCACGTAGGCGGCCCGCCACTGCGGCGACGGGTCCGAGCCCAGACACGTCCAGTACTCGCGACCGTCGACGATCTTCCCGTCCCGTACGGTCCAGAACGAGGCGACCCGGTGGACTCCCATGGTGTCGTGCGGGACCTCCACCTCGGAGACCACCACCTCGCCGTCTGCGACGATCCGGAGCACTCTGATCGTCCACCCCTCCGGATACTCCGCATTGATCATTACGTAGTTCTCGCGGCCCACGATCCGCTCCGCGCTGACCGGCCACTCCACCACCAGGTCGTCCGCCAGCAACTCACCGAGGCCGGGCCAGTCCCGGGCCTGCATGCGGTCCCACAACTGTTGAACGATCTTTGTCGGCTCCATGGGCGCATCCTGGCAGGGGCCACTGACAAGACACCCGCGAGCAACCGCACCAGGAACATCACCCCGCGGGGCGGGGGTGGGGTGGTCCGCTGCCGTCCGGGCCGGGGCGGGTCCGCGAGCGGAAGGTACGGCGGTAGGTGTCCGGGGGTACGCCGACCGTGCGGTTGAAGTGCCGGCGCAGGGTGGTGGCGGTGCCCATGCCGGTTGCCGCCGCGATGGTGTCGATGCTGTCGTCGCTGGTCTCCAGCAGTTCCTGGGCGTGGCGGATCCGCTGGGTGAGCAGCCATTGCAGCGGGGTGGTGCCGGTCACCGACCTGAAGTGGCGGCCCAGGTTGCGGGAACTCATCCGGGCCTGGCGGGCCAGGTCCTCGACGGTCAGCGGGTGGTCCAGCCGCTGCATCACCCAGGGGAACAGGTCGGCGAGCGGGTGGTGGTCCGGGGCGGGCACCGGTGTGGTGACGAACTGGGCCTGGCCGCCGTCGCGGTGCGGCGGCACGACCAGGCGACGGGCGACCGCGTTGGCGACCGAGGAGCCGTGATCGAGGCGGACCAGGTGCAGGCACAGGTCCATGGCGGCGGCCTTGCCGGCGGAGGTGAGCACGCGGCCGTTGTCGACGTACAGGACGTCCGGGTCCACCTGTACGCGGGGATAGCGGGTGGCGAGGTCACGGGCGTGGGCCCAGTGGGTGGTGGCGCGCTTTCCGTCGAGCAGCCCGGCGGCGGCGAGCACGAACGCGCCGGTGCAGAGGGAGGCGACCCGGGCGCCGGCGTCATGGGCGGCGCGGACGGCGTCGACCAGGTCGGCGGGTGGGGCGACGTCGACGTCGACCCAGCCGGGGACGATCACGGTGTCGGCGCGCGGGAGATGGTCGAGGCCGTGGTCCGGTTCCACCCGGAATCGGCCGGCGCGCACCTGGCCCGGGCCGCAGACGACGAGGCGGTACCAGTGGTCGACGATGCCGGCGGCGGTGAGGTCGGCGCCGAAGACCTCGTAGGCCAGGGAGAGTTCGAAGTGCAGCATGCCGTCGGTGACGGCCAGCGCGACGGTGTCCACGTCCGGAATTGTATGGGCGATGGCGTTCCGGACACTCGTGGGGATCGTTGCGGGCCGCGAGGATGGTGGGGACGGGTTGGCCTGAGCACAGGAGAAGACGATGACTTCGGGGCTTGCGGTGGCGGTGTTCGGCGCGTACGGACACACCGGGCGGTTCGTGGTGACGCGGTTACGGGAACGCGGGTTCGTGCCGGTGCTGAGCGGACGAGACGCCGACAAGCTGAAGGCGCTGGCGTACGAGTGCGGGCTGGAGGCCCGCCCGGCGTCGGTGGACGACCCGGCGGCGCTGGACCGGGCGCTGGCCGGCACGTCGGCCGTGGTCAACTGCGCCGGGCCGTTCGCGACGACGGCCGCGCCGCTGATCGAGGCGGCGCTGCGGGCCGGCATCCCGTACGTGGATGTGGCGGCCGAGATCGAGGCGAACCTCGACACGTTCGCGCACTTCGGCGAGCGGGCGCGGGCCGCCGCGGCGGTGATCGTGCCGGCGATGGCCTTCTACGGCGGTCTGGGCGATCTGCTCGCCACCGCCGCGCTGGGCGACTGGACGGCGGCCGACGAGGCGCACGTGGCGTACGGGCTGAGCAGTTGGCACCCGACGGCGGGGACGCGGGCTGCGGGCGCGGTTTCCCGGCAGCGCCGCGACGGGCGGCGCGTCCGGTACGCCGGCGGCCGGCTGGAGTACCGCGACGACGCGGCGCCGACGCTGCAATGGTCCTTCCCCGACCCGCTGGGTTCCCGGGCCGTCATCGGGGAGTTCTCGATGGCCGACGTGGTCACCATTCCCAGTCACCTGGCCATCCCCGAGGTGCGGACCTACATGACGGTGGAGGCGGCCCGGGACCTCGCGGCCCCGGACACGCCGGGGCCGGCGCCGGCCGACGAGAGTGGGCGGTCCGCGCAGACGTTCCTGGTCGACGTGGTGGTGCGCGCCAGCGGCCGGGAACGGCGGGCGGTGGCGTCGGGGCAGGACATCTACGCCGTCACGGCGCCGCTGGTGGTGGAGGCGGTCGAGCGCATCCTCACCGGGCGGACCAGGACGGTCGGGGTCGCCTCCGCCGGGGAGATCTTCGACGCGGCCGACTTCCTGCGGGCGCTGTCGCCGGCCGTGTCGGTGGACCTGCGTCCGTAGCGCGGTGTGCCGGGGGCGGGCTTCGCGGGGCAGGTGAGCCGCTCCCCCGGCCGTGCCGGTGCGGGTGGCTCCCGATCGCGCCGGGTGTGCGGGATCGCCCGCCGGTAGCCGGGTGTGCGGCGCCCCGGAAGGGCGCCGCACACCCGCTCGTCTCAGGCGCGGTTGCCGACGTAGGCCGCGAGGTGTTCGCCGGTGAGGGTGGCGCGGGTGGCGACGAGGTCGGCCGGGGTGCCTTCGAAGACGACCCGACCGCCGTCGTGGCCCGCGCCGGGGCCGAGGTCGATGATCCAGTCGGCGTGCGCCATGACGGCCTGGTGGTGCTCGATGACGATGACCGACTTGCCGGCGTCGACGAGGCGGTCGAGCAGGCCGAGCAGTTGCTCGACGTCGGCGAGGTGCAGGCCGGTGGTGGGTTCGTCGAGGACGTAGACGCCGCCCTTGTCGGCCATCCGGGTGGCCAGCTTGAGCCGTTGCCGTTCGCCGCCGGAGAGGGTGGTGAGGGGCTGGCCGAGCCGCAGGTACCCGAGCCCGACGTCGGCGAGCCGGTTGAGGATGGTGTGTGCGGTGGGGGTGCGGGCCTCGCCGTCGGCGAAGAACTCCTCGGCCTCGGTCACCGACATGGCGAGGACCTCGCTGATGTCGCGGCCGCCGAGGCGGTAGTCCAGCACGGAGGCCTGGAACCGCCTGCCCTCGCACTCCTCGCAGGTGGTGGCGACGCCGGCCATCATGGCCAGGTCGGTGTAGATGACGCCGGCGCCGTTGCAGGTCGGGCAGGCGCCCTCGGAGTTGGGGCTGAACAGGGCGGGCTTGACGCCGTTGGCCTTGGCGAAGGCCTTGCGGACGGGCTCGAGCAGGCCGGTGTAGGTGGCCGGGTTGCTGCGGCGGGAGCCGCGGATCGCGGTCTGGTCGACCGACACGACGCCGTCGCGGCCGGCGACCGAGCCGTGGATCAGGGAACTCTTGCCGGATCCGGCGACGCCGGTGACGACGACGAGCACGCCGAGGGGGATGTCGACGTCGACGTCGCGCAGGTTGTGGGTGTTGGCGCCGCGTACCTCGAGCACGCCGGAGGGGGTGCGTACCGAGGGTTTGAGGGCGGCCCGGTCGTCGAGGTGCCGGCCGGTGCGGGTGCCGCTGGCGCGTAGGCCCTCGATGGTGCCCTCGAAGACGACGTCGCCGCCTTCGGTGCCGGCGGCGGGGCCGAGGTCGACGAGGTGGTCGGCGATAGCCATGACTTCCGGTTTGTGTTCGACCACGAGGACGGTGTTGCCCTTGTCGCGCAGGCGCAGCAGCAGGTCGTTCATCCGCTGGATGTCGTGCGGGTGCAGGCCGATGGTGGGTTCGTCGAAGACGTAGGTGACGTCGGTGAGCGCGGAGCCGAGATGGCGGATCATCTTGGTGCGCTGGGCCTCGCCGCCGGAGAGGGTGCCGGAGGGCCGGTCGAGGGAGAGGTAGCCGAGTCCGATCTCGACGAACGAGTCGAGCAGGTGTCGCAGGCCGGTGAGCAGCGGGGCCACGGAGGGTTCGTCGAGGCCGCGGACCCAGTCGGCGAGGTCGCTGATCTGCATGGCGCAGGCGTCGGCGATGTTGATGCCCTTGATCTTCGAGGAGCGGGCGGTCTCGTTGAGCCGGGTGCCGGCGCAGTCCGGGCAGGTCGTGAAGGTCACGGCCCGCTCCACGAAGGCGCGGATGTGTGGTTGCAGGGTGTCGACGTCCTTGGCCAGGAACGACTTCTGGATCTTGGGGATCAGTCCCTCGTACGTCAGGTTGATGCCCTCGACCTTGATCTTGGTCGGTTCCTTGTGGAGCAGGTCGTGCAGTTCCTTCTTGGTGTAGGCGCGGATCGGCTTGTCCGGGTCGAAGAAGCCGCAGCCACGGAAGATGCGCCCGTACCAGCCGTCCATGCTGTAGCCGGGGATGGTCAGCGCGCCCTCGTTGAGCGAGAGGCTGTCGTCGTAGAGCGCGGAGAGGTCGAAGTCGGTGACCGAGCCCATGCCCTCGCAGCGGGGGCACATGCCGCCGGTGAGGGTGAAGCTGCGCCGCTCCTTGACGGTCTTGCCGCCGCGCTCGACGGTGACCGCGCCGGCCCCGCTCATCGAGGCGACGTTGAAGGAGAACGCCTGGGCCGAGCCGATGTGCGGCTGGCCGAGGCGGCTGAACACGATCCGCAGCATGGCGTTGGCGTCGGTGGCGGTGCCGACCGTGGAGCGGGCGTTGGCGCCCATCCGTTCCTGGTCCACGATGATCGCGGTGGTGAGGCCGTCGAGGACGTCGACCTCGGGCCGGGCCAGCGTCGGCATGAAGCCCTGGACGAACGCGCTGTAGGTCTCGTTGATCATCCGCTGGGACTCGGCGGCGATGGTGCCGAACACCAGCGAGCTCTTGCCCGAGCCGGAGACCCCGGTGAAGACCGTGAGCCGGCGCTTGGGGATCTCGACGCTGATGTCCTTGAGGTTGTTCACCCGTGCGCCCTGCACGCGGATCAGGTCGTGGCTGTCGGCGGCGTGCCGGGCGGGCGACGGCTCGGTCCTCGTGGCGCTGCTCATTGCGGTCTCCCTGGGTGCGGCGGGCCTGCGGCGTCCCGGGCGGGGCCCGGACGGTCCGGGGTCAGGCTAGTCGCGGCCCCGCAGCCTGCGCTTCTCGATTCCTGACCGGCCGGGTGACCTGCTTGGCCAGGCACGCCGGCAGGCCGGCGGTGGCGCGGGCGGCCTCGTCGCGGTAGACGGAGGGCGGCACGCCGACCAGCTCGCTGAACCGGGTGCTGAACGTGCCCAGCGAGGAGCAGCCGACCGCGAAGCAGACCTCCGTGACGCTCAGGTCACCGCGGCGCAGCAACGCCATGGCGCGCTCGATGCGCCGGGTCATCAGGTACGAGTACGGGGACTCCCCGTAGGCGGCGCGGAACTGGCGGCTGAGGTGCCCGGCGGACATGTGCACCCCGCGGGCGAGCGCCTCGACGTCCAGCGGCTGCGCGTACTCCCGGTCGATCCGGTCGCGGACCCGGCGCAGCCGCGCGAGGTCGTGCAGGCGCTGCTCGGCGTCGGGTTTGCTGGTCACCTTCGTGATCGTGCCACGGCGCGCCCGGGTTGCCCACCACCGGGCGGGCCGCGTCCGCCGTCGTGTCCGGCGTGCGGCGGCCTGTCCGGTTCGCCGGGGTCCTAGCGCAGCCGGCGGGCGGTGAACCGGGTGGGCGGGTCGGCGATGGCGTCCTGGGCGGCGACGAGTTGCAGCTCGCGGGTGCCCGCCGCGAGCGTCGCGTCGAGCACCGCGAAGATCGAGTTGGTGGTCTTCTCCAGCGCCGCGGCCGGTGACCCGGTGCTGCACAGGTGGGCCAGGTACAGCGCGGCGGTGACGTCGCCGCCGCCGTTGGGGGTGATCGGCAGCAGCGGGGTGGTGACCGCCCAGGCGCCCTCGTCGGACACGGCGACGACCTCCAGGTGGCCGGCGGGCAGGTCGCCGTGCAGGACGCTGGTGACCAGCACGTGCCGAGGGCCGGCGGCACGCACGGTGTCGACGGCGGCGAGCAGGTCGTCGAGGGTGTCGGTGCGGCGGCCGGCGAGGAACTCCAGCTCGAACTGGTTGGGGGTGACGATGTCGGCGCGCGGCACGACGGTGTCACGCAGGTACTCGGGGATGCCGGGGCGGACGAACATGCCGCGGCCGACGTCGCCCATCACCGGGTCGCAGCAGTAGACCGCGTCGGGGTTGGCGGCCTTGACCCGGTCGACGGCGTCGAGGATGACCGCGCCCACCGCCGGGTCGCCCTGGTAGCCGGAGAGCACCGCGTCGGCGGTGCCGAGGACGCCCCGGTCCTCGATGCCGGCGATGACGTCGGCGACGTCGGCCGGGGCCAGCAGCGGGCCGCGCCAGGCGCCGTAGCCGGTGTGATTGGAGAAGTGCACGGTGAGCACCGGCCAGACCTCGTGCCCGAGTCGTTGCAGGGGGAACACGGCGGCGGAGTTGCCGACGTAGCCGTAGGCGACCGAGGACTGCACGGACAGGATCTTCACCCGCTCATCGTCGCATCCCGCGGTTTCCGGGTCGCGCGAGCGGCAGGGTTGCCGGCATCACGTGTCGGTGCGCAGGCGGGCGTGCAGGTGCATGTCGTGCCAGCCGTCGGCGTGCCGGGCGCCGCCGCGGTTGGTGCCCTCGGCGGGCAGGCCGGCCCGTTCGGCGACCCGGCAGGACGCCGGATTGCCGGTGGAGTGGCGCAGCCAGACCCGGTGCAGCCCGAGCCGGTCGAAGCTGAAGGTGGTCAGGGCGGTCAGGGCGCGGGCGGCGACGCCCCGGCCGCGGGCGGCGGGCAGCACCCAGTACGACACCTCCCCCTGCGCGTCGGCGAGGTCGATGGCGCGCAGGCTGATCTGGCCGAGCACGCCGGAGTCGTCGGTGACGGCCCAGCCGGCGCCGGTCTCCTGCTGCCAGCGGCCGGGCCAGGCGGCGATCCAGGCGTGCGCCTCGTCGTCGGTCAGGGTGCGGCAGTGCCAGCGCTGCACGGCCGGGTCGGCGTAGGCGGCGACGACGGCGGGGTGGTCGGTGGGCTGCCAGGGCCGCAGCCGCAGGTCGCCGGCGTCGATGGTGGGTTGCGGGTGGCGGGCGAGGGCGCCCGGGGCCAGTGCCGGGGTGGTCAGCAGGGGCATGGGTCGATCATCGCGTACGCCCGCGGGCCGGTGCCGGTCAGAGGCCGCCGGCGATGCGCAGGACCGCGCCGGTGGTGTAGGAGGAGTCGGGGCCGAGGAGGAAGGCGATGGCGCCGGCGATCTCGTCGGGCTCCCCGGCCCGGCCCAGCGGGATGCGGCCGGCGGCGGTGTCGGGCCGGTCGGGCACGCCGGAGAGGGCGTGGATCTCGGTGCGGATGATGCCGGGGGCCACGGCGTTGACCCGGATGCCGCGGGGGGCGAGTTCCTTGGCGAGGCCGACGGTGAGGGTGTCGGTGGCGGCCTTGACGGCGGCGTAGTGGATGTATTCGCCGGGGCTGCCGAGGGTGGCCGCGGCGGAGGAGACGTTGACGATGGCGCCGCCGTCGGCCATCCGGCGGGCGGCCTGCTGGGCGCAGAGCACGTACCCGACGAGGTTGACGTCGACGACGCGGCGCAGGTCGTCGGCGCGCAGGTCGGTGAACGGGCCGATCGGGCTGGTGATGCCGGCGTTGTTGACCAGGCCGGTGAGGGGGCCGAGGTCGGCGGCGGCGTCGAAGAGACGCCGCACCTGGTCGGGGTCGGTGGTGTCGGCCGCGACGGCCACCCCGCGGCCGCCGGTGGCCTCGATGTCGGCCAGCACCGCCCGGGCGGCGGCGTGGTCGCTGCGGTAGCCGATGGCGACGCGGTGGCCCGCGGTGGCCAGCCGCCGGGCGGTGGCGGCGCCGATGCCACGGCCGCCGCCGGTGACGATGGTGACGGACGTCAATGCCCTCTCCCCTGCCCCGATGGTGGGGGTGACGTTACCGTGGCCGGGACGGGATCCGGGTGGAGAGGACGGTCACACCATGACGCGGGCGTTGGTGCTGGGTGGCGGCGGGGTGACCGGTGTGGCGTGGGAGTTGGGGCTGCTGGCCGGGCTGGCTGAGCGGGGGCTGGACCTGGCCGGCGCGGACCTGGTGGTGGGCACGTCGGCGGGCTCCGTGGTCGGGGCGCAGCTGTGCTCCGGCACCCCGCTGGCCGAGCTGTACGCGGCGCAGTTGCGCCCGCCGCGCGGTGAGCTGGCGGCCCGGCTGGGGGTGGCGGTGCTGCTGCGCTGGGCGTGGGCGGGCGCCCGGGGCGGGGACCCGGCGCGGGCGCGGGCCCGGATCGGGGCGATGGCGCTGGCAGCGCGTACCCCGTCGGAGGCGTCGCGGCGGGCGGTGCTGGAGTCCCGGTTGCCGGTGCGGGACTGGCCGGCGCGGCGGCTGCTGGTGACGGCGGTCGACGCGGCCTCGGGTGAGTTCGTGGTCTTCGACGCCGACGCCGGGGTGTCGCTGGTGGACGCGGTCGGGGCCAGCTGCGCGGTGCCCGGGGTGTGGCCGCCGGTGACCATCGGGGCGCGCCGCTACGTCGACGGCGGCGTGCGCTCGTCGGTGAACGCGGACCTGGCGGCCGGCGCGGCGGCGGTGCTGGTGCTGGCGCCGGTGACGGCCGGGTTCGGTCCGGGGCCGCGGCTGGCGGCGCAGGTCGCGCAGTTGCGGTCGGCCGGGTCGCGGGTGGTGGTGGTGACGCCGGACGGCGGGTCGCGGCGGGCGATCGGGCGTAACGTGCTGGATCCGGCGCGGCGGGCCGGGGCGGCGCGGGCCGGGCACGCGCAGGCGGCGGCGGTGGCCGCCGAGGTGGCCGCGATGTGGGGTTGATCGCCTAGGCTCACCGGGTCGGCGCGACAGGCGGAGGTGCCAGGTGGGTGTGGGTGTCGGGGATCAGGTGGCGGATTTCGCGCTGCCGGACGAGACGGGCACGCGCCGGCGGTTGTCGGAGTTCCTGGCGGCCGGCCCGGTGGTGCTGTTCTTCTACCCGGCGGCGATGACCCGCGGGTGCACCGCGGAGAGCTGCCACTTCCGGGATCTGGCGGCGGAGTTCGCCGCGGTCGGCGCGCAGCGGGTGGGGATCAGCCGGGATCCGGTGGACCGGCAGGCGGAGTTCTCCCGGCGGCACGGCTTCGACTATCCGCTGCTGTCCGACGTCGACGGGACGGTGGCGGACGCGTTCGGGGTGCGCCGGCGGCTGCCGCTGGGGGCGTTGAGCACGCGGCGGATGACGTTCGTGATCGGCCCGGACCGGCGGGTGCTCGCCGTGGTGCACAGCGAGCTGAGCATGAACGAGCACGCCGACGCGGCGCTGCGCGCGCTGGGGGGTTGATCTTCCGGTTGTCGCAGCCGGCTGGTATCAAGGCTGCAATCAGACAGGTGTACGGAAGAGGGCGTGATGGCGGGTCAGGGTTTGTCCACTGACGAGGTGCAGGGCATCCGGGAAGCGTTGGCGGCGGGCCGCAAGCCGCGGGTGGTGTTCACGGCGGTGGCGGGTCAGATGGCCGGGCAGCTCGGGCAGGTGGTGGAGCTGACCGACCCGGAGCTGTCGGAGGAGTTCGTGGTGGTGCGCTTCGGCCGCGACGAGTTGCCCTTCTCCCCCGCCGACGTGGCGATCGCGCCCAAGGGCGCCGGGCGTAAGCCGGCCGAGGCGAAGCCGCCGGTCGAGGAGCCGCCGGCGCCGGCGGAGCCGGAGTTCGTGTTGGACGCGCCGCCGGTGCCGGCGCCGCGCCGGGAGGAGCCGAGGGTGGAGCAGCAGCAGGCGGAGCCGAAGCCGGCGCGGCGGGCGGTGAAGGCGGCGAAGCCGAAGGGCCCGGCCGGGCTGACCGTGACGCTGGCGTACGCCGACGGCGAGTGGACGGTGGCCGCGCAGCAGGGCGCCAAGGCGCTCGCCAAGCCGTACGTGGTGAAGCCGGCGGAGGCGCTGCGGATGGTGGCGCTGGTGGACGTGCCGGGGGTGCAGGAGGCGGTGGAGCAGATCCTGGCCGCCGAGCGCGCCGAGGCCGAGCAGCAGGCGGAGAAGCTGCGCGCCGAGCTGGCCGAGATCGAGGCCCGCCTGGCGGAGCTGCGCGAGGCCCACTGAGGGCCGACGAAGCGGGGCCGGCGCGAGGGATCGCGCCGGCCCCGCTTCGTCGTGGCCGCGGGTCGGATCAGTGTTGCGGGATGTGCCGCACCCCGATCCGCTTGCGGAACACCCAGTAGGTCCAGCCCTGGTAGGCCAGCACGATCGGGGTGAAGATCACCGCCACCCAGGTCATGATCTTCAGGGTGTAGGGGGTGGAGGCGGCGTTGGTGGCGGTCAGCGTGCCGGCGGCGTCGAGGGTGGACGGCAGCACGTTCGGGAACAGCGCCGCGAACAGGGTTGCCACGGCCAGCGCGATGGCCAGGGCGGTGCCGGTGAACGCCCAGCCCTCCCGGCGTACCGCGGCGGCGGCCAGACCGCCGAGCAGGGCGAGCGCGGCGGCGACGGCGAGCACGACGGCGGCCGCGCTGGACCGGATGGTCAACGTCCAGGTCAGGAACGCCACCGCGACCACCGCGGTGCCGACGCCGAGCTTGACGGCGAGGGCGCCCGCGCGCCGGCGAATGTCGTCGGTGGTCTTGAGGGCGATGAACACCGCGCCGTGGGTGAGGAACAGGCCGAGGGTGGTCAGGCCGCCGAGCAGGGCGTACGGGTTGAGCAGGTCGGTGAGGCCGCCGACGTACTCGTGCTGGGTGTCGAGCGGTACGCCGCGCAGGATGTTGGCGAAGGCCACGCCCCACAGGATCGCCGGGATCAGCGAGCCGAAGAAGATGGCCTGGTCCCAGCGGCGTTTCCAGGACGCCTCGGGGCGCTTGTGCCGGTATTCGAAGGCCACCCCGCGGGCGATGAGCGCGAGCAGGATGAGCAGCAGCGGCAGGTAGAACCCGGAGAACAGGGTGGCGTACCACTCGGGGAAGGCGGCGAACATGGCGCCGCCGGCGGTGATCAGCCAGACCTCGTTGCCGTCCCAGACCGGGCCGATGGTGTTGATCAGGACGCGGCGTTCCCGGTCGTCGCGGCCGAGCACGGGCAGCAGCATGCCGACGCCGAAGTCGAAGCCTTCGAGGATGAAGTAGCCGGTGAAGAGCACGGCGACGAGGAGAAACCAGATGGTGGTCAGTTCCACGATGGGCTCCGGGGGTCAGTAGGCGAAGGCGAGCGGGCGCTCGGCGTCGTCGGTGTCGTCGTCGTCGGCCGGTTGCGGGGCGTCGTCGGGTACGCCGGCCTTGGCGTAGCGGACCAGCAGTTTGAACTCGATCACCGCGAGGGTGGCGTAGATCAGGGTGAACGCGGTGAAGGAGGTGAGCACCTCGGTCAGCGAGACGCTGCGGGACACGCCGTTGCGGGTGAGCATCTCGCCGAAGACGATCCACGGCTGGCGGCCCATCTCGGTGAAGATCCAGCCGAAGGAGTTGGCCAGCAGCGGCAGCACGGGCATGATCAGGCCGGCGCGCAGCAGCCACCGGCTGCGCGGGGTGCGGCCCTTGCGTTGGCTCCAGAGCACCAGCAGCGCGATCGCGGCGGCGGCCAGCCCGAAGGCGATCATGAAGCGGAAGCTCCAGTAGGTGACCGGGATGATCGGGGTGTAGCTGCCGGCGCCGTACTGGCTGGCGTACTGGGCCTGCAGGTCGTTGATGCCCTGCACGGTGCCGTTCGGGTCGCCGGTGCCGAGGAACGACAGCAGGTACGGGATCTTGATGGCGAACAGCTCGCGGCTGCCGTCGAGGCTGCCGACGGTGAGCACGGAGAACGAGGCTGGGCTCTCGGTGGTGTAGAGGCCCTCGGCGGCGGCCATCTTCATCGGCTGCACATCGGTCATGATCTTGCCTTGGATGTCACCGGTCAGGATGACCAGCGCCGAGGAGATCAGCACCACCCAGGAGCCGAACCGGGTGGCGAAGCGGTAGCCGCCGGTGTCGGCGCTGCCCCGGTTGCGGATGACGTGCCAGAGGCCGACGGCGACGATCAGTGACCCGGCGACCAGGAACGACCCGGCCAGGGTGTGCGGGAAGGTGATCAGGGCGACCTTGTTGGTGAGCACCGCGACGAAGTCGGTCAGCTCGGCGCGGCCGGTGTCCGGGTTGATCCGGTAGCCGACCGGGTTCTGCATGAACGAGTTGGCGGCCAGGATGAAGTAGGCGGACAGGTTGGTGCCGATCGCGGCGGCCCAGATGGCCGCCAGGTGCAGCCGCTTGGGCAGCCGGTCCCAGCCGAAGATCCACAGGCCGATGAAGGTGGACTCGAGGAAGAACGCGACCAGCGCCTCGATCGCCAGGGGCGCGCCGAAGATGTCGCCGACGAAGCGCGAGTAGTCCGACCAGTTCATGCCGAACTGGAACTCCTGCACGATGCCGGTGACCACGCCCATCGCGAAGTTGATCAGGAAGAGCTTGCCGTAGAACTTGGTGAGCTTGAGGTAGCGCTCGTTGCCGGTGCGGTGCCAGAGGGTCTGCAGGATGGCCACCAGCACGGACAGGCCGATGGTCAACGGTACGAAGAGAAAGTGGTAGACGGTGGTGACACCGAACTGCCAGCGGGCGACGTCCAACGCGTCCACCTGAAACCCCCAGCTGTGCATACTACGAGACGTAGTAAATACTACTCGCCGTCGTAGAAGAACCGGCAGGGCCGTGGGGCCCGACCCGACCCGGGACCAATGACCCTGATCACCCGGGGCCGGTGGACCAACCGATCAGGATTCGAGAAGCGCCGTCCCCGGGCCGCTCCGTAGCGTGACTGACGTCTGGATGAGCAGAAAGCACGGAAAAGGAGACAAGGTATGAAAGCGCACGTGAGCGCGATCCTCCTCGGCGTCCGGGACATGGAGCGGACCAAGCGGTTCTACACCGAAGGCCTCGGCTGGCAGGTCGCGCAGGACTACGGCGTCTCGGTGTTCTTCGCCTCCGACGGCGGCTCGCCGGTCGGCTTCTACGGCCGCGACGGCCTGGCCGAGCAGGTCGGCACGAGCCCACAGGGCAGCGGCTTCAGCGGGCTGGTCCTCACCTACGTGGTCCGCAGCGAGGCGCGGGTCGACGAGGTCATGGCGGAGGCCGAGAAGGCCGGCGCCACGATCCTCAAGCCCGCCGGCCCGCTGCCCTGGGGCGGCTACGGCGGCTCCTTCGCCGACCTAGACGGCTACATCTGGAGCCTCGGCTACAGCGCCCAGGGCGAGAACCAGCCCTACGCGGAGTGACCCCGGCGACGAGGCGGTCGGCTCGCCCTCGGGGCGGCGCGCCGACCGCCTCGCCCGCTGCGAACCCGGCGGGTGACCGGGGATCGAGTGCCCCGCTCACCCCGGCCCGTGCGACCATCCAGCACTGATGAACAGCACCCCATGGCAGCCACCCCTGGTCTGGCGCGCCGCCCAGGCACTCGCCCGCGCCGTCGTCGGCCTGCTCGGCCGGCTCGAGGTCACCGGGGACGTGCCGGACGCGCTGCGGCGCGGACCGCTGATCCTGGCCGCCAACCACATCAGCCCGTTCGACCCGGTGGTGCTCGCCGCCGCGTGCCGGGCCCGCCGCGTCGCCCCGCGGATCATGGCCACCGGCGGGCTGTTCCGCGCCCCCCTCGTCGGGCCGCTGATGCGTCGCGCCGGGCACATCCGGGTCGACCGGGGCACCCACGCCGTGCACCGCTCCCTGCCGGCCGCCGCCGACGCGGTCGCCGCCGGCTCGGTGGTGCTGGTCTACCCCGAGGGGCGCATCGGGCTGGATCCGGGCATGTGGCCCGAGCGCGGCAAGACCGGCACCGCCCGCCTCGCCCTGACCTGCGGCGCCGCCGTCGTACCGGTCGCCCAGTGGGGCTCGCACGAGGTGCTGCCGTACCGGACGCCCAAGGGGATGCTGCGCGGGCTCGCCCGCGCCGTGGCCCGGCGCCCGGTGATCCGGGTACACTTCGGCGCCCCGGTGCCGCTGCGGGACCTGCACCCCGACACCCCCGGGGCCGCCCGGCGGGCCACCGACCGGATCATCGACGCGATCACCGACAGCCTCGCCCCGCTGCGCCTCGACGAGCCGGACCGACCCCGCCACGTCGACCCCGGCCGCCCGGTCGACACCAGCCGCAGTCACCGCCGCCGACCGGCCTGAAATCCGCCGGTACGGCGCACGACCGGCGGCAGGATGCGCCGAGGGTCAGCGCCAGGCCCACCAGTCCCGCTCCGGCAGCCGCACCCAGACGTCGGGCGGGCCGGTGACCGCCCGCGCGTCGGTCAGCCGCAGCCCGGCGTACGCGCAGCTGTAGGCCTCCGCCCGGAGCCGGTAGAGGTAGGAGGCCAGCACCAGCTCCGGCGGGTCGTCCTCGCCGGCCCAACCACCGGGGTGCAGGTCCCAGCCCTCGAGGACGCCGTCCACGGCGATGCTGCCCTGGTTGCCGCTCTTCGGATTGGCGTACAACCCGTAGCAGCGGGTGCCCACCGAGAGGGCACCCAGCACGCCCGGCTGCTGCGGGGCGTAACCCCACGGCTGAGTGACCACACAGCCGCCCGGCACGTCGGTGACCCCCACGATGTCCAGCGTGGCCGCGTCGGTCGCCTCGGCCTCGGGCACCGGGGTCGCGCCGAGCCGGCGCACCGCCTCCGCCGCGTCGAGCCGCGCCACGCAGGCCAGGCCAATGCCGTCGTACCAGATCTCGCCCACGGCGGAGATCAGCCGGCGGGCCTCGGCCACGGCGTCGCGCTCGGCGTCGGTCAGCCCGGCGCCGGGCGGCGGCGGGCCGAACAGCTCCGGCTCCGGGCCGGCCAGCGCCAGCCGCCCCGGCGACCAGCCGGACATCATCGGCAGCCACGGATCCGCGCCGGCCGCGGCCAGGGCGCGGGCGTTGTCGTGGCGGCCCTCGTCGACCGCCTGCCACAGCGCGGTCCGGCCGGCGCGCAGGGCATCGACGTCGCGGACGCGGGCGGCCAGCAGCGCGATCACCTCCGGCGTGCCCGTGACGGCGGCCCGGTGCAGCGGCGTGTCGCGCCAGTCGAGCTCCGCGTCGGGGTCCGCGCCGGCCGCCAGCCGGTCCCGGACCTGCGCCGCGTCCGCCCAGGACCGGTAGCCGAGCCCGGTCCAGCCCTGTCCGTCCACCATCGTGTCGCCTCCCCCGTCCGGTGGGTTCGGACCGTACCGCCCGGGGGTGACATCGTGGGGTCAGGCCAGGGCCCGGAGCCGCCCGTCGAGGGCGGCCAGGTCCGGCACGAACCAGACCTGGTCGTGGCGGTTGGACTCGGCGACCAGGGCGCGCAGCGCGCCGCTGGCCGCCAGGTGGGCGCTGATGTCGCCGACGACGACCAGCCGCAGCCGGTAGTTGACGAACTTCTGCATGATCTCCCCGGCGAACCGGTTGCCGAGGGAAAAGAAGGCCGGATCCAGCCGCTCGGCGGGCACCGCGACCACCTCGGCGCCGGCGAAGGCCGCGCCGATCAGGTCCAGGGCGTCGCGCTCGGTGCTCAGCGGCGGGCCGGACGGGTCGCAGACCAGCACCGGCACCCCGGCGCGCTCCTCGATCAGGTCAGGCATCGCGCACCGTCCCGGTGAGCAGGCCGCCGTCGCGCAGCACGGCGTCGACCAGCCGCAGCAGGTCGGCGGTGGCGACGGCGTCGCCCAGGATCACGATCGTCATGCGGTGGCGCTCCTCGTCGTGGACGGTCTGCACCCGTAGTGGGTGGGCGGGGTCGTGGCCCGTGTTGGCGGCGGCGTGCACCAGGGTGGTGATCCGGTCGACCGTGCGCCGGTCCACGCCGTCGACCCGCACGACGCTCGACACCTCCAGCGCGGCGGTCCCGGCCGGCGGCCCCGGCCGGCCGGTCAACGCGTCGAGGTCGGCCCGGGCGATCCGGTACTGCTTGCCGATCCGCACCGCGCGCAGCCGGCCGGTGCGGATGTAGCCGCGCACGGTGCGTACGTGCAGGCCGAGAAGCTCCGCCACCTGCTCGACCGAGTACAGGTCATCACTCATCGTTCCCTATCGTAGGCAGGATAGGGAACGATAGGGAAATTGGTTCAGGTGACGCCAGCCGGTCACCGGTGGGTCACCCGCACCCGGCATACTTCCGGCGTGCAGCCCCGTCACGGCTACCTCGACGCCCCGCCGCCGCTGGCCTTCGCCCACCGGGGCGGCGCGGCCGACGGGGACGAGAACACCGCCGCCGCGTTCGCCCGGGCCGTCGGCCTGGGCTACCGGTACGTGGAGACCGACGTGCACGCCACCGCCGACGGGGTGGCGGTGATCTTCCACGATCCGACCCTGCGCCGGGTCACCGGCGAACCCGGCCGCATCGCCGACCTGCGCTGGTCCGACCTCGCCTCGGTACGCGTCGGCGGCGCCGCCGTCGTCCCCCGCCTGGACGAGGTCCTCGCCGCCTGGCCGGAGGTCCGGTTCAACGTCGACGTCAAGGCCGACGGCGGCGTCGAGCCGACCGTCGACACGATCACCCGCACCGGCGCCGCCGACCGAGTGCTGCTCGCCTCGTTCAGCGACGCCCGGCTGGCCCGGCTGCGCGCCCTGGCCGGCCCGAAGGTCGCCACCAGCCTCGGCATGCGCGGAGTGGCCCGGATCCGGATGGCCAGCCTGCACGGGCGCTCGCTGCGGCTGCCCCCGTCCGTGGTGGCCGCCCAGGTGCCGCCCCGGTACGGGCGCATCCCGGTGGTGGACCGGCGGTTCGTCGCGTACTGCCACCGGTTGGGGTTGCAGGTGCACGTCTGGACGATCGACGAACCCGCCCAGATGCACCACTTACTTGATCTTGGTGTGGATGGCATCATGACCGATCACGTCGGCGTGCTGCGCGACGTCTACCGCAGCCGCGGCCACTGGGCCGCCTGAGCCCCGAGGACCCTGATGGCCGAAACGGTCGCCCCCGCCGTCGCCGAGCCCGCCCGCCCGGGCAGCACCCGCCGCGAACGCACCGGCTGGTACCTCTACGACTGGGCGAACTCCGCCTTCCAGACCACCGTCATCACGGTGTTCCTCGGGCCGTTCCTCACCACCGTGGCCGAGCTGGCGGCCGGTTGCGAGCTGGGCGCGGACAGCTGCGACGGGTCCGTGCACCCGCTGGGCATCCGGGTCGCCGCCGGCTCCTACTACCCGTACCTGATCTCGCTGTCGGTGTTCCTGACCGTGTTCGTGCTGCCGGTGATCGGTGCGGTCGCCGACCGCACCCGGCACAAGAAGCGGCTGCTGGCCCTGGCCGCGTTCACCGGCGCGGCGGCCACCATCGGCTTCGCCTTCGTCACCGGCGAGCGCTACCTGCTCGGCGGCGTGCTGTTCCTGATCGCCAACATCTCCTTCGGCGCGGCCGTCGTGGTCTACAACTCGTTCCTGCCGCAGCTGGGCGGCCCGGACGAACGCGACGCCATCTCCAGCCGCGGCTGGGCCATCGGCTACCTCGGCGGTGGCCTGCTCCTCGCGCTGAACCTGGTGGCGGTCACGCTGCTCAGCGAGGAGGGCAACGACCAGCGCACCCTGGACCTGGCCCGCTGGTCGATCGTCTCGGCCGGGGTGTGGTGGGCGGCGTTCACCCTGCTGCCGCTGCGCTGGCTGCGCGAGCACCCCACCGCCGCGGCGCTGCGCGGCGGCGGCAACGTGCTCACCGACGGATTCCGCCAGCTCGGCCGCACCCTGCGGGAGATCAAGGCGTACCCGCTGACGCTGTTCTTCCTGCTCGCCTTCCTGGTCTTCAACGACGGCATCCAGACCGTCATCACCCTGGCCAGCCAGTACGGCACCGAGGAACTGCGGCTGGAGCAGAGCACCCTGATCGTGACGATCCTGCTGGTGCAGTTCCTGGCCTTCGGCGGCGCGCTCGCCCTGGGTGCCCTGGCCCGACGCATCGGCGCCTGGAAGACCGTGCTGCTGTCGCTGGTGCTCTGGACCGGGGTGATCATCGCGGCGTTCCGGCTGCCCGCCGAGGCGCCCGTGCCGTTCATGATCCTCGGCGGCTGCATCGGCCTGGTGCTCGGCGGCAGCCAGGCGCTGAGCCGGTCGCTGTTCAGCCAGCTCATCCCCGCCGGCAAGGAGGGCGAGTACTACGGCTTCTACGAGATCAGCGACAAGGGCACCAGCTGGCTCGGGCCGCTCGCCTTCGGCCTGGTGTTCCAGCTCACCTCCTCCTACCGGGTGGGCCTGGTCTCCCTGCTGATCTTCTTCGTGGTCGGGTTCGCGCTGCTGGCGGCCGTGCCGATCCGCCGGGCCATCATCGCGGCCGGCAACACCCCGCCCCGGGTGCTGTAGCCGGACGCCGCGCCCGCAAGATCCTCTCGCGTCGATGGGCTAGGCTGCCCCGACGTGACCGACGACGCCGCTCCGATCTGCCTGGCCCGGCCCCTGCCCCGTACCGGTGGCGACGGTGCCGGCGGCTGCGCCGCCGCGCGCGGCGTGCACGGGCGCCCGCTGCACGCCGCCGCGTTGAAGTTCTTCTGGGGGCCGATGGACTGCGGCAAGTCCACCATGGCCCTGCAGATGAACTACAACCACGGCCGGCAGGGCCGCCGAGGGCTGGTCACCACCCGCATCGACCGCTCGCTGGGCCCGCAGGTCACCACCCGCATCGGGCTGGCCCACTCGGCCATCGAGGTCATCGACGAGCTGGACCTGCGCGACCTGGTCCGCGACGGCCTCGCCGACGGGGTACGCGTGGACTACCTGATCTGCGACGAGGCGTCCTTCTACAACCTGGAGCACATCGAGCAGATGGCCGAGCTGGTCGACGAGTACGACGTCGACGTGTACGCGTTCGGCCTGGCCACCGACTTCCGCTCCTGCCTGTTCCCGGCCGCGCAGCGGCTGTTCGAACTCGCCGACGAGGTGGCCCGCATCCAGGTCGAGGTGCTCTGCTGGTGCGGCCGGGAAGGGCTGCTCAACGCCCGGGTCGTCGACGGGCGGGTGGCCCGCGAGGGCGAGCAGGTGGTCATCGGCGACACGGTCGACAGCGCCGACGTGCGCTACCAGGTGCTCTGCCGCCGGCACTACCGCTCCGGCGACCTGGGCCCGCGCGGCTGAGCCGTCCCGTCCGGCCCCGCACCGGGCTCAGAACGGATCCCCGCAGACCCGCCACCGGCCGTCCTCCTGCACCACCGGCAGGTCCCGCTGCTCGCTGGCGCCGCCCTCGCGGGTCAGCCGCACGGTGACCGTGCCGCGCGGGCGCCCGCCCCGGGTGGCGACCGACACGTCGACGATCTCGTAGCCGCTGACCTGCGGCGGGGTGCGTACCCAGCTGGCGAAGCCGACCTGGCTCCACTTGCCGCGCGCGTCGCGGCACAGCTTCCCGTACGCCTGGTCGGGGTCGCCGGTGACGATCTCCTGGAAGAACGTGTCGGCGGTCTCCCGGACCGGGCCGTGGGCCTGCAACACCAGCTGCACGTTCCACAGCCCGAGGCCGGCCACCCCGACCAGGCAGGTGCCCAACCCCAGGCCGGCGACCAGCACACCGCCGCGTACCGGCCGGCGACGCCGGGCCGGCCGGTGGTACGCCCGCTCCCTGCCCATCACCTGTAGACGGTAGAGACCGGAACCGGGTGGGCGCAGGAACTTGCCGCCCAGGTACCTGCCACAGGGTGTCAGGTACCGCCGGGAGGATGGCGGCATGACAGTGCACGCCGACCTCGCGATGGTCAACCTCGACAGCTCCGACCCGGCCGCCCACGCCGGGTTCTACTCCCGCGTCCTCGGCTGGGAGGTCACCCACAGCCAGGCCGAGTACGCGATGATCAGCAAGGACGGGACCTCGATCGGCTTTGGCCTGGTGCCCGGGTACGCGCCGCCGGGCTGGCCGGACGAGGCCGCCGGCAAGCGCTACCACCTCGACTTGCACGTCGACGACGTGACCGTCGCGGAGAAGGAGTTCCTGGCCGCCGGCGCGACGAAGCCGGAGTTCCAGCCGGGCGGCGAGCGGTGGACCGTGCTGCTCGACCCGATCGGCCAGCCGTTCTGCCTCTGCCCCCGCCCGCAGGGCTGACCGTCGACCGGGCACGCCGGCGGCCCTGGCCCCCGGCGTGCCCGGCATCGGGCCCGTCCCGCTGAGCGCCCCGGCCCGGCCCGCCGCCATACCGGATCCGCGACGCCCACCGACACCCCCGCGCCCGCTCAGCGCAGCGGCCCGCGGGCGACCGCCGCGCGCATCGCCGCGGGGTCGCCGGCGGGGACGAACTCCAGCCACCAGGTCGCCCCGGCCGCCGCCAGCTCCCCCAGGTACCGGCGTTCGGCGCGCTCGTCGGCCCGGCGTCGCCGGCCGCCGATCGCCACGTCGAACGGCTGACCGTCGGCACGGGTGGCCGGCAACGCGGCCACCAGGTCGCGCACCTCCTCGGGGGCGAAGTCCGCCCAGTCGCCGGTGTCGGTGAGCTTGTAGGGCACGATCCCGTCGGCGCGGGCGGCCCGCCGCAGCACCGCCTTCGCCTGGGTGCTGCCACCGACCCAGACCGGCACCCGCGGCGAGCGCACCGGCGCCGGCCGCAGCGTCGCGCCGTCGACCCGGTAGTGGACGCCGTGGTGCCGGACACGTTCGCCGCCGAGCAGCCCGACCAGCAGGTCGAGGCCCTCGTCCAGCATCGCCGCCCGGGTCTTCAGGTCGGTCGGCTCGCCGAACGCGGCGAGGCCCCGGTCCTTCGGGTCGCCGACGCCGACCGCGACGGTGGCCCGGCCGCCGGAGAGGTGATCGAGGGTGAGCACCTCCCGGGCCAGCTTCGCCGGCCGGCGGCGGGGCAACGCGGTCACCGTGGTGCCCAGCCGGAGCCGCCGGGTGCGGCCGGCGATCGCGGCGAGCAGCAACCACGGGTCGTACGTCGGCGGGTCCTCGCCCTCGTAGTAGATCAGGTAGTCCTCGAAGAACAGCCCGTCCCAGCCGGCCCGCTCCGCCAGCTCGCCCAGCTCGACCAGGAGGGCGGCGGTCATCGCCGGGCCGCCGCAGCAGATCTCCAGTCCGTGTCGCATCACCGCACGCTAGGACGGGCGTGCGACACGATCAGCCGCGCCGGCGGGCCCGGGCCGCCCAGATGGCGTACGCCGGGTCGCGGTCCAGGTTGTGCCGGTCCCGGTCGTAGCGGCGGGTGGTGCGCGGGTCGGCGTGCCCCATCGCGTCCTGCACGTCCTCCAACGGCACCCCCTCGGCGCGCGCGGTGGTGGCGAACGCGTGCCGCAGCGAGTGCGGCGACAGCTTCGCCCAGGCCGCGATGCCGGCGGTGCGGGCCAGCCGGCGTACCAGCCGGAACACCGAGTGCCGGTCCAGCCGGGCGCCGGTGGCGGTGACCAGCAGCGGGCCGGTCAGCTCCGGCACCGTCACCCGCTGGGCGGCGGCCCGCGCGGTCAGGTAGGCGTCGACCGCGTACGCGGTGCCGGGGGTCAGTGCGCGGCGGCGTACCTTGCCGCCCTTGCCGACGAACCGCACGCTGCGGTGCCCGCGTTCCGTCCCGAGGTCGGCCACGTCCAGCGAGATCAGCTCACCGACCCGCAGTCCCAGGTCGGCCAGGAGCGCGATGGCGGCACGGTTGCGCGCGGCCGTCGGGCCGGTCTCCGCCTCGACGGCCGCCAGCAGCGCGTCCACCTCGTCGGGGGTCAACCCGACGGTGGCCGAGTGGTCCCGGTCGACCCGGGGCCGGTCGGCGGCGGTGACCGGGTTGGCGTCCACCGCGCGCAGCTTGACCAGGAAGTCGTACCAGCTGGACAGGGCGGACAGCCGACGGGCCACGGTGGCCGGGGTGAGCGGCCGGCCGCTGCGCGCGGCCACGGTGGCCTCCAGCGCCCGGCCGTAGGCGTTGACGTCCAGGAAGGTGGCCCGCAGCGGGTCGACCTCGTGCCCCGCGCACCAGGTTAGCCACCCGGCGACGTCCCGCCGGTACGCGTCGCGGGTGTGCTCCGACAGCCGGCGGTTGCGCAGCCACGCCTCGGTGAAGTCGACCGGGCCGCCGGGCAGGGCGGGCCGCGCCGACCCGCGGGGTAGCACCTCGGGACGCAGCATGTGAAAAAGGCTCTCAGCCGGCGGGGCGATTCGCGACGAGGCGCGCCCGACGGAATGCGACAGCCGGCACACCGACTCGTCCGGTACGGCAGCGGATCAAGGGGCGCCGACGCGGACGGCGGTGGTCGCCAGAGTGGTGTAGTGCATCGTGAAGCGGCCGCCCAGCGCGTCGACGGCGTCCCCGACCGCGC
This sequence comes from Micromonospora sp. NPDC050495, assembly GCF_040655175.1. NCBI lineage: Bacteria > Bacillati > Actinomycetota > Actinomycetes > Micromonosporales > Micromonosporaceae > Micromonospora > Micromonospora sp. NPDC050495. Next base: position 67,098 of record NZ_JBFAJK010000014.1, on the reverse strand, counting down.
CCAGTATCTCGCTCAGCTGATCGGACCGCAGTCGGGTGAGGCCGCCGGTGGTGGGGAGCAGCTCCAGCCACTGGTCGCGGGTGTAGGACCGCTCCCAGTCGACCTGCCACTGCTCCGGGTCTTCGAACCGCCCCGTCTCGCGGATCTGGTCGGCGATCTGTGCGTACCCCGCTTGGTAGATCTCCAGTGGACGTCGCGCCGGCTGCCTGGTGAACGGGGAGTCGGGGGCCACCCGCCGGTAGGCGGCGGCGAAGGGCTCGGCCACCTCCACAGGCGGTTCGAATACGTGCCCGAAGATCGCCAGGCGCCCGTTCGGACGCAGCACCTGGGCCGCCTTCACCGCGCCGACGACGGGATCCACCCAGTGCCACGACTGGGCGGCGATCACCGCGTCGAACGTCCGGCCGGCCGGCTCCCAGGCTTCGAAGGTCGCCACCTCCACCGGCAGGCCGCGGGTGTGCGCGAGGTCGGCCATCCGCGCATCCGGCTCGATGCCGAGCACGGCGCAGCCGGCGGCCTGGAACTGGCGGGCCGCGATGCCAGTGCCGCAGCCGACGTCGAGCACGTCCGGCCCGGGACTCCCGGCGACGATCCGGGCCACCAGGCCGTCGGGGTAGCCGGGTCGGGCCTGGTCGTAGCGGTGCGCGTCGGTGCCGAACGATTCGGCCGTCTGCCGGGCCTGATGCGGCTGCGCCGGCTCCGACTGCTTCCCCGGTAGAGTGGGCATGCGTTCACTTTAGTGGGCAAGCGCCCACTACGGCAACCGATGCCAGGCGCCGCACGGACGAGAGGATCTGACAGTGCCGACCGGGATGCACCTTCGCGACGCGCGGCAACAGCTGTTCGACGCCGCCGAGCGCGTGCTGCTGCGTGCCGGCCCGAACGGGCTGACCAGCCGGGCCGTCACCGACGAGGCGGGCTGCGCCAAAGGCGTCCTGCACCGGCACTTCACCGACTTCGACGCCTTCCTCGCCGAGCTCGTGCTCGACCGGGCCGGGCAGCTGGAGAGACAAGCGGATGCGCTGCGCGCGGCCGCCGGCACCGGCACGGTGGCCGACAATCTGACCGGCGCGCTGACCACCCTGTTCGGACCGGTTCCGGTGGCGATCATCCCGCTCATCACCTTCCGGGACGAGCTGCGCGCCCGGCTGCGACAAGCCAGGCCCGGAGGCGGCATCGCGATCCTCGCCGAGGTCACGACCGCGGTCTCCGCCTACCTGGCCGATGAGCGCGACCTGGGCCGGATCGCGGCCGACGCCGACCTCGACTCCCTCACCCTCTCCCTGGTCGGCGGCGGGCATCTGCTGTTCGCGGACCGCGACCCGGACCCGCCGACCACGGCCACCGTCAACAAGCTCGTGACCACGGTGCTCGCCGGTGTCCTGCCCCGGCGGCCACGCCGAGCTTGAGGGGTAGCCGAAACACCGCCGCCCATCCGCGGGCCGGACCCCGACCGGTGTTCCTGGCGCGTTACCGTCGGCGGGTGCGTGCCAGCCGCCTGGTCTCCCTGCTCCTGCTCCTGCAGACCCGGGGCCGGATGACCGCCCAGGAGCTCGCCGACGAGCTGGAGGTCTCCGTCCGGACCGTCTACCGGGACGTGGAGTCGCTCGGCGCGGCCGGGGTGCCGGTGTACGCCGACCGGGGCCCGGCCGGCGGCTACCGGCTGCTCGACGGGTACCGGACCCGGCTGACCGGGTTGACCGCGCCGGAGGCCGAGGCGCTGTTCCTGGCCGGCATGCCGGGCCCCGCGGCCGAGCTGGGGCTGGGCCCGGTGGTGGCGGCGGCCGAGCTGAAGGTGCTCGCCGCGCTCCCCGACGAGCTGGCCGACCGGGGCGGCCGGATGCGGCAGCGGTTCCACCTCGACGCGCCGGGCTGGTTCCGGCACCCCGAACCCACCCCCCACCTGGCCGCGCTGGCCCGCGCCGTGTGGGAGGACCGGCTGGTGCAGATGCGCTACCGGCGGTGGCGGGCGCCGCGCGAGGTGACCCGGGTGGTGGCCCCGCTGGGCGTGGTGCTCAAGGCGGGCCGCTGGTACCTGGTGGCCCGCTGCGACGAGCAGATCCGCACCTACCGGGTCGGCGCCGTGCTGGACGTGCTGCCGCGCGACGAGCGGTACGAGCGGCCGGCCGACTTCGACCTGGCCGGCTACTGGCGGGACTGGACCCGCCGCTACGAACAGGACGTCTACCGGGCCCGGGCGCGGATCCGACTGACCGTGGCCGCCCTGGAGTTCATGCCGTACGTCTTCCCGCCGGAGATGAGCCGCGCGGCCCGCGCGGCGGCCGGCCCACCCGACGAGCACGGCTGGCTGGAGACCAGCGTGCCGATCGAGTCGGTCCGCCACGCCCACACCGAACTGCTCAAGCTCGGCGCGGAGGTGGAGGTGCTGGAGCCGGCCGAGCTGCGGGACCGGCTGGCCAGCACCGCGCACGCACTGGCCCGGCTCTATCCGGCCGCCCCGGACCCGGCGGTGGGGACGTCCGTCACGGACGCCCCCACCGGTCCCGCCGTCGGGCGCTGATCCCCCGGCGGCGCCCCATCGGCGCTGCTGCTCCTGCCCGCGCCCTGGCGGCGCCGCGATCCGGACCGGCCCCCGGTCGGGTGCTGAACCTCCCGGCCGGCGCCCGGTCAGGCGCTGATCTCCCGGTGGCCGTTGCCGGTCGTGGAGACGGTGATCCGGCGCGGCTTGGCGCGTTCGGCGATCGGGATGCGCAGGGTCAGTACGCCGTTGTCGTAGCCGGCCTCCAGCTTGTCGGTGTCGAGGGTGTCGCCCAGGAACAGCTGCCTGGTGAAGGTGCCCATCGGCCGCTCGGCCGCGACCAGCTCGACACCCTCGCCGGTGGGCCGGCGCCGCTCGGCGCGCACCGTCAGCACGTTGCGCTCGACCGTGCAGTCGATGCTGTCCGGGTCGACGCCGGGCAGGTCGAAGGCGGCGTAGAAGAAGTCCCCGTCGCGGTAGGCGTCCAGGTGCATGACCGCCGGCCGCGCGGTGGTGCCGAAGAACTGCTCGGCGAGCCGGTCGATCTCACGGAACGGGTCGGTACGCATCAACATGGCGGTGCCTCCTCGGTTCTCCTCAACCCAGGGTGTCAAGTTGAGTCTGGTTGACTCAAGTTCCCGATTTCTTGTTTAGCGCGCCCGGACGGCGTCGTCAACCCGGGCCGGCAGGGAGCGGCCGCCGGGCGTACCGGAAGCGGATCGGATCCGGCGTCCGGGTCGGGAGGCTGCCGGGCGGGGCGGCCGGTCCTCGCCGGACGGTCGACGGGCCCGCGGGGGTCAGGGCCGCCAGTAGACGCCGTGGTCGCGGCTGAGCAGCCGCTCGTCGACCAGGTAGCGGCGCAGCGTGACGTGGTCGGCCGCACCGCCTTCGCACCAGGCGCGCAGCGCGTCGTCGACGGCGCGTTCCGGATACTGGACGCCGGTTTCGAAGGACCGCTCGGTGACGTGCTCCAGCAGCACGCGGCGGCGGCCGCGCTGGGCGGGCAGCCGGGTCAGCGCCCCGTCGCGCAGGAAGGTGCGCAGGATCGACTCCCGGGGATTCGCGGCGGGTGCGGCGGTCGCCGGCGCGCTCGCCCTGGCCTGCTCGCGCAGCCACCGCCCGTCGACGCGCAGCCCGGTGCCGTCGTCGGTCACCACGCCCAGGTCGACCAGCCGGCGAACGGCGGTGGCGGCGTCGCGGGTGGACAGCTCGGCACGGGACGCGACGGCGGACAGGTCGGCCGCGCCGAGCACGATGGCGGCGAAGACGGCACGGCGGCGGTCGTCGGCGAGCGCACCCGCCAGGGCCTGTGAACTCATACGCCGCAGCCTGGCAGGCGCGCCCGCCACCGGCCAGGCATTTTCCCCCGCCGGTCAGGTCCGGGCCGGGACCGCGAAGTCGACCTCGGCGGTGTCGACGGTGCCGGCGGTGCGCCCGGGCGCGCTGTGCTCTCCCCAGTACAGGTTGGTGTGGGCGATGACCTGGTCCGGCGGCGGCGCGCCGTAGTCGCTGAGGTCCTCCGTGGTGTGCGCGTCGGCGACCAGGGTGGCGTCGTAGCCCCGGGCGATCGCGCCGTGCAGGGTCGATCGGATGCACGCGTCGGTCTGCGCGCCCGCGACGACGAGCCGGCCGATCCCCCGCTCGGCGAGCACCCGCTCCAGGTCGGTCTCCTCGAAGGAGTCGCCGTACGCCTTGTGCACGAGCGGCTCGGCGTCGCCCCGCACCAGCTCGGGCACGTACTCCCAGGGTTGGCTGCCGGTGGGCAGGTCGTCGCTGCGGTGCTGCACCCAGACGACCGCGACGCCGGCGGCGCGGGCCCGGTCGACGAGGGTGGCGATGTTGGCCACGACCCGGTCCCGGTCGTGGGCGTGGGCCACCACGCCGTTCTGGACGTCGATGACGAGTAAGGCGGTGTGCGGCCGGTCGGCGAGTGTGGTCATGGCGACTCCTCGGACGGGACGGCTGGGCTTGCCAGGGCCAATCTAGACCCGGCCGCCGACACTTCCCGGTCCTGGCGCGCCCTCGGCGGCCCGGCAGACCCGGCGCAGCAGGTCGGCCAGGAGGCGCCGCTCGTCCGGGCTGAGCACGCCGAGCACGCGCCACTCCTCGTCGCCGACCACCTCCATGCCACGCCGCCAGGCGTCCCGGCCGGCGGCGGTCAGTTCCACGTCGATGCGCCGCCGGTCCACGGTCGAGGGGATCCGCCGCACGTACCCGCGGCGCACCAGCGCGTCGACCCGGGCGGTGATCGAGGCGGGCGCCATCCGCAGGTCGTCGGCGATCTCGGAGGGCGCGGCCCGGCCGCCCCGACCGGCCAGGGCGTGCAGGGTGCCGTACTCCTTCTCCTGGAGGTCCAGCTCGGCCAGCGCGCGGTCCTTGACCTCGCGCAGGTGGCGGGTGAGCACCGACATGCGGGTGACCGCGCCCTCGACGTCCGGGTCCAGGTCGGGCAGGACGGGCAGCCAGCGTTCGACGTGTCGGTCGGTGCGATCACGGGCGGTCACCCGACCACCGTACGCGCACGTGCAATATTTCGTTGACGAAATATTCGACGTCGAACTAGCCTCCGATCATGACGTCTCCCCTCCGGCTACCCGCCTTCCGTCTGCTCTTCCTCGGCCGCACGGTCTCCGCGGTCGGCGACGCGGTGGTGCCCACCGCGCTGGCCCTGGCGGTGCTGCGGGCCACCGGCTCCACCGCCGCACTCGCCGTGGTGCTCGGCTGCGCCATGCTGCCCCGACTGCTGCTGCTCCCGCTCGGCGGGGTGGTCGCCGACCGGTTCGACGCCCGCCGGGTCGCCCTCGTCACCGACCTGGTGCGCTGCGCCGCCCAGCTGGTCGTCGGCGCGGAGCTGCTCGGCGGCGCGCCCGCCCTGGCCCACCTCGCGGCGGCCTCCGCCCTCGGCGGCGCGGCCTCGGCGTTCGCCATGCCGACCGCGTCCCCGCTGGTCGCCGGCACCGTCGACGCCGCCGGCCGGCAGCGGGCCAACGCCCTGATGGGCGTCACCGCCAACGCCAGCCGGCTCGCCGGTCCGGGCCTGGCCGGCCTGCTGATCTGGACCGTCGGCCCGGGGTGGGCGTTCGTGATCGACGCGGCCACGTTCGCGGTCAGCGCCGCGACGCTGTCGCTCATCCGGGTCCGGCACGTGCCCGTGCCGCGCCGGTCGCTGCGCGCCGACCTGACCCTCGGCTGGCGGGAGGTGCGGTCCCGGGACTGGTACTGGAGCAGCCTGCTGGCCCACGGGGTGTGGAACGGCGCCGCCGCGGTGCTGCTCACCATCGGTCCCGTGGTCGCCGTGCAGCGGCTCGGCGGCGAGGGGGTGTGGGTGCTGCTGCAGCAGGTGGGCGCCGTCGGCATGCTCGCCGGCTCGCTGCTGGCCGCCCGGCTCCGCCCACGGCGGCCGGTGCTGCTGGGCAACCTCGCGCTGGCCGCGTACGCGGCCCCGCTGCTGCTGCTCGCCGGGGCGGCACCCGCCCCACTGGTCGTCGCCGCCTACTGCCTCGCGTTGACCGCCCTCGGGTTCCTCAACCCGGTCTGGGAGACGGTGGTGCAGGGACAGTTCCCGCCGGCGGTGCTCGCCCGGGTCACCTCGTACGACTGGCTGATGTCGCTGGGCGCCATGCCGCTCGGGTACGCCCTGGCCCCGCTCGCCGCCCGCGCCTGGGGACCGCCGGTTCCGCTGGCCGTCGCCGGGGTGCTGGTGCTGGTCGCCTGCGCCGGCACCGCCCTGGTGCCCGGCGTACGGCGGATCGGCTGGCCGGCGCCCGCGCCGGTCACGTCCCCGACGCGGGCGCCGGCGGCGCGCTGAGCCCGCCGGTCAGAGCCGGTGCCCGGTGGTGGCGTCGACGTGCCCGGGCACCTCCTCGTGCCGGTCCCCCACCGAGGAGGTGCCGGACGGCTCGAACATCAGGATCGAGGCCCCGTCCGGCGCGGACGGCCGGTGCTCGACCCCGCGCGGCACCACGTACACCGCGCCGCGGGGCAGCACCACCTCCCGCTGCCCGCCGTCGGCGCCGTCGCGCAACGCGATGCGCAACTCCCCGTCGAGCACCAGGAAGAACTCGTCGGTGTGGTCGTGGGTGTGCCAGACGTGCTCCCCGGCCACCTTGGCGACGCGGACGTCGTAGTCGTTGACGGTGGTGACGATCCGCGGACTCCACAACTGCTCGAAGCGCGCCAGGGCGGCGGCCAGCTCGATCGGTTCACTGCTCATCCGCCCATGATCGCCCATCGTGGCCAGTCACAGCCGACGGTGCAGCACGTGCAGCCCCACCCGGCCCTCGACGGGGTGCGTGAACGCCTCCGGCACGGTGCCGACCACGGCGAACCCGACCGAGCGGTACAGCGCCACGGCGGCCAGGTTCGTCTCCGCCACGGCGTTGAACTGCATGGCCGCGTACCCCTCGCGGCGCGCCCAGTCCAGGGCGTAGCCGACCAGGGCGCGGCCCACGCCGCGACCCCGGGCCGCGCCGGCCACCATGAAGCTGGCGGTGGCCACGTGCGAGCCCGGGCCCGGCCGGTTGGGGCCCATCTTGGCGGTGCCGAGAATCGTCCCGTCCTCCTCGGCGACCATGGTGTGTCCCGGGGGTCGCTCCACCCACACGTCGTGCAGGACCTCGGCCGGCCACGCCGGGTCGTACGGGAAGGTGTCGCCGGCCGCGACGACCGCCTCGACGATCGGCCCGACCTGCGCCCAGTCGGCCTCGGTGAACGCACGCATCCGCATCCGGTGCAGGCTAGTGCGCTGCCCGACCGCCGGTCACCGGGTTTCCGGCGCCCGCGTGCCGCCCCGCCCGGCGCCCCCCACGGGCGACCGCGGAGGGCCATGATGGACGGCGTGGCCGAACCCGTCACCGACCTCGACCGCCCCGCCCCGGCGCCGTCGTCCCCGACGCCGCCGGCCGGGCCGCGCACCGCCGGGCCGTGGCTGCTCGGCCTCGCCGCCAGCGCCGTGCTGCTGCTGCTCGCCGGCCGGTACGGCTACCACCGCGACGAGCTGTACTTCCTGCTCTGCGGCCGGCACCTCGACTGGGGCTACGTCGACCAGGGGCCCCTGGTGCCGGCGCTGGCCCGGCTCGCCGACACCGTCGCGCCCGGCAACCTGGTGGTGCTGCGTACCCCGTCGGCGCTGCTGGGCGGGGCCGCGGTGGTGCTGGTCGCCGCCATCGCCCGCGAAGTCGGCGCCGGCCGGGCGGCCCAACTGTTCGCCGCGTTCCTCGCCGCCACCGCCGGCATCGTGCTGGCCGGCGGGCACCTGCTCAGCACCACCACGGTCGACCTGCTAGTCTGGCTCGTCGCGACCTGGTGCGCGGTCCGGATGCTGCGCACCGGGGACACCCGGTGGGCCTTCGGCATCGGCCTCGCGCTCGGCGTCGGCCTGCTCAACAAGCTGCTGCCCGGGCTGCTCGGGATCGGCCTGCTGGCCGGGGTGGCGATCGCCGGCCCGCGCCGGCTGCTGCGGGACCGCTGGGTGCTGGCCGGCGCCGCCGTGGCCGCCCTGTTCGCCGTGCCCTACCTGGCCTGGCAGGCCGCCCACGGGTTCCCGCAGCTGTCGGTGGCCGCCTCGATCGCCGGCGGCGACAGCTCCTACAGCGGCCGGCTCGACGCGGCCGTGCTGCAACTGATGATCATCAGCCCGTACGCGACGCCGATTTGGGTCGCCGGGCTGGTGGCGCTGCTGCGCCGGCCGGCCTGGGCGGCGTACCGGGCGCTGGGCTGGGCCTGGCTGGTGGTCTTCGCGCTGGTGCTGCTCGTCGGCGGCAAGGGCTACTACGACGCCCCGCTGCTGCTGGTGCTCACCGCCGCCGGGGCCGTGGTGACCGTCGACTGGGCCGCCCGGCGCGGCGCGCCCCTGCGGCGAGCCCTGCTGGCCGTGGGCGCCGCGGTCACCCTCGCCGGCAGCGCGGTGCTGCTGCTGCCCACCCTGCCGGCGCAGCGGCTGCCCGGCTTCGTGGTCGACGTCAACTACGACGCGGGCGAGACCATCGGCTGGCCGGCGTTCGCCGACTCGATGGCCGCCGTGCACCGCGCCCTGCCGCCGGCCGAGCAGGCCCGGGCCGTGCTGCTCACCGGCAACTACGGCGAGGCCGGGGCGCTGGCCCGGTACGGCCCGGCCCGGGGCCTGCCGCGGGCGTACTCGGGGCACAACAGCATGACCCGCTTCGGCCGGCCCCCGGACGGCGCCGACGTGGTGATCGCCGTCGGCTGGGAGCGCCCCGACCAGCTGCGGACCTGGTTCACGGAGGTCACCGAGGCCGGCCGGGTCGACCAGCGGGTGGCGGTCGACAACGACGAGAACGGCCTGCCGATCTTCGTCTGCCGGGGCATGCCGCGACCGTGGTCGCAGATCTGGGACACCGAGGTACGGCACGCTTCCTGATCATGGTGGTCGGCCGGCGGCGGCGCTCCGCGCCGCCGCGCGATACTTGGCGCCATGCTCTGGGGTGTCAGCGGACCGCTCTTCCTGCTCGACTACGTCACGGCGGTCGCCGCGGCGCTCGCGATCGCCCTGGCGGTACGCGAGCTGACCGGCCGCCGCGCCCGGGGCGAACGGCCCGACACCATCGAGCTGGCGTACCTGACCGACCGGGCCGGCCTGGCCTGCCAGGTGGGCGTCGCGGTGCTGCGCCGGGCGGGGGTGGCGCAGCTCGGCGAGCTGGGCACCCTGTCGGTGGACGGCCCGCTCCCGCCCCGCTCGGCGGCGCTGGTCCGGGCCCTGCACGCCGCGCTGCGCCGGCCGCAGACCTGGGCCGCGACGCTGGCCGACCCGCACGTCGGCCGGGCGCTGCGCCGCCTGGTCGGTCGGCTGGTCCGCGACGGCTGGCTGCTCACCCCGGCGCAGCGGCGGCGCGTCGCGCTGGGCACGCTGCCGCTGTTCGCGGTCGCCGCGGTCGGGCTGACCCGGCTGGTGGACAGCGCCGTCGAGGGCCGTGACGCCGGCGGGCCCGCCTCGGTGGCCGGCCTGCTGCTGTGCTGCCTGGCCACCGCGCTCGGCGGCTGGTGGCTGTGTGAGGTGCCGGAGACCGGGGCGGCGGCCCGGCGGCTGCTGCGCCGGATGCGCCGGGCGCACGCCGACCTGGACCCGGAACTGCGGCCGGCGTGGAGCGAGCGCGGCACCGACGAGTTGCTGACCGCGATGGCGCTGTTCGGGCCGCGCCCGCTGCTGGCCGTCGATCCCCGGTTCGCGGTGCGGGTCGGCGTGGATCCGGAGGGCACCCGGCCGAGGCAGCCGCCGAAGCTCGCCCGGCGCTGACCGGCCCGCTCGGCCGCTGGCCGGCGCAGCTGCCGCCCGCCGCTGGTGCGCCGGCGTACGCGACGCTCACCAGCTGACTTTGGCGGCCACCGGCAGATGGTCGCTGCCGGTGGCCGGCAGCACCCACGAACTGGTCGGCGTCACGCCGCGGACCAGGATCTGGTCGATCCGCACCACCGGGAACCAGGCCGGCCAGCTGAAGCCGAAGCCGTCCCCGGCCGCGTCCTGGACCGGGCGCAGGTGCCCGGTGATGCCGGCGAACGCGCGGTCGTCCGTGGTGCCGTTCAGGTCGCCGAGCAGCACCACCCGCTCGCTCCGCTCGGCGCCGAGGGCGTCGCCGAGCGCCTGCGCGTTGCGGTCCCGGTGGGTCGTCCAGAACCCCGCCCGCGGATTGACCCGGGCCGAGCCCAGGTGGGCCACGTACACCGTCAACGGACCCCGGTCGGTGCTCACCGTGGCGCGCAACGCCCGGGTGTAGGACATCGTGACCTCGGGCGGCTTGGTCTCCGCCAGCGGCCCGTAGTCCATCTTGATGTCGACCGGCCGGGTGTCCGCCAGCGGCAGCCTGCTCCACAGCCCGACCGTGCCCTGCACCGTGTGGTATGGGTACGCGGCCGCCAGCGCCTCCTCGTACGTGCCGCGGGCCTGCTCGGTCAGCTCCACCAGGGCCAGCACGTCCAGCCCGGAGGCGGCCAGGTCGTGGGCGGTGCCGGCCGGATCGGGGTTCTCCGCGCCGACGTTGTGCTCGCCCAGCGTGAGATAGCCGCCCGGCCGGGACCGGTCGCCGAGCAGCCCGCCGAAGAGGCTCAGCCACACCAGGGCCGGCAGCAGCAGCGCGGCCACCGCGGCGGCGGACCGGCGCCACAGCGCCCCGGCCAGCAGCACCGGGATGAGCAGGCCGAACCACGGCAGGAACGTCTCCACCAGGCTGCCGAGGTTCCCGATCCGGTTGGGGATCCTCGCGTGCAGCAGCAGGACCAGCCCCAGCAGCAGCGCCGCCGCGGCCAGCAGCCGACCGCGCCGCCAGGGGCCGGGCCGGGCGGCGGCGCGTACCGCCCGGCGGATGCCGGCGCCCCACGCCCCGGCGCCGCCGGCCCGACCGCCACCGGCCGGTCGGATCTCCGCCGTGTCCAGCTGTCCCCGCTCGGCGCCGGTCACCGCGGCGTCCCCGGTTCCGGGCGGGGCCCGCGCGCCGGGCCGGGCAGCCGCAGCGGGCTGGCCGACGGCGCGGCGCCGGCGAGTCTGGTGGCCCGCTGCCGCTTTCCGGCGGAGGCCGGGGTGGGCCGGCGAACTGGTTGGTCCTCGACAATTGACACGCGCATGGACCTGACCCTACGAACCGTCACATATGGGCAGCATAAAGGGCCGGCATCGCCCGGCCGGCCCGCCCGGTGATGAGTTGTGCCGCCCGCGCCCGTCACACCTGTGACAGGACACGACGGGACGGAAGGATGGCCCGGGATGAGGCTGGACACACGGCTGGAGGAGCTGGGCGTGAGCGGGTTGGGCGAGGTCGACGAGCCGGCGTTCTCCGGGCTGGCCGAGCGGCACCGGCGGGAGCTGCACGTGCACTGCTACCGGATGCTCGGATCGTTCGAGGACGCCGAGGACGCCGTGCAGGAGACGTTCCTGCGCGCCTGGCGGCGGCGGGAGACCTTCGAGGGGCGCGCGCCGTTCCGGGCCTGGCTGTACCGGATCGCCACCAACACCTGCCTGGACCTGCTCGCCCGGCGCCGCCCGGAGCCGGCGACCGGCGGCGAGGTGCGGTGGCTGCAGCCCTACCCGGACCGGCTGCTCGACGAGTTGCCCGCGGCCGACGCGGACGAGCCGGAGACCGTCGCCCTCGCCCGGGAGACGATCGAGCTGGCGTACCTGGTGGCGGTCCAGCACCTCGCGCCGCGCCCGCGGGCCGTGCTGATCCTGCGCGACGTGCTCGGCTGGCCGGCCCGGGACGTCGCGGAGCTGCTCGGGGACACCGTCAACTCGGTGAACAGCGCGCTGCAGCGGGCCCGCGCCGGCATGCGGGAGCACCTGCCCGCCGAGCGGCAGGACTGGACCGGCGCCGAGGATGACGCCGGGACGCGGGAGCTGGTGCGCCGCTTCACCGAGGCCAGCGTAGCCACCGACATCGCCACGCTCACCACGCTGCTGCGCGACGACGTCCGCTGCGCGATGCCACCCACGCCGGGCCTCCAGGTCGGCCGGGACGCGGTGGTGACCAACTGGATCGCCGACGGCTTCGAGGGCATGACGGGACTGCGCGCCGTCCCCACCGCGGTGAACCGGCAGCCCGCCATCGCCTTCTACCACTGGCGGGAGTCGGAAGGCGGGTACCTGCCGCTGACCATCGACGTGCTGCGCATCACCGGCGGGGCGATCACCGAGATCATCATCTTCCACGCCGACCAGTTCCCGCGGCTCGGGCTGCCGCAACGCCTGCCCGCGGACGGCACCGAGTGACCCCGGGCCAGGCCCCTCCCCCACCCGTCCACCCACTCCGACCCCCGCGACCGACCGGGAGCAGCGCCATGAACAGCAGGAACGACACCATCGCCGGCCCGGCACCGCGCCGGACCCACCGCGGCCACCGATTCCGCCGGCTCGCCGGCACCGGCCTGATCGCCGCCCTCGCGGCGACGGCCGCCACCACCCTCGCCGCCGCGCTCGCCCGGGCCGGCGGCGTCGACTTCGAGATCCCCGCCGGTGGGGAGGCGATCCCGCTGCCCGGCTTCGCCGTGGTGACCAGCTTCTTCTCGATCGTGGGCGTGGTCATCGCCGCCGCGCTGCTGCGCTGGGCCGCTCGCCCCGCCGAACGGTTCCGGTGGACGGCGGTGTCGCTGACCGCGATCTCGCTGGTCCCGCCCTTCCTCTCCGGGGCGGACACCGCCACCGTCGCCGCCCTCCTCGGGCTGCACCTCGTCGCGGCGTCGGTGATGATCCCCACCCTGGCCCGGAGCCTGCGCGCCGGGACCGGCTGAGGGCCTCACCCCGACACCGGCGCCCGGGCTACCGGCGCAGCTCCTCGGCCGCCCGGATGGTGCGGGCCAGTTCCCGCACGTCCGGGTCCTCGGTCGCGGTGGCCGCGCCGTCGGCGATCGTCGCCAGGTCGCCCAGCCGCGGCTGCGCGCCGTCGTCGGAGCCGCGCAGCGCCACGGCGAAGAAGGCCGCCGCGTAGCAGGTGCGCAGGCGCGGCGACGCGGCGTCGAAGGCCGGGTCGAGGTCGGCCACCCGGACCGACTGGTACGTCTCGGCCGGCCGGTGGTCGCCCGGATCGGTCCAGTGCACCTGCACCCGGGCCGCCCGGGCCGAGGCCGGCGCGCCCTCGGCGAGTTGGACGGCGTACAGCGCCGTGACGCTGTGGCCGGGGCCGACCTCGCCGCCGTCCGCCCGGTCGTCGCGGAAGTCCTCGTCCGCGACGGCCCGGTTGTCGTAACCGATCAACCGGTAGGAGCGCACCGCCGCCGGGTCGAAGCTCACCTGCACCTTGGCGTCGAGGGCCCGGACGCTGAGGGCGGCCGGCAACTGGTCCACGAACATCTTCCGGGCCTGCTCGCGCTCGCTGACGTAGACGACGAACCCGTCGCCCCGGTCGGCGAGCTGCTCCATCAGCCGGTCGCCGTAGTCGCTGCCGACCCCGACGCCGAGCAGGGCGATCTCCTTCTCCGCCTCGTCGCGTACCCGGCGCAGGATGGGTTCGGCGTCGGTGCTGCCGACGTTGGCCAGCCCGTCGGAGAGCACGATCACCCGGTTGGTCCGGCCGGCGCGGAACCCGTCGCGGGCCACCCGGTAGCCCAGCACCAGGCCCGCCTCGAGGTTCGTGCTGTCCCGGGTACGCAGCGAGTCGACGGCGTCGTGCAGCCGCCGCGCGTCCGAGACGGGCGTCATCTCCCGCAGCACCCGGGCCTCGCTGCTGAACTCGACGACCGCGATGGAGTCGGTGGGGCGCAGCTGGTCGACCAGCGTGTGCAGGGCGTCCTTGACCAGGTCGAGCCGGCCGGGTTCGTCCATCGACCCGGACACGTCGATGACGAAGGTGAGCGCGGCGTCCGGCCGGGATGCCCGGTCCTCGGCGCGGGTCTGCAGCCCGACCCGCATCAGCCGGGTGCCGTCGCCGCCCTCCTGGGTGCGGGGCGGGCGGGCGCCGTCGACGTGCACCGCGAAACCGTCGCCGGCCGGCTCGGGGTAGCCCTGGCGGAACGAGTTGACGAACTCCTCGGGCCGCACCGAGGTCCGCTCCGGCAGCCGGCCGTCGGCGATGAGCCGCCGGGCGTAGCCGTAGGAGGCGGTGTCGACGTCGACGGCGAAGGTGGACAGCGGGTCCCGCTCGGTGGAGGTGTCGGCGCCGCCCGACCAGGGGGTGCCGTCGTACGGGCGGGGCGGTGCCCCGGCGGTGCCGCTGCGGGCGCCGGTGTCGGCGGCGGTGCAGGCACCGATCGCGGTCGCGGCGACCAGCGCCACCAACAGCAGCGGTGACCGTCTCCAGTGGAGCATCAGATCCTCCCGGCGGGGTTGGGGGTGGGTGATCCGGTCGGGGCGCACCGGATCCCTTTCGGTCATTGACGCAGACCGACGTGCTGGCGGCTCCCGCCGTGGCCGAGCCGAGACCCAAGCGTGAGCCTGGCGCCCGGACCGAGACCCGAACGTGAGTTCCGTGACCATTTCGTGCGCGGGCCGTTACCTCGCCCCGGGCGGGCCCGGCTGCGGACCTGCCCGGGATGGGGCAGAGTGGGCCCCGGCGTCCGGGACGACGCGAGGAGGGTGAGCGTGGAGGGGCCGAGCGGGGTGGTGTTCCCCGAGACCGGTGGCACGCGCAGCACGAGCGCGCTGGGCCGGGCCGTGGTGGCCGACGCGCTGCGTGCGGTCGACCCGGTCGGTGCGCGCGCCGCCGAGCACGAGACCAACTGGCGGCACGGCTACCTGGGACACTTCCGGCGGCTGGTCGAGGCCGGTCTGCCCGCCCGGGAGTCGGCGTTGACCATCGCCCGGGACGGGCTGGCCGCCCTGCACGCGCGGATGCGCTACCTGCCCGCCGGGGGCCCGGAAGTGCCGCTGGGCGAGGCGTTCGACCTGGCGGAGGCGGAACCGCTGGAGACCGCCACGGTGGTCGGGGCCGGCGAGGTGGAGCGGGAGCTGTCCGTGCCGTACCGGGGCCAGCGGCTGCGCGGCGACGACCTGCGCCGGCGGCTCGACGCCTGGGTGGCCGCGGGGGTGGTGGAGCCGAGCTGCGCCGAGGCCGTCCGCGCGGTGCTGGCCAACCCGGACTGGCTGGACCTGCGGGACCAGCAGGTGGTGGTGCTCGGCGCGGGCGCCGAGATGGGCCCGTTGCCGTCGCTGCTGCGCTGGGGCGGTGACGTGGTGGCGGTCGACCTGCCCCGCCCGGAGATCTGGCGCCGGGTGCTGCGCACCGCGCACCGGCGCGGCGGTCGGCTGCACCTGCCGGTGCGTCCCGGCACCGGCCGGGACGACGCCGCCCTGACCGCCGGCGCCGGCGCGGACCTGCTGCACCGCCTCCCCCAGGCCGCCGCGTGGCTGCGCGGCCTGGACGGCCGGCTGGTGCTGGGCAACTACGTGTACGCCGACGGCGCCACCAACGTCCGGGTCGCCACCGCCGTGGACGCGCTCACCGTCCACCTGCGGCAGCAACGCCCGGACGTCGCGCTCGCCTTCCTGGCCACCCCCACCGACGTGTACGCCGTCCCGGCCGAGGCCGTCGCGCACGCCGAACGCGGCTACGCCGCCCGGGGTCCGGCCCGCCGGTCGCTGCGGGTGCTCTCCGGCGGCCGGCTGCTGCACCGCAACTATCCGCCGCAGGCCGACCCGGGCATCAACGACAGTCTCGTGCCGCAGCAGGGGCCGAACTACGCGCTGGCCAAGCGGCTGCAACGGTGGCGGGCGGCGGTGGCCCGCGACGCCGGGGCGACGGTGTCGTTCACCGTGGCGCCGCCGACCCGGACCCGGTCGGTGCTGCGCAACCGGGTCCTGGCCGCCGCGTACGCGGGCGCGCACCGGTTCGGCATCGAGGTGTTCGAGCCGGCGACCAGCAACACCCTGATGGCGGCCCTGCTGGTGCACGACCTGCGCACCGGCGGCGGTCCGGCGCACGAGCACCCGTGGCGGGACGAGGCGTACGCGGCCGCGCACGGCGGGCTGTGGCGGGTGCCGTACGCCCCGCGCAGCGCCCTGGGCCTGGCGGTGCTGCTCGGCCTGGGCGGGGCACGCGCCTGAGCGGCGCAGGTTTCCGCTGCCGGCCCGGCGGGAAGCCACCGGCATGGCCGAGACCTTCGCTGATCAGGACCTGACCACCCTGCGGTCGATCGCGCGCGGTGCCGGCATTACGGACACCGAGCGCATGCCGCACGATGAGCTTGTCGACATGTTGCGCCGGGCCGGGCTGGCCGATCCGGACAGCCGACCGGTCGACACGAGCCTGGCCGACCCGGGTGATCCGGGCACCGACGCCGGCCGGTACCACGCGCGAGGTGCCGGACGCCGCGAGTCCGTCGGTGGCGCCGGCGCGCAGAACGCCGACTGGCCGGACCAGCCGACGCAGGACCCGGCGGGCCTGTCCGGTCTGCCCCGCAGCAGCTTGACGCTGGGCGACGAGAGCACCGGCGGGCGCGCCGCCGAGGAGGCGATCGGCGCCCGGCCCGGGGAATCGGGCACGGAGATCGAGGATCGCCGCCAGGACGACCGGGGCGTGCAGGGCGAGATCCAGGATCCGGCCGGGCTGGCGGGTCTGCCCCGCAGCAGCCTGACGCTGGGCGACGAGAGCACCGGCGGGCGCGCCGCCGAGGAGGCGATCGGCGCCCGGCCCGGGGAGTCCGACACCGAGATCGACGATCGTACGGAGAGCTGAGCACACCGGCGCCGCTCCGGGGTCGGTACCCGGGGCGGCGCCGCGTCGATGACGAAAGTGCCCCGCCGTCCTGTTTGGTCCGTGGCGGCACGACTGCGTCCTCTGGGGTCAAAGAACCTCATCGGCCGGATATGCGAATGGTGAAACATTCGGCGCGATCCACACCTTTAGAACCGCACATTTAGTAACAACCTCACCAATAACCTCAGCGGGTGTCATCTCCCACGTGGTTCGACGCCGCTGCCGGCGGCCAACCCGCCATCCCCGCAGCCGTCCCGCCCGCCCAACCGGTGTTCGTGGACGCGACCGGCGCCCGTCGCCGACGGGTCCGGCGCACGGGCGTGCTGGTCGCCGTGGCCTCCCTGAGCTACCTGCCGATGGCCGCGAGCGGCCTGCTCCCCGCTCCCGCCGCGCCGTTGCTGCCCGGCCGACTGTCGGTGGGCGGCACACCGGAGACCCCACCGACGATCCAGCCCGGTCCCACGCCATCCCCATCGGACGCTCTGAGCCCCGAGCCGGAGCAGGGGGACACCTGGCACGCACCCGGTCCGGCATTCGCCGCGCCCCGGCCGACCGCGACGTGGAGGACCAGCCCTCCGCCGGTCGCCGGAGCCGGGATCCCCGCCCCGGTGGTGCCGCCGGTGAAGGTGCCGCGGGTGCCGGCCGTACCGCCGGTGCGGCTGCCCGAGAAGCCCGCACCGTCGGCCACCGCGGCACCCACGCCGCCGCCGGCGGCCGACCCCGCCCCGTCGTCACCACCTGACGCCGGAACCGCGGGATGACCCGGCCGAGAGGTCGCCTCGCCGGGCGGTTCGTCTGCGCCTCCCTGGCGCTCGTGGTCGGGTCCGTGCTGCTGGTCGAGGCGTACGCCAACAACCGGTTCCGGCCCGACCAGGTGCGCGCGGCCGAAGACCAGGGCTCCGTGCCGGCGGAGGTCCTGCGCGGCGGGCCGGTGCTCGACGCCCGCAGCGACCCGCCGCGCGCGTACCGGCTGCCGGCGCGGACCATCGCGCTGACCTTCGACGACGGACCCGACCCGGTCTGGACGCCGCGGGTGCTCGATGTCCTGCGCCGGCACCGGGCCCCGGCCACCTTCTTCGTGATCGGCGCGGAGGTCGCCCGCCACCCGGACCTGGTCCGGCGGATCGCCGCCGAGGGCCACGAGCTGGGCGTGCACACCTTCACCCACCCGGACGTCACCCTGCTGCCCGGATGGCGGCGGCGGATGGAGTACGCACAGACCCAGATGGCGATCGTGCACGCCGCCGGGGTGCGTACGAGCCTGCTGCGCTTCCCGTACTCGTCGGTGCCCAGCGCGGTCGACGACGCGAACTGGCCGGTGATCCGCGAGGCCGCCCGGCTCGGCTACCTGTCGGTGGTCAACGACCTCGACGGCGAGGACTGGGCCCGACCGGGCGTGGACGCCGTCGTGCGGAACTTGACCCCGGTGGGCGACGCCGGGGCCGTGGTCCTGCTGCACGACGCCGGCGGCGACCGGTCGCAGACCGTCGCGGCGCTGGACCGATTCATCCCGTTGATGCAGGCCCGCGGCTACACCTTCACCACCGTCAGCGGTGGCATGAACCAGGCGGGACCGGGCCCGTTGTTCGCTGGCAACGTCCCGGCGTCGACGATGGACCACTGGCGGGCAGCCCCGGTCAACTGGGCGATCCGGCTGGCGGACCTGATCCTGGGCGGCCTCACCCTGCTCTTCGTGGGGGTCGGGATCCTCGTGCTGGCCCGAACGCTGCCACTGCTGCTGCTCGCCAGGCGGCTCGCCCGGCGCCGACGGGCGCACCGCTGGCCCTGGGGCGTGACCAGCGCGCCGGTGTCGGTGATCGTGCCCGCGTACAACGAACGCGCCGGCATCGTCGCCACGGTCCGGTCGCTGGTGGCCAACGACCACCCCGGCATCGAGGTCATCGTGGTCGACGACGGCTCCACCGACGGCACCGCCGACCTGGTCGACGCGCTGGGCCTGCCCGGCGTCCGGGTGATCCGCAAACCCAACGGCGGCAAGGCCAGCGCTTTGAACACCGGCCTCCTGTACGCGTCACACGACATCATCGTCACCGTCGACGCCGACACCGTCTTCGAACCGGACGCGATCCGGCGGCTGGTCGAGCCGTTCACCGATCCGCGCATCGGCGCGGTGGCCGGCAACGTCAAGGTGACCAACCGGCGCCGGCTGCTCGGGCAGTGGCAGCACATCGAGTACGTCGTCGGCTTCAACCTGGACCGCCGCTTCTACGAGATGCTGGGCTGCATCCCCACCGTGCCCGGCGCCATCGGCGCCTTCCGCCGCCGCGCCCTCACCATGATCGGCGGTATGAGCGGCGACACGCTGGCCGAAGACACCGACGTCACCATGGCGATCCTGCGGGCCGGGTGGCGGGTGGTGTACCAGGACCGGGCCCGCGCCTGGACCGAGGCGCCCGCCTCGCTGAGCGACCTCTGGCGGCAACGCTACCGGTGGAGCTACGGCACCCTCCAGGCCATGTGGAAGCACCGCGGCGCGGTGTTCGACCGGGGCGCCTCGGGCCGGTTCGGCCGGTTCGGCCTGCCGATGCTCGCCCTCTTCGGCGTGGTGCTCCCGCTGTTCGGCCCGGTGCTCGACCTGCTCGCCGTCTACGGCCTGTTCTTCCTGGACACCCGCAAGACGGCGGTGGCGTGGCTGGTCATGCTCGCGGTGCAGGCGGCCACCGCCCTGATCGCCTTCCGGCTCGACCGGGAACCGGTCCGCCCGCTGCTCGCCCTGCCGTTGCAGCAGTTCGCCTACCGGCAGCTGATGTACCTGGTGCTGGCCCGGTCCCTGCTGACCGCCCTGACCGGCCGGCGGTTGGGCTGGCGCAAGCTGAAGCGGGCCGGTGACGCGGTGGGGCACACCCGTCCCGCCGGGACGCCGATCGCCGCCGCACCGGGCGGACGGGACCGCTGGTTCGACGCCCTGCGGGCGTTGGCGCTGGGTCGGGTCATCGCGTACCACATGTTCGGGGCCGCCTGGCTGAGCTTCGCCTTCCCCGCGATGGGGGTGATGTTCGCCCTCGGCGGCTCGCTGATGGCCGCCTCGCTGGACCGCTCCCCGGAGCGCGCGGTCAGCAGCCGGCTGCGCCGCCTGCTGCCGGCGCTCTGGGCGCTGGGGCTCGTGCTGGTGCCGCTGATGCTGTGGCACGGCTGGTCCGACCGGCCCGCCTGGCCGGCGCTGCTGGCCTGGGTGGTTCCGCTCGTGCAGCCGCCGGGCAGCGGCTGGGCGGTCGACGTGACCGGCGTGCTGTGGTACCTCGTCACGTACCTCTGGCTGGTGCTCCTGTCCCCCGTGTTGCTGGCCCTGTACCGGCGGTGGCCGGTGTGGTCGGTGCTGGTCCCGCTGGGCGGTGTGCTGCTGCTGCAGACGGCGGTGTCCACGACGGATTCCCGGGCCGAGTCGGTGCTCACCGACCTGGCCACCTTCGGCGCGTGCTGGATCGCGGGCTTCGCGCACCGGGACGGGCGGCTGCGGCGGATCGCTCTGCCGGCCCTGCTGGCCGTGTCGGCGCTCTGCCTCGCCATCGCGGCCGGCTGGGTCCTCACCCACCCGGCGGCCGGTCGCGACCTCAACGACATCCCGGTGGCGCAGGCGTTCTGGTCGCTCGGGGTGGTGCTGGTGCTGCTGCGCGGCGCTCCGCCGATGGGCTGGCTGGCCCGGATCGGACCGTTGGACCGCCTGGTCACGGCGCTGAACAGCCGCGCCCTGACCATCTACCTCTGGCACAACGCCGCCATCGCGGTCTGCTTCGCCGTGGGGGACCTCGCCGGAATCTGGCGGATCGGTCAGCTCGGCTACCTGGCGGTGGCGCTGGTGCTGCTCACCGGCCTGTTGCTGGCCCTCGGCTGGATCGAGGACCTGAGCGCTCGACGGGCTCCCCGGCTGCTGCCCTGGACGCGCCCGGTACGCCCGGACGCGCGGCGCCCGGCGCGGAGGCCGGCGGAGCATCCGCTTGCCCACACCGACCGGCGGGAGGCCGACATGACCGCCCTCCGCTGACGATCCGACACGCGAACTCCCGGCGTTTCAAATCGTCATAATTCGTTAAAGATATCGCATACTTGATTCACCTTGGCGACTCCCGGGATCGCGGAATCCCGGCTCGCCACCCGGACACCCGGCAGACGGTGTCCGACGTGGACCCTCGCCGGCGCAGGTCTCCCGGACACCATCCGGTCGACCCGGCGCCGGCGGGAGAACGGTGATTGGGGTGATCACCGCGGCCGGCACGGGTCTCGCCCTCCTACGGGCCCGTGCCGGCCACCCTCGAACCAGCCGGGATCACGGTCGCCGCACCCGGACAGTCGCCAGAAGCGGAGCAGAGATGGTGCTGAGACAGCCGCCGTCCCCGGCGGAGCAGGAACTGTGGAACGCCGTGGTCGCCGGCGTACGCGCGGCCGACGATTCGGACGAGGCGGGCGTACGGGCCGCCGTCGGCCGGTTGTCCCGGCTGCCCCACCCGTGGACCTGCCGGGTCCTCGAGGACACTGCCGCCCTGCTGGTCGAGGAGCTCGACCCGACCTGGGAGGAGCTCTGGCCGTTCCTCATCGCACCCGCCGCCGACCTCCCGCCGCCCCGCAGCGACGGGACGCACCGGAGGTCGTACCAGCTCGGCGCGCGCCGGCCGCCGGCGGTCGAAGTGGCCGGCACGCCCGAACAGCTGCGGCGCCGACTCCTCCTGATCCACCGCCTGGCCGACGCCACCCAGGTCGGCGTGGGTGCATTCCTCGACGTGGCGCTGGCGGAGAACCGGCAGCGCGAGCACCGCGCCCCACCCGGATCGGTGCCCCACTGCCGCCTCGGCAGCTGACGCCAGCAACCAACGCACCCGGCTCTCCCCGAGGATTGCGGAGCGCTGGTCGCGTACCCCTCAAGCGTTACTGGGTATCTTCTCCGGGCCCCGGCTACCGACCCGGCGGCGGGAACCCAGGCCGAAAGCGACCCCGCCCGACGCGGCCGCCACCGCGCAGAGCAGCAGCGTCGTCCGATAGCCGAAGTGCTCGACCGCCACCCCGGCCAGGATGCCGGAAACCAGGAGCCCGGCGGTGGACGCGTTGGCGAAGAGCGTGGTGGCGCGGCCGGTCGCCGGGGCGAGGACGTCCTGGAAGTAGCGGATGCCGGCCGCCCCGACGATCGCGATCCCCACGCCGCGCAGGACCTGCCCGAGCAGGAGCATCGGCAGGCCCGAGGACACGACGGTCAGCACGTGATAGCAGGTGAGCGAGCCGAAGCCGCCCAGGATCAGCATTCGCTGATCGACCTGGGCGGGGACGACGGCCAACCCCAGCGTGGCCACCACCTCGACCGCGGCGCAGGCGCTGAACAGCACGCCGACCGACGCGGGCTGCTGATGCAGGGCACGGGTGACGTACAGCGGCAGCGCCAGACCGCCCGCGAACATCGCGGTGAAGAAGAGGGTGACGCTCACGGTGAGCAGGATCGGCGTGCCGCCCGGCGACGCGTTCGCAACCGCCACGGACCGAGGCCGCGGCACGACGACAACGGTCAGCGCGGCGGCCACGAACACCCCGGCGGCCGTCCACATCAGCCACGAATAGCCACCCCTGGACAGCACGAGCGTGCCCAGCAACGGCCCGACGGCCCACGCGAGGGACCAGGCCGAGCGCAGCAGCGGCGCGGAACGCCGCCCGGCGCCCTCGCCGAACACCGCGCGGGCCAGGGCGAACAGCTGCGGAAAGGCCGCCCCCATCGCCCCCAGCACCGTCGCCGCCATTAGGAGCAGCACGGGAAAGCTCGAGACCTCGGGCAGCAGCAGGTAACCCGCCGCGCCCAGGAGAATCACGATGATCGCGTACGTTCGCGCGGGCCGGCGGTCGAACAGCCGTCCCAGCCACCAGCTGATCGTGATCCCGGCGATGGCGGCCACCGAGGCCCACACGCCGATCTGCAGCGGCGTCAGTCCGACCGCATCGGCGCCGAACAGGACGAGGTAGGAATTGACCATCGAGTCCGCGATGCCGAGCAGCAGGACGGCGGTGGAGAGCGCGAGGACGGGCACCCGATCTTCGTACCGATCACCGCTCGTCAGCGACATCGATTTCCCGCCCCGAGCCGCCAGCGTCGTCTCACCGGCACAACGAACGGGACACCGCCGTGCGGTTACGCCTCACCGACGCCGACGCCGACGCGACCGGCCGGGTGGTCGGCCTCATCCAGGTGGTGTTCGACCACGATCCGCAGTGGGCGGCACGGGGGGCGGATTGCTGGCATCGTGAACCGACTGCGGTCTTCTGGTGCCGGTACGGACCGTCAAGCCTGGGCCTACGCCGAAGAGCTTCGGTCACCTTCGCCGAGGAGTCGCTGCGCCTCGCTGGTGACCTGCGGAGAAGCGATCGGTGCCCAGGCCGCGAACAGGGAGCGGAAGTACTCGCCGTACCTGTCGGCGGTAGCAGGATCCTGCTCGATGACGTCCAGCTCGTTGACGATGCTGAGATCCACAAAGGGTTGCACCTGGCCGGGGCTCAAGTGCCACCGCTGATCGGTGAAGCGGTCGACGACCTCACCGGTCTCTGCCAGCTTCCGCCAGGTCCGCCCGCGGTCGCATGCCCCGTACAGGTAGACCAATGCCTCAGCGTCGTCGCCGACAAGCTTCCGCAGCGTGGCTCGGTCGGTCCGGTCGAGCAGCGTCACATCGAATCCGTCCGTGCCGTAGACGGCGTGCGCGAGACCGGCCAGTTGCGCGTCAACGCCACACCCCAGCTCAGCGAGGCGGTCGTGCACCCGGCACAGGTGGCTGTAGAGAGTGCCGCCGGGGTGCGGGATCGTCTCAGCTCCACGCTGCCGTAGCCAGCGCCGCACAGCGGAGTCCGCGCCCATGGCCCGACCTTACGTAAGCCCCGTCCGACCGGCGGCCCTTCGGCGTGGGCGATTCGTCACACCGCCGCACCCTTGCCTCCTCGGATGTCCAGCAGTTGGGTGACAGGCATGGCGCGAATCGCGTACGACACTGCGGGCGCCGCAGCGTTCGAGGCCTCCCGGCACCTGAGCGACGACGGGCTGTCGGCCTGGCGGGAGGCGGTGACCCGGTACCTGGATCCCGGGGCGGGCATGCGGCTGCTCGACCTGGGCTCCGGCACCGGGATGTGGGCACGAGCCTTCACCGCCTGGTACGACCGCATCGAGGTCATCGCGGTCGAGCCCGCCGAGGCGATGCGCGCCCGCTCGGTGTTCCAGCCGGTGGTGCCGGGCGACGCCGAGCGCATCCCGCTCGACGACGGCAGCGTCGACGCCGCCTGGATCTCCACGGTCATCCACCACGTGCCGGACCTGGCCCGCGCGGCCCGGGAGCTGCGCCGGGTCGTGCGCCCCGGCGGCCGGGTGCTGATCCGCGCCGCGTTCGCCGGCCGGCACCAGGCGATCACCCTGTTCCGCTACTTTCCCGAAGCCGTCCGCGTGCTCGACGGCTACCCGAGCGTGGCTGACGTCGAGGCGGCCTTCGCCGCGGCGGGGTTCGGCACCGTCGGCCTCGAACAGGTCCCGCAGGTGAGCGCGGCGTCCCTCCGCGAAGCTGCGGCGGCGCTGCGCCGGGAGGCGCACACCCCGCTGCAACTGATCAACGACGACGAGCACGCCGCGGGCCTGGCCCGGTTGCGCGCGGCGGCGCAGTCCGAGACCGGTCCCGTGGTTGACGCCCTGGACCTCCTGGTCCTGTCCCGCGGCAGTTGACATTCCCGGTACGGCAGAACGTGCTGCTGCCCCGCGGGTTCAGCGAGTTTGCCTGCGGGCAGCAGAACGCGCCGACCAGGGGCCTGTGGCGGCACGGCCAAACCGGACGGCAGTGCCGTCGCGCTGTGCGCGACGACCCTCCTCATGACTCTGACGTTATATCTTCGCACCCGATATATTGATGGCGTGGAGACACCAGTACGCGAACCCACATTCCTGATCCTCACGGCGTTGGCCGCGGAGCCGCTTCATGGCTACGGACTGATCACCGAGGTAGCCCGGCTTTCCGACGGCCGCGTGTCGCTGCGCCCCGGCACGCTCTACGGCGCCCTCGACCGGCTGCTCGACGCGGGTCTGGTCACCGTCGAGCGGGAGGAAGTGGTGGACAGCCGGCTGCGCCGCTACTACCGGCTCACCGAGCACGGTGGAGACCTGCTCGCCAACGAGACCGAGCGGATGCGCCGCAACGTCGAGGCCGCGACCGCGCGGTTGAACACACGTACCCGTCGAGGCACGCCTCGACTCAACGGAGGGATCGCATGAGCGACCTGGAACGCCGCTATCTGCGACTGGTCCGATCTTCTATCCGGCTGGCTACCGCGACGCGCGCGGCACCGAGATCGTGGGTACGTACCTCGCCCTGTCCTCGTCGGACCGGCGGTGGCCGTCCATCGCCGACGTGATTGACGTAGCCGGCGGCGGGCTACGCCAGCGCCTACGCGGGATCGGCGCCACCGGAATCGACCCCGGAGTGCGGCTGGCCGCGACGCTGGCGTTGTTGACCGCCACGGCTCTTGCCGGCGGCTGGGCCGTACTGGAGCTCAATCCGTGGACGACGGCGTGGTTCGGCTTCGAGCAGCACGGCACGTCCGTCTCGCTCGGTCTCGGCGTGTGGGCGGCATGGCTGCTCGCCGCGGTGGTGCACGTGGTGACACCCGGCCGATGGACCCGCCTGACGATTGGTCTCGCCCTTGTCCTCACCGTCGGCGTCGTACCGCTTGCCGCCGTCGTCGACCGGTCCCGGCCTCCGCTGTTCGTACTACTCGCACAGGTCTGCCTCGGACTGGTGGCGCTCGGCGTTCCCGGCCAGCCGCCCGTGTGGCTTCGCCTGCTGCCCGTGGTTGGCGCCGCCGCGGCTCTACCCGTAGCGGCGATTTTTGCCCGTAGCGGTGGCGACGTGCTCACTGGGTACTACGGCTGGCCCGCCGTCCAGGTCCTGCCCGGTGCCGGGACGGCACTTTTCCTGGTGACGTTGCTCGTCGGCGTGGGGCTGGCGGCGCGCAACGACCTTCGTGGCGCTTGGGCACTGCTGGTGCTGCTCTGCCCGATCGGCATGCTGTGGCTGCATCCGCTGGCCGAAGAACTCGCCGTCATCTCGTACGGCGGTGGACCGAATGCGGACTGGACGACACTGGCCGCAGCGGCGAGCATCGTGGCGGCTGCGGCGGCGATCGTCATGTCGGCTGCGCCGATGGTTCAACGACGGGTCGCCTTCACCCAGGCCGCCGTCGAGCGTGGTAGGGCGGGTGGCTCCCTCACCACCGACAGCGCCCAGCGATAGCAGCCTGTCGCGCACCACGTCACCGGTCGACTGTTGTCGACGCACTGCCGGACCGCCTGATCCGGCGTTACACAAGAACTGTCATTATGGTGTAGCGCCGTTCTGTCCCTTTTGTGGAGACTAATTAACGGATTACTGTTACCGGTTATCCGATAATGCCGGCACGGCTGTCCCCGGGCGCCGTGAGGGGCGTCACTGTCACACCGGCCGCTCCCCTGGTGTCCTGAGGGCGAACCCCAGCGAAGCGGAGGCCTCCGGATGACCGGCGACACGAGCGACCACGCCACCGACGCGGCGACCGACGCCTTCGTGGCGCACCGCAACCTGCTCTTCACCGTGGCGTACGAGCTGCTCGGCTCGGCGGCCGACGCGGAGGACGTCCTCCAGGAGACCTGGTTGCGGTGGGTCACCGTCGACCTGGCGCGGGTGCGCGACCAGCGGGCGTACCTGGTCCGGATCACCACCCGGCAGGCGCTGAACCGGCTGCGGACGATGAAACGCCGCAAGGAGGCATACGTCGGCTCCTGGCTGCCCGAGCCGCTGCTCACCACCCCGGACGTGGCCGAGGACGTCGAACTCGCCGAGAGTGTGTCGATGGCGCTGCTGCTCGTTCTCGAGACCCTCTCGCCGACCGAGCGCGCCGTGTTCGTGCTCCGCGAGGCCTTCGGCGTCGACTACGACGAGATCGCCGCCGCCGTGGACAAGAGCCCGGCGGCGGTCCGCCAGATCGCGCACCGCGCCCGCCAGCACGTCGAGGCCCGCCGCCCCCGGCAGGTGGTCTCCCCGGGCGAGGCCCGCGTCGTGCTGGAGTCGTTCCAGCGCGCGCTCGAAACCCGGGACCTGCAGGGCCTGCTGGACGTGCTCGCCCCGGACGTCGTCCTGGTCGGCGACGGCGGCGGCGTGAAGCAGGCGGTGCCGCGACCGGTCAGCAGCGCCGGGAAGGTGGCCCGCATGTTCGTCGGCGGGCTGGGCAAGCTCACCGGCACGATCACCGCCGGACCGACCGTGGTCAACGGCAGCCCGGCGCTCGTCGTCTACCTGGACGGCGAACTCGACGGCATCATGGCGGCCCGGGTCGAGGACGGCCGGATCACCGGCCTCTACTACGTCCGCAACCCGGAGAAGCTGACCCGCGTCGGCGCCGAGACCGCGCTCACCCTGCGCTGAGGGCGCGGGCCGGCCCGGTCCGTCAGCGGCGTCGCCAGGGCAGCCGCCACCAGCGCCGTCGTCCGGCCTCCCCGGGGGTCCGCTCGACGTACGGCGGCGCGGTGTCGGAGGCGGCCAGGGCAGCCGCGGCGTCGGTGGCGGCCGGCGTCGCGCTGGTCGCGGCGCGCTGCCGGTCGGCGCGCCAGCGGCGTACGGTCTCGTCGGCGTTGACCGGGCGGACCACCACCCGCGGGCCGGTCGGGGTGCGCAGCCAGGACACGATCTGCGTGTTCAGCTCGACCACGTACGCCCGGACCGACTCCTCGGTGGGCAGGTCGCGCACCTCGTCGGGAAGTCGCTCGACCCGGCGGCGCAACTGCAGCGGCGTGGGCAGCAGCAGGTCGCCGGGGAGCTTCTCCCGCTCCAGGAAGCTCTTGATCCACCAGGACTCGTCGTACGGCAGGTCACGCCCGGGGATCGGCTTGCCGGCGCCGGGCAGGTTGTCGAACTCGCCCCGCTCCTGGGCCGAGCGGATCTGCGCCTCGACCGCCGCCTCCCAACCAGTCGGCACCCTGTCACCTCCGCGTTCCACCGTATCCGCTGGTCCTGACCAGGGTCAGCGCCTGCCGAGGGCCCGGCATTCCCGCCGCGCGGGCGGGGCCGGCGCGGCGTAGATTCCGGGTGGGCCGGCGAGCGGCCGTACCCCTGCGGGAGGGACCGACGGTGTGGCGCGACTGGCTGATCGGGCTGGCGGTGGGGGTGGCCGGCCTGCTGGCGAGCTGGGCGCTGCTGGTGCTGCTGGCCCGCCGGCTGCCGCCGGGCCTGCTGCGGGACCTGGCCGCGTTCATCCCCGACTGCCTGACCGCGGTGCGGCGGCTGCGCCGCGATCCCCGGGTGCCCCGCCGGGCCAGGGTCGCCGTCGTGCTGGCCGGGCTCTGGCTGGCCAGCCCGATCGACCTGATCCCCGAGTTCCTGCCGGTGATCGGCCCGCTCGACGACATCGTCGTGGTGGCCCTGGCGCTGCGCTACGCCGGCCGGCGGGTGCCCCGCCCGGTGCTGCTGGAGGCGTGGCCGGGCGAACCGCGGCTGCTGCTGCGCCTGCTCGGCCCGGCGCGCGCCGCCGACGGCGAGACCGGTCCGCCGACCGCTGACCGCTGATCCACTCGGGCCCAGGACCGGCGGCGGCGCTCAGGGCCGGTGCCGGACGTGGCGGTGCCCGTCGCGGGGAAACGGCGGCCGGGCCGGCAGCACCTCGACGAAGGCGTACCCGCTCTTCTGCGCCACCCGGCAGGAGGCCGGGTTGTCGACCTGGTGCAGCAGCTCCAGGCGGGTCAGCCCGGCGGCGGCGAAGCGGGCGAACGCCCAGGCGCTGACCGCGTCGACGGCGCGCGGCGCCACCCCGCGTCCCCGGGCCGACCCCGCCGTCCAGTAGCCCACCTCGGCGTACGGCCGGCCGGGGGTGACCTCCTTGAGCAGCACGTGCGCCACCAGCCGCTCCCCGGTGTCGGTCGGCTCCAGCACGGCGATGCTGAACCGGCACCCGGCGGCCCAGCCCTGCCGGCTGCGCCGCAGGAAGGCGCGGACGTCCGCGCGGCCGGTCAGCGGCTGCCGGGTCCACCTGCGCAGCAGCGGATCCCGGTAGGCGGCCAGCAACTCGTCGGCGTCGCCGTCCCGCCAGGGCCGCAGCAGCAGGCCGGGGGCGGTCGGGGTGGGCGCGGCGCGCAGCACGATCGGCATCCCGGTAGTGTGGCCCGCCCCCGCCACCCGCGGCGACCCCGCCGACCGGACGGTCAGCGGCGCTCGCGCAGCACCGCCACGCCGCCGGCGGCGACGGTGACCACCTCGTCCACGGTCACTCCGGTGACCAGGTCCGTTCCCGCGGCGGGGATCCGCTGCGGCCGGTCGGTGTGGTTGAGCAGGAACAGCCAGCTGCGGTCACCGTCGTGGCGGCGGACCGCCTCCACCCCGGGCGGCGCCGCCGGGCAGACCGGGGCGACGCCGGCGTCGCGGGCCGCCCCGGCCAGCAGCCGCTGATAGGTGCCGTCGTCGGGGCGGGTGGAGACGTACCAGGCGAGCGCGTCGCCGCGGTGGTGCCGGGTGATCGCGGGTCGGCCGTCGAGCACACCGCCGCGGTACCCGGCGACCGGCTCGGCCCCGGCGAGGTGGACGGTCTCGGTCCAGAGCTCGCCGTACCCGCCGCCGGTCAGCGCGACCCGGTCGCCGTCGGCCAGCGGGTGAAACTCCTCGACCCGGATGCCGAGCAGGTCGCGGAACGCGCCGGGGTAGCCGCCGAGGCGGATCCGGGCGTGCTCGTCGGCGACACCGCTGAGCCAGGTCACCAGCAGGTGCCCGCCGGCGTCGACGTGCCGGCGTACCCAGTCGACGGTGGCGTCGGCGGCCAGGTAGAGGGCGGGGAGCACGAGCAGCCGGTAGCCGTCCAGCGGGTCGCCGGGCGGTACCAGGTCGCAGGCGACGCCGGCCCGCCACAGCGCCCGGTGCGCGGCGGCCACCTCGGCGTGGTGGTCGGGCGCCCGGGACGGCATGCCGGGGTGGCGCAGCGCCCAGGTGCTGGCCGCGTCCCAGGCCAGCGCCACGGCGGCGGCCACCCGCCCGGCGGTGGCCTCGGTGATCCGGCCGAGCAGGTCGCCGAGCTGTGCCGCCTCCCGGAACACCCGGCTGTCCGGTCCGGCGTGCGGGACCACGGCGGAGTGGAAGCGTTCCGCGCCGCCGGCCGGGGCGCGCCACTGGAAGAACATCACCCCGCGCGAGCCGCGGGCGACGTGCGCGAGGCTGTGCCGGGCCAGCCGGCCGGGTTCCTTGGTGTGCATCCGACCGGCGGCGTGGATCTGGTTGGGCGCGCTCTCCATCAGCAGCCACGAGTCGTCGCCGGCGCCGCGCCCGCGCGCGCCGTGCCGGGCCCAGCCGCGCGCCAGGTCGGCGGCGAGCGCGGTCTGCTCCTCCGCGCCGCCGTCGACCGCCGACGGGTAGTGGTCGATGGCGACGAGGTCCACCTCGGACGCCCAGCGGGTGTGGTCGACCGGCACCCAGTCGCCGAGGACGTAGTTGGTGGTGACCGGCACCGCCGGGTTGGCCGCCCGCAGCAGGTCCCGCTGCTCGGTGTACGCGGCCAGCAGGGTGTCCGACCAGAACCGGCGGAAGTCGAGCAGCTGGCCCGGGTTGCCCAGGTACTGGGTGGCGCGCGGGGTGGCCAGCTGCGCCCAGTCCGAGTAGTGCTGGCTCCAGAAGCTGGTCACCCAGGCGGCGTTGAGCGTGTCGAGGTCGCCGTACCGGTCGGCCAGCCAGCGGCGGAACGCCGCGTCGGCGTGCGGGCAGTGGCAGGTGGTGCCGTACTCGTTGTGCACGTGCCACAGGGCCAGGGCGGGGTGGTGGGCGTACCGGTCGGCGAGGAACCCGGCGATGTCCCGGGCGGCGGCCCGGTACGCGGGCGCGGCGGCGCAGTAGGTGTCGCGGCTGCCGTGGTGCAGGCGTACGCCGTCGGCGGTGACCGGCAGCGCGTCGGGGTGGGCCAGCGTGAACCACGGTGGCGGGGCGGTGGTGGGGGTGGCCAGGGCGGCCCGGATGCCGTTGTCGTGCAGCAGGTCGAGCACCCGGTCGAGCCAGTCGGCGGTGTGCCGGCCGGGGGCCGGTTCGAGCCGGGACCAGGCGAACACGCCGACGGTGACCAGGTTGACCCCGGCGCGGCGCATCAGCGCGACGTCCTCCCGCCACACCTCGGCCGGCCACTGCTCCGGGTTCCAGTCCCCGCCGTAGCAGAGCCGATCGCCGTCCCGCACCGGGTTGGTTGACATCCCGTACAAAGTAGAAACCGCAAGGGGGCAAGTCAATGCGCTACAACATTGACAGTTAGTTGGGAATCCAAAGAAACTGGCGGTACCGCCCCGGCCGGCCTTCGAGGAGACGCCCATGCCGTACCGCCCGCCCCTGGTCCCGTACGAGACCTTCGTGGCCGACCCGCCCGAGCTGCCGGCCCGGGCGCCCGGCGAGCAGGGGGCCGCCGTCGTCACCCGGGCCGAGGTGGTCGGCACCGACCCGCACGGGGTCACCCTGGCGGCCACCACCGACGACGGCGCCACGCTGGCCGCCCGGGTGGAGTCCGCCGGGGACGGGATCATCCGGGTACGCCTCGCCGAGGACCTCGCCGCCCGCAGCCGCTCGGCCCGCGCGCTCACCCTGGTCCACCCCCAGCCCGGGCCCGCCCGGGTCAGCGTCGGCGGCGGGTACGTGCGCGTCGACGCCGGCGGCGTGCTCGCCGAGATCCGGCTCGACCCGTGGGGGCTGCGGTTCCTCGCCCCGGACGGGCGGCTGCTGCTCGCCGCCGACCCCGGCACCCACGACATCAGCGGCCGCCGGCGCACCCTGCCGCTCGGGCGCTCCTACGCGGCTGGCGCGCCGGTGGCCTGGCACGAGAGCTTCACCGCCCCCGGCGACGAACGGTTCGTCGGGTTCGGGGAGAAGTTCACCCCGCTGGACAAGCGTGGCCAGCGGCCGCTGATGTGGAACTTCGACGCCTTCGGCGGCGAGTCGGACCGCTCGCACAAGAACGTGCCGTTCTACCTCTCCGACCGGGGCTACGGGGTGCTGGTCGACAGCGGGCTGCCGGTGCAGTTCGACGTCTGCGCCGCCACCCACAGCAGCGTGCAACTGCTGGTCCCCGACGACCTGCTCGACTACTACGTGCTGGCCGGGCCGACCCCGGCCGAGGTGCTGGACCGGTTCGACCGGCTGACCGGTCGGCCGTACCTGCCGCCGCGCTGGGCGTTCGGCGCGTGGATCTCCTCCGGCTTCTTCCCCGACAGCCAGCAGCGGGTCCTCGAACGGGCCCGGCTGATCCGGGAGCGGGACATCCCCTGCGACGTGCTGCACCTGGACTGCTATTGGCAGGTCGCCGGGAACTGGTCGGACCTGCGCTGGGACGAGGAGGCCTTCCCCGACCCGGCCGGGATGCTCAAGACCCTCAGCGAGCAGGGCTTCCGGGTCTGCCTCTGGATGAACCCGTACCTGATGACCGGCAGCCCGCTGTACGCCGAGGCGGAGGCCGCCGGCTACTTCCTGCGCCGCGCCGACGGCAGCACGTACGTCGCCGACACCTGGCACGGCAGCTATCCGGTCTGCGCCATCGTCGACCTCACCAACCCGGCGGCGGTGCGCTGGTTCACCGGGCTGCTGCGCCCGCTGCTGGAGCAGGGCGTGGCCGTGTTCAAGACCGACTTCGCCGAGGGGGTGCCCGCCGACGCGGTGGCCCACAACGGGATGACCGGCGTCGAGCTGCACAACGTGTACGCGCTGCTCTTCAACGACGTGGTCGCCCGCGTCACCGAGGAGGTGGCCGGGCACCGCACGGTGTGGGCGCGCTCCTCCTACCTGGGCGGGCAGCGGCACAGCGCGCAGTGGAGCGGCGACGTCAACGCCACCTGGCCGGGAATGGCCAGCACGCTGCGCGGCGGCCTGTCGCACGGGCTGTCCGGGGTGCCGTTCTGGAGCCACGACACCGGCGGCTTCCACGGCACGCCCGAGCCGGACCTGTACGTGCGCTGGACCCAGTTCGGCGCGCTGTCCCCACTGGTCCGGCTGCACGGCACCACCAGCCGGCTGCCGTGGGACTTCCCGCCCGAGGCGGAACGACACGCGGTGGCCGCGCTGCGGCTGCGCTACCGGCTGCTGCCGTACCTGTGGTCGGCGGCGGTGGTGGCCGCCCGGACCGGCACGCCGATGCTGCGGGCGCTGCTGCTCGACACCCCCGAGGACCCGACGGCCTGGACCGTCGACCTGCAGTACCGGCTCGGCACCGACCTGCTGGTCGCCCCGGTGCTCGACCCGTCCGGGCGGCGCGACGTCTACCTGCCCACCGGTGCCGACTGGCTCGACGCGGCCACCGGACAGCGCCATCCCGGCGGCCGTCACCTGCGCGTCGACGTGCCGATCGACCGGCTGCCGCTCTACGTCCGCCACGGCGCGCTGATCCCGGTGCTGCCTCCGGCCGGCACCGTCGCGGAGGGGCCGTTCCGGGACGTCACCCTGGTCTCCTGGGGTGGCGTGGACGGCCGCGCCGTGGTGTCCGACGAGGGCGGTGACACCCTGGTCACCGCGGTCCGCGACGGGGACACCGTGCGGGTCCGGGTCGACGGCCCGCTGGACGTACGCCGGGTGAGCGTGGTCGGCGCGGACACCCCACGGCGGGTGCTGCTCGACGGCTCGCCGGTGCCGGTGACCCCGTTCGACGGCTGGTTCCCGGCCTGACGCCCGGGTGGCGCCCGACGCCCGGACGGTCGGGCGCCACCCGGGCCGCTCAGCCCTTCACCGCTCCGGTGATCACACCCTTGGTGAAGTGTCGCTGCACGAACGGGAAGACGATCACCGCGGGGATCACGGTGACCACCACGACGGCCATCTTCACCGCGAGCGTCGGCGGGTAGGCGGTGATCCCGGGCAGGCTGACCGCGGCGCCGGAGACGCTCGGCGACTGCCCGGCCAGGATGTAGCTCTGCAGCACCCGCTGGATCGGGAACATGTCGTTGTCGTCGATGTAGAGCACCGAGTTGAAGTAGGCGTTCCAGTAGCCGACGGCGTAGAACAGGCCGACCACGGCGACCACCGCCCGGGACAGCGGCAACGCGATCCGCCAGAGGATGCGCAGCTCCCCGGCCCCGTCGACGCGGGCGCTGTCGAGCAGCTCGGCGGGGATGTTCAGGAAGAACGCCCGGATGACCACCAGGTTGAACACGCTGATCGCGCTGGGCAGGATCAGCGACCAGATGCTGTCCTTGAGGCCGAGCCCGGCGACCACCAGGTAGCTGGGCACCAGCCCCGGGAAGATCAGGAAGGTCAGCAGGAAGAAGAAGAGCAGCCCCCGGTGCCCCACCGAGCCGGGCCGGGACAGCCCGTACGCGGCCAGCACGGTCAGCGTCAGGCTCAGCGCGGTGCCGACCACGGTGACCAGCGTGCTGATCCAGACCGCCCGGCTGATCTGCCCGCCGTTGAAGATGGTCAGGTACGCCGACGGGTCGACCTCGCGGGGCACCAGCACCATCCCGCCGGCCGCATCGATGGTCTCCCGGGAGGCGAGGCTGGTCACCAGCACCGTCCAGAGCGGCAGCAGCACGGCCGCCACGAGCAGGGTCAGCAGCACCGCCTTGGTGGCCGCGCCGAGCGGCGATGGTGGTTCCTCCCACGGTGCTCGCCCGGACCGCGGACGTCGCCGCGCCGCGGGCTCGGTGGTCACAGTCATGATTTCGAGTACACCCCCTGCTCGCCGAGCCGGTGCGCGACGTGGTTGGCGGTGAGGATCAGCGCCAGGCCTACCACCGCCTTGAACAGGCCGGCGGCCGCGCCCAGTCCCCACTGCTGGGTGACGATGGCCTGGTAGTAGACGAACGTGTCGAGCACCTCGGCGGCGTCCCGGCCGACCGCGTCCCGCTGCAGGATGAACTGCTCGAAGCCGACCGACAGGGCGTCGCCGAGGCGCATGATGAGCAGCAGCACGATCACCGGCCGCAGGCCGGGCAGGGTGATGTGCCACAGCCGCCGCCACCGTCCGGCGCCGTCGGCGGCCGCCGCCTCGTACAGGTTGGGGTCGATGGCGGCGAGGGCGGCCAGGAAGACGATCGCGCCCCAGCCGAGGTCCTTCCACACCGCCTCGCCGGTGACCAGGACGATGAAGGTGTCCGGGTTGGTCATGATCGCCCACGGCTGCATCCCGAGCTCGCGCATCTGCTGGGCGAGCAGGCCGGCGCCGCCGAGCATCTGCACGAAGAACGTGACCACCAGCACCCAGCTGAAGAAGTGCGGCAGGTAGACCACGCTCTGCACGAAGGCCCGCACCCGGCCGGAGACCACGCTGTTGAGCAGGATCGCCAGCAGGATGGGCAGCGGGAAGAAGAACACCAGCTGGAACGCGGTGATGGTGAGGGTGTTGCGGACCGCGTCCCAGAACAGCGGGTCGGTGAAGAGGACCTCGAAGTTGCCGAAGCCGATCCACTCGCTGCCCAGGAACGCGTCGAGCGGGCCGTCGCCGAGGAACGGGTTGTAGTCCTGGAAGGCGATGACGTTGCCCAGGGTCGGCAGGTAGTGGAAGACCAGCAGCAGCGCGGCGGCCGGCGCGGTCATCGCCAGCAGCGGCCAGTCGCGGGCCAGCCGGGCCCGCAACCGGCGCCGCCGCGGCCTGGGTCGCTGCGGTACGGGCACCTCGGTCGCCGGCGTGTCGACCACGCCGGCGGTCCCTCGGGCGCTCATGCGGTCACCGCACGGCGCCCGGCGACCGCCGGCGCGGCCAGGAGCAGGGTCCCGCTCATCGGCCGTTGTCGGCGAGCGCCTTCTCGTGGAACGCGCGCCCCTCCTCGCCGCCGGTGGCGAAGAACTCCTTCTTGACCGCCTCCAGGTCACTGAGCGGCCGCCGCCCGCGCAGGATGTCGCGCAGCTTGTCCTCGGTGGGCTGGAGGAGCTTCGACCAGTTGGCGGGCAACTCCAGCTTGATCCCGGCGAACAGGTCCTTCTCCATGAGCCCGATGTTCTTGTTGTAGTAGCCGAGGTACTCCTGCACGTAGTTGGGGGTGTCGGCGCTGCGTACCTTGACCGGGACCCGGCCGCCGATGTGGGTGTACTGGGCGCCCATCTCCCGGCGGCCCAGTTCGGTCAGCGCCGGGCTGCCGTCGGCCGAGCGGGTGAAGTGCTTGCCCTCCACGCCGTACTCGCGCAGCTCGAACTCGCGGCTGCCGAACGGGGCGGCGCACCAGTTGAGCACCCGCAGCAGCTCGCCGACCCGGTCCTTGCCGAGGCCCTTCTTGACGAAGGTGAAGAAGATCGGCTTCTCGCTGCCCCAGATCAGCGGCTTGCCCCCGTTGGCGCCGAAGACCGGCAACGGCTGCATGTCGAAGCTGGGCAGCACCTTGGTCTGCTCGCTCTGCATGCCCTGCCAGGCGCCGAGGCCGTCCTGGTACATAATGATCTTGCCGGATTTGAACAACTGCTTCTCGTCGGCGCCCTTGCTGGACACGGTGTCCGGGTGGACCAGGCCGTCGGCGAACAGCTTCGCGGTGAACTCCAGCGCGGCGGCGAAGGCCGGGTTCTCGTACTTGTGCTCCAGGCCGCCGTCGGGCTTCTTGCGCCAGATCTGCTGGCAGCCGAAGAACTGCTGGACCATGTCGAACACCGTGCCGAAGGCCCATACGCCCTTGGCCGGATCGGTGAGCTTGCGCCCCAGCTCGTGCAATTCCTCGGGGGACGTCGGGGCGGCCAGCCCGGCCTTGTCGAGCAGGTCCTTGCGATGAAACAGCGCCCAGCCGAACGGCCCGTCGGTGGGGAACGGCACCGCGGAGAGCCGGCCGCCCCACACCGAGTACTCCCAGGCCCCGGTGGGCAGCGACGCCAGGTACGGGTACGTCGCGGCGGCGTCGCCCTTGAGGTGGTCGGTGAGGTCCTCGAAGAGCGCCTTGGCGGCGTCGGAGAACCGGGCGATCTTGTCGACCTCCCAGTTCGGGATGCTGAGCAGGTCCGGCACGTCGCGGGCGCCGAGCATGGCGTTGAGCTTGTCGGCGTAGGTGGTGCCGTCCTGCAGGCTCGGGTCGACGTCGACGCCGAGCTTGGCGTTGACGGCGGCGAGGTAGGAGTTCTTGCCCAGGGTCGGCGGGGTCGGCCCCCACCAGGGGCTCATGGTGCGGATCGCCGGGCCGCCACGGCCGGGCTGTTCGGTGACCGCGTCCACGAGCTGGCGGGGGTAGGCGAGGTAGCCGTCGGGGATCGGCCCGTCGCCCGGGATGTCCGGCTTGAGCAGCTCGGCCGGCTTGTAGGTGGGCAGCACCGACCGGATGGCGTCGGCCTTGGTGGCGGTGCCCTTGCTGCCCGCCTCCTTGCTGCAGGCGGCCAGGGTGCCGCTGCCCAGGGTGGCGGCGGTGCCGAGGCCGATCAGCCGCAGCACGCTCCGGCGGTCGGTGGATACGCCCGGCAGGGACGGCTTCACGGCGCACTCCCTTCGTGGGTACGGGTTTCGTGAGGACTGGGGATCCGCATAGGATTAGTTGGGGTTCTAGCCGAACAAATTAGACGACGGTGATGCCGCCCACAAGACAGCCGGTGGTGGCGGGCCCGGGTCGGCCACGGAGGTAGGCGATGATGAGGTCCGCACCACCGGGACCGTCGGCGCAGGAAGCGGGCAGCGCGTGATCAGCATCCACACCCCACCCCGAGCCACCGACCTGGGCGATGTGCGGGTGGCCAACCGGGCCGTGGTCCTGCGGCACGTCCGCCTGCACGCGCCCTGCTCGCGGGCCGACATCGCGGCGCACACCGGCCTCAACAAGGCCACCGTCTCCAGCCTGGTCACCGAGCTGATCGACCGGCGGCTGCTGCGCGAGACCGGGCTGACCGAGAACCGGGTCGGCCGCCCGGCCACCATGCTCGTCCTCGACGGCGCGCCCTACGCCGGGCTCGGCCTGCAGATCGGCGCCGACGAGCTGGTGGTGGTCGGCGTCGACCTCGGCGGCAACCGCCTGCTCACCTGGCGGCGGGCCTTCGCCGCGCCGGCCGCCACCGCCGCGGAGACCGTGCAGGCGCTCGCCGCGCTGGCCCGCCGCGCGATCACCCGCATCGGCGCGCAGGGGCGCACCGTGCTCGGCCTCACCGTCGGCGTGCCCGGACTGGTCGACACCGACGACGCGGTGCCGCTGGCGCCCGCCCTGGGCTGGCGGGACGTGCCGCTCGCCGCCGAGCTGCGCCGCGCGCTGCGGCAGCCGGGCTTCACCGTGGCCGTCGACACCGACGCCAACCTCGCCGTGCTGGCCGAGCAGCGCCACGGCCCGTACGCCGGCACAGCCGACCTGATCCACCTGACCGGCGGGGTGGCGGTCGGCGCCGGCCTGGTCAGCGGCGGCCGGCTGCTGCGCGGCGGCCGGGGCTTCGCCGGCGAGATCGGGCACGTGCCGCTGGACCCGGCGGGGCCGGTCTGCGCGTGCGGTCGGCGCGGCTGCCTCGCCGCGCTCACCGGGGTGGACGCCGTGGTCCGCCGCCTGCTGCCCGACGCCGAGCAGGACGGGCCGGTCACCGACTACCTGCCGGAACTCGACCGGATCCAGGCCCTCGCCCGCGGCGGTGACGACGCCGTGCTGGCCGGGCTGACCGAGCTCGGCCGGCAGCTCGGGCACGGCGTCTCCGTCCTGGCCAACCTGCTCGACCCGCGGGTGGTGGTGGTCGGCGGGCACTTCGCGGCCCTCGCGGAGTGGCTGCTGCCGGCCGCCCGCGCCGAACTCGCCGCCCGCACGCTGGCCCCTGCCGAGGGCGGCTGCCGGCTGGAGGCGAGCAGCCTCGGCTCCGCCGCGACCGCGCTCGGCGGGGCGACCGCCGCACTGGCCACGGTGGAGGCGGGCCGGCTCCCGGCCGCCTGACCCGCCGAACCGCCCCGAGGTGGTCCGCTCCGACTGCCGTCGCCCCTCTTGACCGGGCGGCCCGGGGGTGCCAACCTCGGTAGCGCCGGCTCTGGCAAGGGCAGCCCGAGCGGCATCTTTTTCCGCGGTTGTCGAAGCGCTTCACCAGCGTCCGGGCCGACCACCGCTCCCGCCAGCACGCGCGCCGCCACTCGTCGGCACGGTCGTCGAAGCGCTTCGACCCCGCCGGGCGGCACCGCACGCCACGGAAGGCACCCCGCCCATGACCGACCGCACCCCCCACCGCCCGGACGACCTACTGGCCCGGCTCACCCTGCCGGAGAAGCTCGGCCTGCTGCACCAGTGGCAGGCGCCGGTGCCCCGGCTCGGCCTGCCCCCGTTCCGCACCGGCACCGAGGCGCTGCACGGCGTCGCCTGGCTCGGCCCGGCGACGGTCTTCCCGCAGGCGATCGGGCTGGCCGCGACCTGGAACCCCGAGCTGATCCGGGCGGTGGGCGCCGCCGTCGGCGACGAGGTCCGCGCCAAGCACCAGGCCGACCCGGACCGGGTGGGTCTGAACGTGTGGGCGCCCGTGGTCAACCCGCTGCGCGACCCGCGCTGGGGGCGCAACGAGGAGGGCTGGTCCGAGGACCCCTGGCTCACCGGCCGGCTGGCCACCGCGTACGCGCGAGGGCTGCGCGGCGAGCACCCGACTCGGCTGCGTACCGCGCCCACCCTCAAGCACTTCCTCGGCTACAACAACGAGACCGACCGGGCCACCACCTCCAGCGACCTGCCGCCCCGGGTGCTGCACGAGTACGAACTGCCCGCCTTCCGGGCCCCGCTCGATGCCGGCGCCGCGGTGGCCGTGATGGCCTCCTACAACCGGGTCAACGGCGTACCCGCGCACCTGAGCCCGCTCATCGAGGCCGAGCTGCGCGGCTTCGCCGACGGCGAGGTGCTGGTGGTCGGCGACGCCGGCGCGGTGGGCAACATCGCCGGCGTGCAGCGGCACCTGCCCGAGCACGTGGCGGGCTTCGCCGCCGCGCTGCGCGCCGGGATCGACAGCTTCACCGAGGACGACACCGACTCCGGCCTCACCGTGCGGCGGCTGACCGACGCGCTGCACCGCGGCCTGATCAGCGAGTCCGACGTGGACCGCGCAGTCCGCCGCGTCCTCGGCCTGCGGTTGCGCCTGGGCGACCTCGACCCGCCCGGCGACGACCCGTACGCGGGCGTGCCGGCCGAGGTGGTGAACTGCGCGGCGCACCGGGAACTGGCCCGCGCGGCGGCCCGCCAGTCGGTGGTGCTGCTGCGCAACGACGGCCTGCTCCCCCTCTCCCCCGCCACGCCGCCCCGGGTCGCCGTGCTCGGCCCGCTGGCCGACGCCGTGCACACCGACTGGTACTCCGGCACCCTGCCGTACGCGGTCAGCGCCTACGCCGGGCTGGCCGCCCGGCTGCCCGAGGTCAGCACCCACCCCGGCACCGACCGCATCGCGCTGCGCCTCGGCCAGCGGTACGTGCGCTGCCCGGACGGGCCGGACGGTGGGCCGCTGATCCTCGGCGACGAGCCCACCTGGTTCGACGTGTTCGACTGGGGACGCGACGTGGTGGCGCTGCGCGCGGTCGGCAACGGCCGGCACATCGGCGCCGACGACAACGGCGTGCTGGTCAACGACCGGTCCGGCCCGGGCGGCTGGGTGGTCCGGGAGACCTTCCGGTTCCAGCACCGCCCCGACGGCACCGCCCTGCTGCACCACCTGGCCACCGACCGGTACGTCACCGTCGACGCGGCGGGGCGACTCACCGTCACGGCCGACCGGGACAGCGCCGCCACGGTCGTCGCCGAACTGGTCGCCGACGGGCCCGCCGAGGCCGCCGCGCTGGCCGCCGCCGCCGACGTGGCCGTGGTCGTGCTCGGCAACCACCCGATGGTCAACGGCCGGGAGACCGAGGACCGCGCCGACCTGGCCCTGCCGGGCGGGCAGGAGGCGCTGCTGCGGGCCGTGCACGCCGCCAACCCGCGCACCGTGCTGGTGGTGACCAGCAGCTACCCGTACGCGGTCGGCTGGGCGCAGGAGCACCTGCCGGCGGTGCTGTGGTGCGCGCACGGCGGGCAGGAGCACGGCAACGGGCTGGCCGACGTGCTGCTCGGCGACGCCGACCCGGTGGGCCGGCTCACCCAGACCTGGTACGCCGACGCCGCCGACCTGCCCGACCTGCTCGACTACGACATCATCGGCGCGGACGCCACCTACCTGTACCACCGGGGTGAGCCGCTGTACCCGTTCGGGCACGGGTTGAGCTACGCCCGCTTCGACTACGCTCGGCTCCGCCCGGGCGCCGCCGCGGTGCGCGCCGGCGAGGAGGTCGAGGTGCACGTCGAGGTCACCAACACCGGCTCCCGTACCGGCACCGAGGTGGTGCAGCTCTACACCCGGCAGCGGCGCTCCCGGGTCAAGCAGCCGCTGCGGCAGTTGCGCGACGCCGCCCGGGTCACCCTCGCACCGGGCGAGCGGGCCACCGTCACCCTGCGGCTGCGTACCGCCGAGCTGGCCTGGTGGGACGCCGACCGGCAGGCCATGGTGGTCGAGGACGCCACCCACTCGCTGCTGGTCGGCCGCTCGGCCCGGGACATCCGGCTGGTCGGCGCGCTCACCGTGCACGGCGGCGCCGCGCCGGCCGGCGCGGTCACCGGCGACGGCCTCGGGGCGGCCCGATGAGCGGCCGTGCCGCCGGGGAGCAGGTCACCATCGCCGACGTGGCCCGGCACGCGGGCGTCGCGGCGAGCACCGTGTCGTACGTGCTCAGCGGCAAGCGGACCATCTCGGCGGGCACCCGGGACCGGGTGCTGGCCAGCGTGCGCGCCCTCGGCTACCACCCGAACGCCGGGGCCCGGGCGCTGGCCAGCCGCAAGGCCAACGTGATCGCCCTGGTCCTGCCGCTGCGCACCGGGATGCAGGTGCCCGTGGTGATGCAGTTCGCCACCGCCGTGGTCACCACCGCCCGCGGCTACGACCACGACGTGCTGCTGGTGACCTCCGACGAGGGGCCCGCCGGGCTGCGCCGGATCGCCGGCAGCGCGCTGGTCGACGGGGTGCTGCTGATGGACGTCGAGCTGGAGGACTCCCGGGTGCCGCTGCTGCGGGACCTGGCGCTGCCCAGCGTGCTGATCGGCCACCCCACCGACCCGACCGGGCTGGCCTGTGTGGACCTGGACTTCCACCGGGCCGGGGAGGTCTGCGTGGAGCACCTGGCCGACGCCGGGCACCGGCGGATCGCGTTGCTGGGCGCCCCGGCGGCCGTCTACGCGCGCGGCACCGGCTTCGCCCACCGCACCCGCGCCGGGGTGGTGGCGGCCGCCGCCCGGCTCGGCGTCGAGGCGGCCACGCTGCCGGTGGAGGAGGGCCCGGCGGCGGTCCGCCGGGACCTGGCGGAGCTGCTGGAGCGCCACCCGGACGTGTCCGCCCTGGTGGTGCAGAACGAGTCGGCGGTCGGGCCGGTGCTGGCCAGCCTGCCGCTGCTGGGCCGCCGGGTGCCGCAGGACGTGTCGGTGGTGGCGATCTGCCCCGACCAGTTCGCCGAGCAGTCCGGGCTCACCTGTGTGCCGGTGCCGGCCGAGGAGGTGGGCCGGCAGGCGGTCACCCTGCTGATGCGGCGGCTGCGGGAGGAGCCCGTACCGCAGGTGACGCTGCTGCAACCGCGGCTGACCGTGCGGGACAGCACGGCCCCGGCCGGCCGATGACGGCCGGCGCTCACAGGTTGTCGGGCTGGTCCAGCGCCGAGTGGCGCTCGCCGGGCGCGGCGTACCAGGCGGTCTGCTCCGCGCCCAGCGCCGTGGTGATCCGCAGCCGGGACCAGTCGTCCAGCTCCGGCAGCTGATCGGGGGCGAACCAGCCGACGGCGAGGGACTCGTCGCCGTCCGGGGTGGCGGTGCCGCCGACCGCCCGGCAGCGGAACCAGACGTTGAGGTACTCGCAGGCGTCGCCGTTGGGGTAGACGACCGGGTGGGTGGCCACCCCGGCGACCCGCTCGATCTCGATCCGGATGCCGGTCTCCTCGTGGACCTCGCGGACCAGCGCGTCGGCCGGCTGCTCGCCGGGGTCGACCGTGCCGGCCGGTACGGACCAGCGGCCGTTGTCGCCGCGGCGGGCCAGCAGCACCCGTCCGGCGTCGTCGGTCACCACGGCGCTGACGCCGTAGAGCAGGAGCAGCTCGGGTCCGATGTGCTGGCGCATCCGGGCGATGTAGGGCGACAGGGGCATGGCGGCACCCTACCGACGGGACTCCCGGTGCCGGGACACCATGCCGGCGGCCAGCGGGGCGCCGTCCAGGTCGCCGGCGGCGATCCGTGCGGCCACGGTACGGCGCACCAGCCGGTCGGCGAGGGCGGGCG
Source organism: Micromonospora sp. NPDC050495 (assembly GCF_040655175.1). Classification (NCBI taxonomy): domain Bacteria; kingdom Bacillati; phylum Actinomycetota; class Actinomycetes; order Micromonosporales; family Micromonosporaceae; genus Micromonospora; species Micromonospora sp. NPDC050495. Next base: position 24,323 of record NZ_JBFAJK010000014.1, on the reverse strand, counting down.
CGTGCCGGGCCAGGGCCAGCTCGACGCGTCCCCGCCCGGTGGTGGCGACGTCGCGGGGCGCGCGGCGGGCGGTGGCGGCGCGCAGGATCGCGGCCACCACGCCCTCGACCGGTTCCGGCCGGGACACCCCGTTCAGGGACAGTCCCGCCTCGACGGTGCTGTCGTGGATCGGTGAGGCGACCATGCTCGGGTAGACGACGCTGACCCCGACGTGCGTGCCGACCTCGTGGCGCAGCGCGTCGGCGTACGCGACCAGGGCGCGCTTGCTGACCCCGTAGGCGGCGGCCAGCGGCAGCGGCAGCACGGCCATCCGGCTGGCCACGAAGACCACCCGGCCTCGGTCGGCCACCAGGGCGGGCAGCGCGGCCGCGGTGGTCCGCCAGGCGGCGAGCAGGTTGACCTCGAGCTGCCGCCGGACCACCTCGTCGGGCGGTAGCTCGGCCGGCGCGGGGCCGCCCACCCCGGCGTTGTTGACCAGCAGGTCCAGCCCGCCGAGCCGGTCGACGGCGGCGGCCACCGCCGGCGGCACGGCGGCCGGGTCGGTCAGGTCGCAGCCGAGCACCGGGACTTCGGCGTCCTGGTCCGGGTGCAGGTCGAGCCCGACCACCCGGGCGCCGGCGCCGGTCAGCGCGGCGCTCAGCTGTCGGCCGAACGTGCCCCGCGCGCCGGTGACCAGCACCCGGCGGCCGGCCAGCCCGCTCATGCCGTGCCGGGTGGGCATGCGCTCACGGCCCTCGCTGCGCTCGGTGCGATCGCTCATGCCGGCACCTGCGCCCGGCGGCGCCCGGCGGCCAGTTCCCGCCCCAGCTCGGCCAGGTACGCGTCGAAGTCCACCCGCATGTGCGGGCGGCGCTGGCCCCAGCGGGCGGTGGCGGCGCGCAGTTCGGCGCGGCAGGCGGCCGCCTGCCGGTCCCGGTCCGGTGGCGTCCAGGTGCCGGCGAGCCGCCCGGCGACCAGCCGCGCCTGCGCCTCGACCAGCGGGAACGCCGAGCCGGTGGACTGCATCAACCCGACGAAGGCCAGGCCGGGGGCGTCGAGGTGGAACACGTGTCGGTACAGCGGCAGCCGGTCGGCGCCGTCGCCGAGCAGCTCGGGGGCGAGGAAGGGGATCTCCACCCGGTAGCCGGTGCACCAGACCACCAGGTCGATCTCGTCGGTGCGCCCGTCGGTGAACTCGACCTGGTTGTCGGCGAAGCGGGCGATGCCGGGGCGGGCCTCGACGTCACCGTGGGTGAGCCGGGACAGCAGCCCGTCGGAGAGGGTCGGGTGGTCCTGGAGGAAGCCGTGGGCGGGGTCGGGCAGCCCGTACCGGCCGGGTCGGCCCACCGTCGCGGTGATCATCGCCTGGCTGATCCGCTGGCGCACCCGCCAGGGCAGCCGGCGGGCCAGCGCCCCGTTGAGGGTGTCCGAGGGGCGGCCCAGCAGGTACTTGGGCACCACCCAGACGCCGCGGCGCAGCGACAGCAGGGTGCGGGTGGCCGCGTACGAGGCGTCCACGGCGATGTCCATGGCGGAGTTGCCGCCGCCGACGACCAGCACCCGCCGCCCGGCGAGCTGTTCGGGTCCCCGGTAGTCGTGGCTGTGCAGTTGCTCGGCGGTGCACTCGCCCGGGTACGCCGCCGGCAGCCGGGGCACCCGGTTGTGCCCGTTGGCCACCACCACGGCCGGCACGTCGACGCGGACCGGCCCGTCCGGTCCGGTGGCGTGCACGGTCCAGCCGCCGTCGACCCGCTCGACCCGGTGCACGGTGTGCCGCAGCCGCACCGCGTCGCGCAGCCCGAACCGGTCGGCGTAGTCGGCCAGGTAGCCGGCGACCCGGCGGTGGTCGGGGTAGTCGGGCCAGTGCCCGGGCATCGGGTGGTCGGCGAACTCGGTGCGGCCCCGGCTGGTGTTCAGGTGCAGCGTCCGGTACGCGGGCGATTCGGGTGCGCCGTACACCCAGAGGCCGCCGACGGTGTCGGCGCTGTCGAACGCGACGGCCGGCACCCCGGCGTCGGCGAGCGCCTTGAGGGTGGCCAGCCCGGCCGCGCCGGCGCCGACCACCGCGACCGTGGGTGCTGCCGTCATGCCCGCCTCCTTAATCCAACGCCTGATGGATAATCCCCGGCGCGGCGACCGGCGTCAAGGGGTGGCCGGCGGGTACAGCCCGTCGAGGAGGCGGTGCACGAACGCCCGGAACTCCCGCCGCTCCCGGGCCCCGGAGCCACCGCCGGCGGCGAGCGCCACCACGTGCCCGTGCACCGCCCAGACCAGGCTGCGCACCGTGACGTGCGGGGTGGGCTCGACCAGCGCGCCGCCGGCCGCCGCCGCGGCCAGCAACCGCTCGACCAGCGTGTAGAGCGGCTCGGCGTAGCGCTGGTCCAGCTCGGCGTGCCGCTGCGGCTCCAGCCAGCGGCGCAGCCACAGCGCGGTGGTCTCCGGCCGGTCCTCCAGGAAGTCCACGAACACGTCGACCAGGTCGTGCAGGGCCCGCAGCGCCCGGGCCGGCCCGGCGGTCAGGGCGGCCCGGGCCCGCTCGCCGGCGGCCTCGACGACCTGCCGCTCGGCGGCGAACACGCGGGCGAAGCAGGCGTCGTAGAGCTGCCCCTTCGTACCGGTGTGGTGGGCGACCGTGGCCACGTCGACGCCCGCCGCCGCGGCGACGTCGCGCAGGCTGACCGCGTCGAAGCCGCGCTCGGCGAAGAGCGCGGTGGCGGCGGCGAGCACCAGGTCGCGGGTGGGTCGCTGGTCGTCGCGGCGCGGCCGGCCCGGCCGCCGTCGGGGCATGGTCATCCCGCCATTGTTCCCCCTACAATCCATCATCCGTTGGATTGGGTGGGGCGTGCGCCCGGGGAGGACACCGACATGACCGGGCTCGACCAGCGGCACGCCGCCGCGACCCTGCCCCGCGGGCCGCTCGCCGGCTTCGCCACCGGCTCGCTCGGCATGGGCGTCTGGCTCACCGTGCCCGGCCTGCTGCTGCTCTACTTCCTCACCGACATCCTCGGGGTGGCCCCGTGGCTGGCCGGGCTGACCCTGCTGCTGCCCAAGATCGCCGACGTGCTGCTGCACCCGTGGATCGGGCACCGCTGCGACGTCGAGCAGGCCCGCCGCGGCCACCGGCGACGCCTGCTGCTGGCCGGCTGCGCCCTGCCGCTGGCCTTCGCCGCGCTCTTCGCGGTGCCCGGCGGCCTCACCGGCGCGCCCGCCGCAGCCTGGGTGGCGGTGCTGTTCATCGCCGGCAACCTGCTGTTCGCCGCCTACCAGGTGCCCTATCTGGCCACCCCGGCGGACCTGCGGATCGGCTACCACGAGCGCACCCGGCTGATGGCCTTCCGGATGGTGGTGCTCACCGTCGGCATCCTCGCCTCCGGGCTGCTGGCGCCGCTGCTGACCGGCGGGGACACCGCCAGCCGCGCCGGCTACCTGCGGATGGGGGTGGTGCTGGCGGCCGGGATGCTGGTCGCCATGCTGGTCGGCGTCGGCGGGATCGGTCGGCTGCGGCGCACCGCCGCGGCCCCGACCGCCCCGCACGCGCCCGGCGGCTGGCCGGCGCTGGCGGCGAGCCTGCGCGACCGGCAGTTCCGCTGGCTGGTCGCCGCCTACCTGGCCATGACCACCACCACCCACCTGGTGCTCGCCGGCACGCCCTACTACGCCGAGTACGAGCTGGGCCGCCCGACCCTGACCACGGTGCTGATGGCCGCGTTCCTGGCGCCCGCGCTGCTGGTCACCCCCGCCTGGCTCGTGGTGGCCGGCCGGATCGGCAAGCAGCGGGCGTTGCTGGCCGCGCAGTCGGTCTTCGCGGTCGGCTCGCTGGTGCTCGCCGTCGGCCGGCCGGCCGGGCTGCCCGTGCTGGTCGCCGTGGTGGCGGTGCTCGGGGTGGCCTTCGCCGGCATGCAACTGCTGCCGTTCTCGATGCTGCCCGACGTGATCCGGGCCGCCGGCGGCGACCGGGCCGGCACGTACACCGGGGTGTGGACGGCCGTCGACGCGACCGGCGGCGCCCTCGGCGCGTACGCCTACGCGCTCTGCCTGGCCGCCGGCGGGTTCGTCGCCTCCACCGCCGGGCAGACGGTGACCCAGTCGCCGGCCGCGCTGGCCGCCATCCGGTACGGCTTCGGCCTGCTGCCCGCCGCGCTGATGGTGCTGGCGGTGCTGCTGCAACGCCGCTACACACTGGACTCGGCGGCCCGCGCCGACGCCGACCGGGCGCCACACGCCGACTCCGGCGCGGCGGCCGCCGGCTGACCGGGCGACACCCGCACCGCCGCGACGGCCCGGGACAACTAGACTTCGCCGCCGATGGACGACCAGCCCGCCCCCGAGACCCGTCCCTGCGCCCACTGCGGACGGGAGGTGCCGCAGCGCCCCGGCGCCGGCCGGCCGTTCCGCTACTGCCGGGACAACGACGGCGCCTGCCAGCGGGCCTCGCGCAACTCGCGGATGCGCCACCGCAACGCCCCGGGCCTGCCCGGGCAGGTGGCCCGCACCTGGGAGGCGGTGGACCGGCTCGACCAGATCGTGGCGACGCTCACCGAGGCGCTGCACGCCGAGCTCTCCCCCGCCGGCGTGGAGCGGCAGCTCGCCGAGGTCCGCGCCGAGACCGCCGCCCAGGTCGCCGCCGCGCACACCGAACGCGACGAGGCCCGCCGCGACGCCGAGGACGCCGCCGCGAGCGCCGCCCGGACCCGGCAGGACGCCCAGACGGCCCGCGCCGAGCGCGACGCCGCCGTCGAGCGGGCCGAGCGCGCCGACACGTCGGCCACCGCGGCCGTCGAGCGGGCGGCCCGCGCCGAGGCCGCCCGGGACGAGGCCCGCGGCGAGGCCGGTGCCGCGCAGGCGCTGCGGGCGCAGGCCGAGCGGGACCGCGACGCGGCCCGCCACGAGCTGCGTACCGTGCGGGCGGAACTGGAGGGCGAGCGCCGGCGCGCCGCCGACCTGACCGCCGAGCGGGACGCCGCCCGCGGCGACGCCGAACGGGCCACCCGCTCGGCCGCCGAGGCCGTGGAGCGCGCCGAGCGGTGGCGGGCCGAGGCCGGCCGGGCCCGCGACCACGCCGAGGCCGCCCGGACGGCGGCCGAGCAGGCCCGCGCGGAGGCCGCCGAGGCCCGGCGGGCCGGCGCGGAGGCCCGCACCGCGCGGGACCGGGCCGAGGCCGACCGCGCGGCCGCGGTCGCCGCCGTCGCCGCCACCCGCGAGGAGCTGGCGGCACGCGCCGCTGAGCGGGACGCGCTCGCCGCCGACCTGGCCGCCGCGCGGCAGGCCGCCGCCACCGTCGAGGCCCGGCTGGCCGAGCTGACGGTACGGCTGAGCGCCGCCGAAGCCGACCGCGACGCCGCTGCGCGGCGGGCCGCGCAGCTCGCCGACCAGGTCAGCGATCTGGCCACCGCCCTGGCCCGGCTCGGCTCCCACCCCAGCGGGCCCGCGTAGGCCGGCCGGTGGCCGGGCATCGGCAGGGCCACCGCCTCGGCCCGCCGACGGGATGGCTGCGGTCCTGCCGTCGACGGCTCAACCCGAGGGACTGCGGTGCTCGTGGTCGACGATCGTGATGATGCCGCTCGGCTGGTTGAGCGCCGCGACGGTGCGTGCGGCGGCGGCGGCGACGTGAACGCGCGGGGCGTCCGGTGCCGAGTCGGGGTAGAAGGTGCCGGGGCCGTAGAACTGGCCGTAGCGCAACACGACCCCGCCGAAACCGAGGACGGCGTCCTCCAGGGTTTGCACGGCGGCGGCGCCGTCGCCGGGCGGTAGCGCCCAGGCGATGCTCTGGGCGAGAAGCCGGGAACACCCGCTCGCGATCGCCGCGTCGATGAGATTGCGCGTCCCCTCGACCCGGATACGGGCGTTGCCGGCGCGTCGGGCCGGCAACTCCGCGGCGGTGTCGGGCAGATCCGTGAGCTCGTGCAGCAGCAGGTCGGGCTGGAACCTGTCGACGGCGGACGTGAGCGCACCGGCGTCGTACACATCGCACACGACCGGTTCGGCGCCGAGGGACCGTACCAGCTCGGCCTTCCCGGGGGTGCGGGTCATCCCGGCGACGGTGTGTCCGGCCCGCGTGAGCAGGGGCAGAATGCGGGAGCCGAGCACACCGGTCGCACCGGCGACGAAGACCCGTACGGGCGGGACGGCTGCGGTGAGATCAGCGGGCTGGTCGGCGATCATGGCGCGTGGTGCGTCCTGCATGCACCAGAACCTACTCGTCCACCCGGTTGAGCAGGTGTCCTGGCACCGGCCACTACCTGGGACGGGGCAGCGCCAGCAGCCGATCCCGGAGGATGATCAAGGCGTGGGCAAGACGTATGAGCGTATCGACGGCCGGCTGCGTACCTTCATCGAGGCGCAGCCGATGTTCTTCACCGCCACCGCCCCGCTCGCCGGCGACGGCACGGTCAACCTCTCCCCCAAGGGCCTGCGCGGCTGCTTCGCGGTCCTCGACGAGCACACCGTCGGCTACCTGGACTTCGCCGGCAGCAACGCCGAGACCATCGCGCACCTGCGGGAGAACGGCCGGATCACGCTGATGTGGTGCGCGTTCGACGGCCCACCGAACATCGTGCGGGTGCACGGGCGCGGCGAGCCGGTGTTCCGCGACGATCCCCGCTGGCCGGCGCTGCTGCCACACTTCGCCATCGACCCGAGCGAGCACGGCCTGCGGGCGATCATCCTGGTGCGCGCCGAGCTGATCCGCGACACCTGCGGGTACGCGGTGCCGCTGATGACCTACCAGGCCGACCGGGACCTGCACGGGCGGCGCTTCGCCCGGGAGGACGACGCGTCGCTGAGCGCCTACTTCGCCGGCAAGGAGCACGTGGCGAGCAGCATCGACGGGCTGCCCGGCCTGCCGCTGCCGCTGCCGCCGACCCCGGCCGCCTGATGGCCGGACCGGTCAGTGGATGCCGGCCATCAGGCCGCGGATCTGCCGGGTGAACATCACCGCGGCCAGCCCCAGCACCACCGACGCCAGCCCGAAGGTCAGGAAGTACGTCGGCTCGGACCAGCTCTGCGCCAGCCGGGCCACCTGTCCACCGATCGCGTCGCCGACGGCGGTGGCCAGGAACCACAGGCCCAGCATCTGGCTGGCGTACTTGACCGGGGCCAGCTTGGTGGTGGCGGACAGGCCGACCGGGCTCAGCGACAGCTCGCCGGCGACCTGGATGGCGTAGACGGCGACCAGCCACCACGGGGAGACCAGGTCGCCGCCGACGGCGGCCTGCGCGGCGGCGGCCATGAGCACGAACGACAGGCCGTTGAGCACCAGACCGACGGCGAACTTCATCGGCGTGGACACCCGGTGGCCGAGCTTGAGCCAGAGCCAGGCGGCCAGCGGCGCGCCGATGATGATCAGGATGGGGTTGACCGACTGCAGCCACGAGGCCGGGAAGGTGAAGCCGCTCACGTTCCGGTCGGTCCGGTCCGCGGCGAAGATGTTCAGCACCGATCCGGCCTGGTCGTAGATCAGCCAGAACGCGGCGGCGAAGACGAACAGCCACAGGTACGCCTTCATCCGGCTGCGCTCGGTCCTGCTGATCTCCCGGTCGGTCAGGATCCGGGCGAAGTACGCGATGGTCACCAGCACGGTGACCAGGGTGAGCAGGTTGACCACGGTGTCGACGGTGAACAGCCCGATCAGCGCGAGCACGGCGAGGACGACCAGCACCGCGACGGTGACCACCGCGATGCGGGTCAGCGCCCGCCGCCGGTCCGCGCCGAGCAGCGGGTCGGCCGGCCGGGCGCCGGCGTCGCCGAGGTTGCGCCGGCCCAGCACGTACTGGAGCACGCCGAAGGTCATCCCGATGGCGGCCGCGCCGAAGCCCAGATGCCAGTTGATCTTCTCGCCGAGGAAGCCGGTGATCAGCGGGGCGATGAACGCACCCAGGTTGATGCCCATGTAGAAGATCGAGAAGCCGGCGTCGCGGCGCGGGGAGTCCCGGTCGTACAGGTCGCCGACCATGGTCGAGATGTTCGGCTTGAGCAGGCCGGTGCCGAGCACGATCAGCGCCATGCCGGCGAACACGCTCCACCCGGTGGGCACGGCCATCACGTAGTGGCCGGCGGCGATGACCACGCCGCCCCAGAGCACGCTGCGCCGGGCCCCCAGCAGCCGGTCGGCGATCCAGCCGCCGGGCAGCGCCATCAGGTACACCATCGCGTTGTAGGTGCCGTAGACGGCGTTGGCGGTGGATTCGCTGATCCCCAGGCCCTCGTCGGCGACCGACGCGGTCAGATACAGCACCAGGATGGCCCGCATCCCGTAGAAGCTGAACCGCTCCCACATCTCGGTGAGGAACAAGGTCGACAGCGCCCGGGGGTGGCCGAAGAAGGTCTTTCCCCCGGGCGGTCGGGCCTCGAGCGGCGCGTCACTGCTCATCGTCACCTCCGCACCCGTCCAGGCGGTTAACATCCCCGTTGGCAGTCGAATCACTCCACCTATTCGCCCGGCCGGGGACGAGCCCGCCGGGCCGCCGTTCTGTCCGGCTACCCTTGCAGGGTTCCGACCCGCGCGGGCCTTGCCCGCGGGGGCGGGAATGGCCCGGCGGAGACGGACCGTTACACCGAGAAGACCAGCACCACGAGCGAGGGGAAGTCGATCATGGGCGAGCGCATGCTGCGCGGGAGCCGCCTGGGCGCGGTCAGCTACGAATCCGACCGCAACACGGAGCTCGCGCCGCGTCAGACCCGCGAGTACCTCTGCGCCAAGGGCCACCAGTTCGAGGTGCCGTTCGCCGTCGACGCCGAGGTCCCGACGACCTGGGAGTGCAAGTTCGACGGCAGCGTCGCCCGACTGGTCGACGGCAGCGAGCCGGAGCAGAAGAAGGCCAAGCCGCCGCGTACCCACTGGGACATGCTGCTGGAGCGGCGTTCGATCGCCGAACTGGAAGACATCCTGGCCGAGCGGTTGCAGGAGGTTCGCACCCGCCGCGGCCGCGCCTGAGCGCACCGGTCAACCGAAACGCCCCCGGGGATCCCCCGGGGGCGTTTCGTCATGTCCGCACCGGTGTCAGGACCGGCCGGGCTCGATGATCTCGCCCTCGATGGCCCGGCCCGGCTCCACCGGCTGCGCCACGCCCGGCACCGCACCGCCCGGCTGCCCCGCCGCCGGCGGCGGCGACCCGGCGTCCGACGGCGGGGCGCTGCGGCGCACCCGCACCCGGCGCGGGCCGAACAGGTCACCGGCGACCACCGACGACACCCGGCGCTCCGCGGCGCGTTGCGCCCCGCCCCGGGCCAGCCGGCGCAGCGGCGGCACCAGCAACAGCAGCCCCACCACGCCGCTGACCAGGCCGGGCAGCGCCAGCAGCAGCGCACCGACCAGGCCCACCAGACCGTCGGTGACCTGCTGGCCGGGCGGCTGCCGGGACTCCACGGCGGCCCGGAAGCCCTGCCACGCCCGCATCCCCTCGCGACGCAGCAGCACCAGGCCCAGCAGCGACGCCGCGAACACCAGCAGCACCGCGGCGCCGAAACCCACCGCCCGGCCCACCAGGATGAACACGGTCAACTCCAGCACCGCGAGCAGCAGCAGGGCCGGTGGTACGTACCTCAGTCCTCGGCGCATCTCACCTCATCAGCCGGCGGTGTCCTCACGCCCCTCCAGCATGACACGCCGGCGGGTCACGGCCACCGGGCCAGCGCGGCGGGACGGCGCCGCGCCACGACCCGCCGGTCCCGCAGCGCCCAACTGGTGATCCGCCACAGCGCCTCGGCCACGATCAGCGGGCTCATCTTGCTGTCGCCGTGCTCCCGCTCGGCGAAGGTGATCGGCACCTCGACGATGCGCGCCCCGGCCCGGTGCGCCAGCCGGGACAGTTCCACCTGGAACGCGTACCCCTGGGAGCGCACCGACGCCAGGTCGATGGCGTCCAGCGCGCTCGACCGGTACACCCGGTAGCCGCCGGTGGCGTCGGAGACCGGCATGCCCAGCGCCAGCCGCGCGTACAGGTTGCCGCAGCGCGACAGCAGCAGCCGCCGCAGCGGCCAGTTCACCACCCGCGCGCCCCGGGTCCACCGCGAACCGATCACCACGTCGGCGTTACGGGCGGCCGCCAGCAGCGCCGGCAGGTCCTCCGGGGCGTGCGAGCCGTCGGCGTCCATCTCCACCACGGCGTCGTAGCCGCGCCGGCGGGCCCAGGCGAACCCGGCCAGGTACGCCGCGCCCAGCCCTTCCTTGCCCTGGCGGTGCAGCACGTGCACCTGCGGGTCGCCGCCGGCCAGCGCGTCGGCGATCGCGCCGGTGCCGTCCGGGCTGTTGTCGTCGGCGACGAGGATGTCCACCGCCGGGGCCGCCGCCCGGATCCGCGTCACGATCCGGCTGACGTTGTCGGCCTCGTTGTAGGTGGGGACGACCACCAGCACCCGTCCCACCCCGGGATGGCCGGCCGTCCGCCTGTCGGCTGCCACGCCCACCGTCGTACCGCCTCCCCGCCGGCGTACCGGCACCGTCGTCCTACCCGGGGGCGACCTCCCGGCGGCGGCGCAGCACGGCCGCGCCGGCCAGGGCCGCGACGGCGAGCGCCGCGAGGGCCACCTCCGGCCACACCCCCGCCCGGGTGGCCGGGGTGGAACCGTCACCGAGCCGCATCTGCCGCACCACCACCTCGGCGGTGTTGAACCCGGTCGCCCCGTCTACCCGCCCGTCGGGGGAAACGAACCCGGACACCCCGACCGTGGAGGCCATCAGGGCGGCCCGGCCGTGCTCGACGGCACGCAACCGCACCATGGCCAGTTGCTGGCGGGCCTCCGCCACGTCGAAGGTGGCGTTGTTGGTCTGCACCACGAGCAGTTGCCCGCCGCCGGTGACGGTGTCCCGGACCAGGCCGTCGTAGGCGACCTCGAAGCAGATCACGTCACCGAGGGTGACCGCGCCGGCGTCCAGGACCCCGGCGCGCTCCCCGGGGACGAAGTCGGAGCGGACCCGGTCGACCTCGGCGCTGACCATCCGGGCGATCCTGCGCAGCGGGATGTACTCGGCGAACGGCACCGGGTGGCGTTTGGTGTAGAGCTGGTCCAGGTCGGCGCCGGTGCCGGGGCGCCACAGCAGGCCGGCGTTGCGGACCTGCCCCGCGCCGGGTCCGAGCAGCACCGCGCCGACCAGGATCGGCGCGCCGACCGCGTCGGCGGCCTGGGAGATCCGCGCCCCGGCGTCGGGGTTGCGCAGCGGGTCGATGTCGCTGGAGTTCTCCGGCCACACCACCAGGTCGGGGCGGGCCCGGGTGCCGGCGGTGACCTCGGCGGCCAGTTTCAGGGTGGCGTCGACGTGGTTGTTGAGCACCGCCTGCCGCTGGGCGTTGAAGTCCAGCCCCAGGCGGGGCACGTTGCCCTGCACGATGGCCACGGTGACGGTGTCGCCGCCGCCGCGGACCCCGGTGGGCACGCCGCCGGCGGCGGCCAGCAGCGCGGCGAGCGCGGCGGCCAGGGCGGCCACCGGCCGCCACTGCCCGGCGGGGCGCCGCCAGTCCCGCCAGGCGGCGGTGAGCAGCAGCCCACCGGTGAACGCCACGGCGAAGGTGACCAGCGGGGCGCCGCCCAGGGCGGCCAGCCGCAGCAGCGGGGAGGTGTCCTGGCTGAACGCCAGCCGCCCCCACGGGAAGCCGCCGAACGGGGTGCGGTCGCGCAGCGCCTCCTGCCCCACCCAGAGCAGCCCGGTCAGCGCCGGCCAGCCCCACCGCCACCGGTCGGCCAGCGGCGACACCCAGGCCCCGGCCGCGCCTAGCAGCGCCAGGTAGCCCGCCTGCAACAGCGACAACAGCAGCCACGGCAGGTAGCCGGTGTGCAGGTTGGTCCACTCCAGCAGTGGCGCGAACAGCGTCACCCCGGCCAGGAAACCCAGCCCGGCGCCGGCGCGCAGCCGCCGCCGGTGCGTCGCGGCGGCCAGCAGCGCCACCCCGACCGGCGCGAGCGCCCACCTGCCGTACGGGGGGAACGCGGCCAGCAGCGCCACGCCGGCCGCGAGGGCCATCGGCAGGGCCGCGGCCAGCGGCAGCGGGCGCGGGTCCGCGCCGTCGCGTGCCCCGGCGGTGGCACGGGGCTGTTCCCGGTCGAGCGTCGTCACCGGCACCTCACCACGATCACGCGCCGAAGGCTACCCGGCCGGTCGGCGCGTCCGCCCGCGGTGGGCTGGTGGGGGGCCTGGGCGGGTGCCGCGCGGGCCGCCGGTGGGTGGGCCGCCACGGTCGCTGACGGGCGCGGCGGCGGGTCCGGGCGCGCGAGGGCTGACGCGGCGGCGGGTTGCGGGTGCGGGTCAGCGGTTGAGGTAGGCGCCGAGGCCGCCGAGGTCCTCGTTGGCGATGAACGCCGACCGCACGTTGATGATGGCTTCCTCGACGTGGATGGGGCAGCCCCACGCCGAGTCGCCCCACGAGTCGGCGATCTTGATTTCGGCCGGTGCGGTGCAGCCGGCGGCGCCGCCGAGCTGACACTGCTCGGGGCGGGGCCGGGCGGCCTGCGCGGCGGCGGCGGCGCGCATCCGCGCGGTGAGTTCCGCGGCGGCGGCGGCCCGCTGCTCGGCCTCGGCGCGCAACTCCCGCTCGGCGCGTACCACCCTGGCCAGTTCGTCGTGGGCGGCTCGGGCCCGGGCGTCGGCGGCCGCCTTCGCCTGTTCGATGTGGTGGCGTTCGATGGCCAGCGCCGCGGTGCCGGCGAAGACCCGGGCGAGGGCGAGGTCCGCGTCCTGCGGTACCCGGGGGGTGCGGTGGTACATGGCGAAGGTGCCCAGCAGGCTGCCGTCGCGGGCCAGGATCGGCGTCGACCAGCAGGCCGCCACCCCGGCCTGCTGGGCGAGGTCCCGGAAGTCGTCCCAGAACGGGTCGGTGGCGATGTCGGTGACGATGACCGGTTCCCGGCGGTGCGCCGCGGTGCCGCAGGAGCCGACGCCCTCGCCGGTGGCGATGCCGTCGATGGCCTCGTTGTAGAAGTCGGGCAGGCTGGGCGCGGCGCCGTGGCGCAGGTGCCGGCCGTCGGGGTCGGCCAGCAGCACCGAGACGAGCACCTGGTGCGGGGCGAGCTTCTCGATGCAGCGGGCCATGCCGTCGAGCACCTCGGCCAGCGGCGCCTGCCGGGCGATCTGCTCGACCAGGGCGCGGTGCTCGGCCATCAGCCGTTGGGCCTGCTTGACCTGGGTGGTCTCCACCCCGATCACCCGGATCCCGGAGACCGTGCCGTCGGCGTCGCGGCGCGGCTCGTAGGTGAAGTCGAAGTACGCCTCCCGGGCGCGCAGGCCGGTGCCGAGCACGACCCGGACGTCGCGGCCGGTGTAGGGCTCGCCGGTGCGGTAGACCTCGTCGAGCAGCGCGATGAAGCCCTGGTCGGACAGTTCGGGCATCAGTTCGGCGAGGGCGACTCCGGTGCGGGCCCGTTCCTCGCCGATCGTGGCGAAGAACGCCGGGTTCGCGGTCTCCACCCGGTGCGTCGGCCCGGTCAGCGACGCGAACACGGCGGTGGACTGCCCGAACAGGGCCCGCAGATCCTCCTCCGCCCCGTGCCGGGCAGCGGCCGGATCCGCGGCGGCCCGCCGCTGGCCTGACACCGCCGCCATGCTGTTCTCTGCCTCTCGTCGCCGACTGACCGGGGGCCGGCGACCGCGTTGTGGATCGAGACCCCGGTGATGCGGATGAGGGTAACGGATGTGCCGGGCCCACCGCACAACTCGCCCCGGCGCCGCCGCCGGGTCGATCCCCGCGAACCGGCCGGTCAGGTCGGCTGGACCTGGTCGAAGACGGCGAGGGCGTCGGCGGGGTCCGGGCTCACCAGGCGTTCCAGGCCGGCCGCCGTGAGCTGCGCCCACCTGCCGGCCCGCGCGCACATCTGTTCCTCGAAGGCGCGCACCACCTCGTCGAGGTCCGCGGGGCCGGCGGCGATGGCCTCGGCGAGTTCGGCGCCCTCCAGCATCGCCAGGTTCGCGCCCACCCCCAGTGGGGGCATCAGATGGGCGGCGTCGCCCAGCAGCGTCACCCCGGGCACGTGCGGCCAGGTGTGGCCCACGGGCAGGACGTAGAGGGGCCGGTGCGCGAACGCGGTGCCGTGGCGCAGCAGGTCGAGGGCGGGCGCGGCCCAGCCGGGGAACAGCGCCGTCAGGTGCGACCGCACGGCCTCGACGTCGGCCAGGTCCAGGTCGGTGTGCCAGTCCAGCGGCGCGCGGAACCGGGCGTACACCTTGACGTGGCCGCCGCTGTTGCGCTGGGCGACCAGCGACCGGTTCACCCCGTACACGGCCACCGAACCGTCGCCGATCAACCGGGCCAGCTCCGGGTGGCGGGTGTCGACGTCGTCGAGGGAGGTCTCGACGGAGGTGACGCCGGTGTAGTGCGGGGTCGCCGGGGAGACCGCCGGGCGGATCCGGGACCAGGCGCCGTCCGCGCCGACGACCAGGTCGAACGTCTCGGCTCGCCCGTCGGCGACGTGGACCAGGACGCCGTCCGGTGTTCCCGGCACGACCCGCGTGACGGCCCGCCCCCACTGGACGTCGAGGGGGCCGAGCAGCAGGTCCCGCAGCTGCCCGCGGTCGATTTCGGGATTGGCCCGCTCGTCGGGGCCGGGTCGCCAGTCGCGCAGCACGGTCCCGTCCGGGTCCAGGATGCGCATGGCCTGCCCCTCGGGACGCGCCAGCGCCTGGAAGGCGGCCAGCAGCCCGGCCTTGTCCAGCGCCCGCTGGCCCAGGCCTTCGTGCAGGTCCAGGGTGCCGCCCGGCGGGCGGGCGTCGGGGGCGTGGTCGCGTTCGAGGACGGTGACGGGGTGGCCGTGGCGGTGCAGGACCCGGGCGAAGGTGAGGCCGGCGGGGCCGCAACCCACCACGGCGATACGGTGTCTCATGCCGATACACTGTATTGGTTGGGTTGGGGTGCGGCCAAGAAGAGGGGTGACCGTGACTGTCTGGGACCGGCCGGAGCCGCCGGCTCCTCCCGTGCCGCTGGACCGGCAGCGGATCGTCGCCGCCGCCGTCGCGCTGGCCGACGAGGGCGGCCTGGCGGCGGTGTCGGTGCGCAAGGTCGCCGCTCGGCTCCACGCCGGCCCGATGCGCCTGTACGGCCACATCGCCACCAAGCAGGAGTTGTTCGACCTCATGCTCGACGAGGTCCAGGCCGAGATCCTCCCCGAGGAGCAGCCCGGTGACTGGCGGGCGGCGCTGTGCGTGCTGGCCCACCGCACCCGGCAGGCCGCGCTGCGCCACCACTGGCTGGCCGACCTGCTCGGCGGCCGCCCGGCCCTGGGCCCGCACGGCCTCGCCGTGACCGAGGCCACCCTGGCCGCCCTCGACGGCCTGGCCGACATCGACACCGTGCTGCGCGCGGTCGAGACGGTGGCCGCCTACTTCACCGGCGCGATCCGGCGCGAGATCGCGAACCTGCGGGCCGAGCGGGCCACCGGCCTGTCCGAACGCGACTGGCAGCGCGCCCACGGCCCGCACGTGACGAGAATGTTGGCCACCGGCCGCTACCCGACCCTGAGCAAGGCCGTGCACGACGGCACGGACGTCGACCCCGACGCGTCCTTCGCGACCGGTCTGGACTGGGTCCTCGACGCCGTGGCCGCCAAACTCACCGGCCCACCGGCGTGACCGTCACCCCGGTGCCGGCCGGGGCAGCGCGCGCAACAACGGGCCGGAACGGAAATCGGGGCGCGGCTCGCGCCGCGCCCCGATGCTCCCAGGCCCTTCCCGGCCGGTGGGGCGAGGAAAAGCGACCGCGACCTTCGGACCGACCCGACGTGGACTGGCTGCCCCCGCCTGGCCGTTGTCTACTGGCCGTGCCGCTCATCCTGCCCGTACACCGGTAACCGCGGCCGGTCCGCGCCGCCCCGCCGACCCCCGCCCGCTGGACCTGGCCGCCGCAACCTTCCGGTCACTCGGCCAGCAGGCGAAGGGACGAAGCGAACAACAGCCGCTTCCCGTAGTAGGACTCAAGGACGGTACGGCGTCGACCCCCGCCGCTGTCAACCCACCCGGGCCTGTCGTGTGTTGCACCACGGCGTGTCGCGTCGGCGCGTCTCGATGCGTGGCCGCGCCGGCGGCTCAGCCGCCGAGGTGACGGCGCAACAACGCCGCCGCCGCCCCCGGATGATCCGCCGCGAGCAGCCCCCCGGCGGCCAGCACGTAGTCGACGTCGACGACCGGGCGGGCGGCGCGCGGCAGCGGCCACCCGCCGGCGTGGTCGGCGAGCACCGCGCCCAGCACACCGGCGGCATCCCCCGGGTCGGCGTGCCGCAGCACCCCACCCGAACCCACCATCAGCCGCACGTCCCGCAGGTCCCGACCGGCGCGTTCCCCGGTGGCGACGCCCCGGGCGTGCCGGCGCAGCGCCACCGTCGCGGCCAGCGCGGCGATGCGCCGCTCCGCGGCCCGCTCGGCCGCGTCGGCGGGCAGGAACGCCGGATCCGCGGCCCGCACCGCCGCCGCGGCCGCCAACCCGTCCTGCTCCCCCGGCGCCAGCAGGCGCTCCTCGGCGGCGGCGCGGACCACCCCGGGGGCGCTCCACCGCATGCCGAGATCGCCCTCCACGGTGCGGGCCCGCCACAGCGTGCCCGCCACCTCCTGGCCGGGGCCGCTGTCCCGCTCGTCGGGGGTCAGCACCGAGTACACGTCGGTGGTCGCCCCACCGACGTCCACCACGGCCAGGTCACCGCCGAGCGCGTCGGCCAGCACCTCCACCCCGGTGAGCACCGCGTCCGGGGTGGCGGCCCGCACCAGGCGGGCGAACCGTGCACCCCGGGACAGCTTCTTGCCGCCGATGACGTGCCGCAGGAACACCTCCCGGATCGCCGCCCGGGCCGGCGCCGGGGCCAGCACCCCGATGCGGGGCAACACGTTGTCCGCGACCGTGACCGGCACCCCCGCCGCCGCGAGCACGGCCTGCAGCCCGTCGCGGGCGTCGGCGTTGCCGGCGAGCACCACCGGCACCCGGAACCGGGCCCGGGCCAACCGGGTGGCGTTGTGCGTCAGCGTCTCCGCGTCACCGCCGTCGGTGCCCCCGACCAGCAGCACCACGTCCGGGCGGGCGGCGCGCAGCGCGGCCAGCTCGGCCCGCCCGAGCCGCCCACCGGCCACATGCACCACGTTCGCCCCCGCCGACAGGCCCACCCGCCGGCCCGCCTGCGCGGTGACCAGCGGCTCGTAGCCCACCACCGCCAGGCGCAGACCGCCGCCCGCCGACGAGCAGACGTACCACGGCACGTCGCGCACACCCAGCCCGGCGGTGGCCGCCGCGACGGCGGCGTCCAGGCCGTGCAGCACGTCGCTGCCCACCGTCGTCGGCGCCGACGCCGCCGCGACCAGCCGGCCGCCGTCGAGGTCCACCACCGCGGCCTTGGTGTACGTCGACCCGACGTCGGCGCAGACCGCGACGTTCACGCCGCCGGCGGCACGACCACCGTGCCGGTCGCGGTGACCGCCACGACCGGCTCCGCCAGTACCTCCGCGGCCGACTCACCCCGCTCCGGTCGGCCCCGGCACACCACCCGCGCCTCGAAGTCCAGGGTGCGGCTACGCGTGCCGACCCGGGTGACCGTGGCCACCACCTCCAGCACGTCCCCGGCCTTCATCGGCGCCCGGAACTGCACGTCCGAATAGGAGGCGAACAACCCCTCGTCGCCGTCGGTACGGATACACACCTCCGTGGCCACATCCCCGAACAGACCCAACGCGTACGCCCCGTCGACCAGGTTGCCCGCGTAGTGGGCGTGCGAGTACGGCACATACCGTCGATGGGTGACCGTCACACCCAGCCGCGCGTCGCTCATGCTCCCGCCTTCTTCTCCGTGATCAGCGCATGGACCAGATACGACGCCACCTCACCCGGCGTGGTGCCCCGACCGAAGATCCGGTCCACCCCCAGCTCCCCGGTCATCGACTCGTCGAAACGCGGCCCACCCACGATCAGCAGGGGCCGCCGCCCGGCCGGCATCGCCTCCCGGAACGCCGCCGACATCTCCCGGGTGTTGTGCAGGTGCGCGTCGCGCTGGGTCACCACCTGCGACACCAGCACCGCGTCGGCCCGCTCCCGCCGCGCCGCCTCCACCAACTCCGGCACACTCACCTGCGCGCCCAGGTTCGTCACCTTCAACTCCCGGTAGTACTCCAGGCCCTTCTCCCCGGCGATGCCCTTGACGTTGAGGATCGCGTCGATGCCGACGGTGTGCGCGTCGGTGCCGATGCACGCCCCCACCACCGACAACTTGCGCCGCAGCCGCTGCTTCACCACCGCGTTGACCTCCTTGGCCGACAGCAGCGGAAAGTCCCGCTCCACCACCTGCACCGCCGACAGGTCCACCAGGTGATTCACCCGGCCGTAGACCACGAAGAAGCTGAACCCGTCACCCATCTGCTTGCCGTGCACCAGCATCGCCGGGTCGATGCCCATCTTGTTGGCCAACTGCACCGCCGCGCCCTCGGCGCGCTTGTCCAACGGCACCGGCAGCGTGAACGACACCTGCACCATGCCGTCACCGGTGGTGTCCCCGTACGGCCGGACGATCTTCTTCTCCCCCGACGCCGTCACGCCCGGTCCCCTTCCAGGATCTCCGTGGCCGGGTTGTAGTAGTCGGCCTCGTGCCGCGCGACACCGTCGAGGCCCTTGCCCCGATCCGCGGGCCGCTTCATGATCCCGAAGGTCCCCTCGGCGATCGCCGTCAGCAACGACTGGTCCCCGATGCGCGCCAACAGGTCCACCGCCTCACCCAGCACCCGGTGCGCCCGCTGCTGGATGAACCCGCCCGGCGCCGGCACGAAGTCCTCGTGCAACCCCCCGGCCGCGCCCAACACGTACCGCACGTTCTGCAACGCGATGTCCCGGTCCGACAGCCACGGCGTCACCACCGCCTCGGTCATCATCCCCACCAGCAGGATGCCCTGCCCGGTCATGGCGCCCACCAGATTGAAGAACCCGTCGAGCAGGTTGCCCCGGAACACGTCCCCGGTCATGTGCTTCGTCGGCGGCATCCACTTCAACGGCGCGTCCGGGAACAACTCCCGCGCCAGCAACGCGTGCGCCAACTCCAACCGGAACGACTCCGGCAGATCCGGGTTGATCTCGAATGCGTGCCCCAACCCCAACTGCCAGTCCGCCAACCCCGCCTCGTGCGCGAAATACTCGTTGAGCAGCTGCGACACCGTCACCGTGTGCGCCTCGTCCACCGCGTCCGCGGTGGTCAGGTAGTTGTCCTCACCGGTGTTGATGATGATCCCCGCCCGCGCGTGCACCTGCCGCGAGAACCGCTGGTCCACGAACGTGCGGATCGGGTTGATGTCGCGGAACAGGATCCCGTACATCGAGTCGTTGAGCATCATGTCCAGCCGCTCCAGCCCCGCCAGCGTGGCCATCTCCGGCATGCACAACCCCGACGCGTAATTCGTCAACCGCACGTACCGGCCCAACTCCTTCGACGACACGTCCAACGCCGCCCGCATCAACCGGAAGTTCTCCTGCGTCGCGTACGTGCCCGCGAAACCCTCCCGGGTCGCCCCCTCCGGCACGTAGTCCAGCAACGACTGCCCCGTGGACCGGATCACCGCGATGACATCCGCCCCGGCCCGGGCAGCGGCCTGCGCCTGCGGAATGTCCTCATAGATGTCGCCCGTCGCCACGATCAGGTAGATCCACGGCCGCTGCTTCGGATCCCCGTACCGCTTCACCAACCGGTCCCGCTCGGCGCGGCGCCGGTCGACCTGCCGCACCCCCGCGCCGACCGCCCTCCGGGCCGCCCGGCGGGCCGCGGTGGCCGCCCTGCCGGTGGGCTGGGCGAACCGCACCGACCCGGCGGCCGCCTTCTGCGCCAACAACGTCACGTCGCCGATCTGCTCCCGAGCCAGAGCGTCGAACACCGGCGCGGCCACCCCGTGCCCGAGACCGACGTCGGCCACGACCGCGTCGACGAGCCGGTTCACCCACGGGATGCCGTCGGGGTCGGCGCCGCTCACCCCGGCCAGCCGCAGCACCGCCCGCTCCACCGACACCGTGGTGTGGCTGCGCGCCAGATCCACCACCGGCTGCCCGGCGCGGCGCGCCAACTCCCGCGCCCGCGCCACCAGCGCCGGATCCAACCCAAGCTTGCCCGTCACGCCGTCACCCTCGCTCCGCTCGGCGACGCCGTGCCGGCGCCACCCCGTGCCGATCGTCCGCTCGCCCGCTCGCTCACGAAACGCCTTCCTGATAGATCACGTCACCGCGCAACACCGTGGCCCGGCACACCGGCAGCGGCGTCGGATCGTCCGCCCCCCGCGCCTCCGGATCCTCGGCCTGCAACACCGGCAGACCCCGCTCCACCCCCGCCGGGGTGTCCCACACCGCGAACGTCGCCGGCGCGCCCAGCGCGAGCACCCCCTCGTTGTCCAGGTGCACGGCCCGCCACCCGCCCCGGGTGTGCGCCGCGAACGCCGACCGCACCGTCATCCGCTGCGCCGGACTGTGATGCGCCACCGCCGCCCGCACCGACCCCCACGGATCCAACGGCGTCACCGGCGAGTCCGACCCGAACGCCAACGCCACCCCCACCGCGTGCATCGCCCCCATCGGGTTGGACTCCAACGACCGCGCCAACCCCAACCGCGACTCGTACATCCGCCCAGCCCCGCCCCACAGCCGGTCGAACGCCGGCTGCATCGACGCCACGATCCCGTACTCCACGAACCCGGCGATGAGCGGCTTGCTCATGATCTCCGCGTGCTCCACCCGGTGCCGGGCCGCCCGCAGCCGGTCCACACCCACCGTCCGCGCGGCCTGCGCGAACCCGTCGAGCACCGTGCCGATGGCCGCGTCACCGATCGCGTGGAAACCGCCCTGCAGCCCATGAGCCGCGCAGTCCAGCAGGTGGTCACGCACCTGCTCGGCGCTGACGTAGCCGTGCCCGCAGGCCCCGGGCTCTCCGTCCAGGTAGGCCGCCGACACGTGCGCCGTGCGGGAACCCAACGCCCCGTCGGCGTACAGGTCACCGCCGGCACCGACCGCGCCCAACTCCCGGGCCTTCGCCGCACCCAGCAGCTCACCCCAGTACCCGTACACCTCGGGCACGCCGTCGCCGGAGATCGCCAACAGGCCGGTGAAGTCGCTCTCGTCGGAGGTACCCGGGCCGCCGCACTCGTGCACCGCCGCGATGCCCAACGCCGCCGCGTGCCGCAGCGCGGCGCGCTGGGCGGCCACCCGCTGCGCCGTGGTCACCGAGCCCAACGCCGCCGCCCGCACCACGTGGTGGGCCTCGCGGCGCAGCCAGCCCGACGGGTCGTAGCCGGCGGCGCCCGCCGCGTCCGGACAGGCCGCCAACAACGCCGCCGACACCAGCGCCGAGTGGATCGACGCCTGCGACAGGTACACCCGTCGGCCCCCCGCCGCCCGGTCCAACGCGGCCGCGTCAGGCAGCGCCGGCTGCGGCCAGGACGACTCGTCCCAGCCGTGTCCCAACACCACCGCGTCCGACGGCAGGCCGGCCGCGAACGCCGCCACCGCCTCCAGCAGCTCGGCCGCGGACCGCACCGCCGACAGGTCCAGCCCCGACAGGGCCAACCCGGTGTCCGTGGCGTGCACGTGCGCGTCCACGAACGCCGGCGTCACCAGCGCCCCGCCCAGCTCCACCACCCGATCGGCGGCCGGCGCGTCGGCGTCGGCGCCCAACCAGGCGATCCGCCCGTCACGCACCAGCAACGCCGTCGCGCTCGGGTCGGCCGGACAGTGCAGCACTCCGCCGCGGTACAGGGTCGAGGGATTCGTCATGACGCTCAGTCTGCCGCCAGCCGGGCCTCGAACAGCCGACGCACCCCCGGCTCGCCGCGCAGCAGGTCCAGCGCCAGGGCGGCGTGCCCCGGCACGTACCCGTTGCCGACCAGCATCGTCACGTCCGCCGCCAGACCCTCCGCACCCAACGCGGCCGCCGCGAAACTCGTCGCCATCGAGAAGAAGATCACCGTGCCGCCGTCCTCGGTGGCGAGCACCGCCCCGTGCTCGCAGCCCGGCACGTCCACGCAGACCACCGTGACGTCCGCGGGGGCGTTCAGCGCCCCGGTCACCGCCGTGGACAACCCCACCGGATCCCGCGCGTCGGCCAGCGCCACCACATCCGCCAGGCCGGCCGCCTCCAGCGCGTCACGCTCCGCCGCCACCGGCACCACCCCGACCGTACGGCTGGCGCCGGCCCGCCGCGCGGCGGCCAGCGACAGCGAGCCGCTCTTGCCGGCGCCGCCGATCACCGCCACGCTCACCGGCCGGGCGTCCCCCTCGCGGCGGCGCCGCGCCACCTGCTCGGCGACCACCCGGGCGGTCAGCGCGGGCGCCCCGCACACGTCGAGCACCGCCAGCGACAGCTCCGGGTGCAGGTCGTCCGGGAGCACCGCGGCGATCGACCGGGCGAACAGGATCGCGTACCCGTCGCACGGCACCTGCTCGCTGCGCCCGTCCCAGGCCGCCAACCCGTCCAGGATCGTCAGCGGGGTCAGCGTCAGCGACACCAGGGTGGCTACCCGGTCGCCCTGGCGAAGCCCCAGCGGGGACCGCTTCCCGGCCTCCTCCACGGTGCCGATGAGCATGCCGCCGGAGCCGGTCACCGGGTTCTGCATCTTCCCCCGGGTCGAGATGATCTCCAGCACCTCGGCGCGGACCTTCTCCCCGTCCCCGCCGTGCTTCTCCGACAGCTGCCGGAAGCTCGCCGCGTCCAGGTTCAGCCGCTCCACCCGGATCCGCACCTCGTTGGCGGCGATCCGCGGGGAGGCGTCCAGCCGCCACGCCGCCTGCGGCAGCACCCCCGCCGGTTCCACGACTCGGTGCAGACCCACCGGTGACGTCACGCCGACCCCCTATGTTCAGCCGCTCGAAACCCCGGTCTGGGCTCGCGTCGCGGGAAAACTTACGGCAGACTAATTTCTTCACCGGATATTTTCCAGTAGCCTTCGAGATCGTTGATCATCCGCAGCACCTCAGGAGGGGCCGTGACCCAGACCCAACCGGTTGAGACCATCCCTCAACCCCGTCACGCCCCGGTCGCCGTTCCGACCGCCGGGCAGCCGTACGAATACCGCCGCAGCCCCCTGGTCGAACCCGACTGGACCCGCTTCCCCGGCTGGCGCCACGTCACCCGGGACCAGTGGGAGAGCGCCCAGTGGCAGCGGGTCAACTGCGTCAAGAACATCAAGCAGCTGCGCACCGTGCTCGGCGACACCGTCGACGAGCGCTTCTACGCCGACCTCGAGGCCGACCAGAAGGCCCTGGCCACCATGTCCATGCTGGTGCCGCCGCAGATGCTCAACACCATGGTCCCGCACCAGCCGATGAGCACCGAGGCCTTCCTCGCCGACCCGATCCGCCGCTACATGATCCCCGTCGCCTCCGACCGGCGCACCGACTGGCCCTCCCACCCCTACGCCAGCCGCGACAGCCTGCACGAGCACGACATGTGGGTCGCCGAAGGCCTCACCCACCGCTACCCCACCAAGGTCCTCGCCGAACTGCTCTCCACCTGCCCGCAGTACTGCGGCCACTGCACCCGGATGGACCTCGTCGGCAACTCCACCCCCGCGGTCGACAAGCTCAAACTCTCCCTCAAGCCGGTCGACCGCTACGACGCCCACATCAGCTACCTCAAGGCCCACCCCGGCGTCCGCGACGTGGTCGTCTCCGGCGGCGACGTCGCCAACGTGCCGTGGCGCAACCTCGAGTCCTACCTGATGCGCCTGCTGGAGATCGAAACCATCCGCGACATCCGGCTCGCCACCAAGGCCCTCATGGGCCTGCCGCAGCACTGGCTCCAGCCCGACGTCGTCGAGGGCCTCGAACGCGTCGCCCGCACCGCCGCCCGCCGCGGCGTCAACCTGGCCATCCACACCCACGTCAACCACGCCCAGTCGCTGACCCCGCTGGTCGCCAAGGCCGCCCAGACGGCCCTCGACGTGGGCGTCCGCGACGTACGCAACCAGGGCGTGCTCATGCGCGGGGTCAACGCCACCAGCGCCGACCTGCTCGACCTCTGCTTCGCGCTGCAGGGCGAGGCCGGCATCCTGCCGTACTACTTCTACATGTGCGACATGATCCCCAACGCCGAGCACTGGCGGGTCCCCGTCTGGCACGCCCAGCAGCTCCAGCACGACATCATGGGCTACCTGCCCGGCTACGCCACCCCGCGGATCGTCTGCGACGTCCCGTTCGTCGGCAAGCGCTGGGTGCACATGCTCACCGACTACGACCGCGACCGCGGCATCTCCTACTGGACCAAGAACTACCGCACCTCGATCGAGTCCGCCGACCTCGAAGCGCTCAACAAGCGTTACGCCTACTACGACCCGATCGACACCCTGCCCGAGTCCGGCCAGGCCTGGTGGGCGGCCCACCGCGACGACTGACCCGGCACCAACGGCGTCGCCCGGCACCTCAGGTGCCGGG